>DATJIA010000317.1:0-13108 GCA_035493675.1 Kofleriaceae bacterium | reverse complement strand
GCCGCCGCGTCCGACCTCGCCTTCGCGTTCAAGGACGTCGGCGCGGCGTTCGAGCAGAAGACCGGCGTGAAGGTCGTCTTCACCTTCGGCTCGACCGGCCTGCTCTCGAAGCAGATCGCCGACGGCGCGCCGTTCGACGTCTTCGCCGCCGCCAACGTCTCGTACGTCGACGACGTCGTGAAGAAGGGCGCGTGCGACAAGGGGACCCAGTCGATGTACGCGCGCGGCCGCATCGTCGTGTGGTCGCCCGAGGGCGGCGCGGCGGCCGCGCCGGCCTCGCTCGCCGAGCTCGCCGATCCGCGCTTCACCAAGATCGCGATCGCGAACCCCGCGCACGCGCCTTACGGCAAGGCCGCGAAGCAGGCGCTGATCAAGGCCGGCGTGTGGGACACGGTGCAGCCGAAGCTCGTCTTCGGCGAGAACGTGCAGCAGACGCTGCAGTTCGCGCAGTCGGGCAACGCCGACGCCGCGATCGTCGCGCTGTCGCTCGCGACCGTGACCAAGGGCGGCAAGAGCCTCGCGATCGACGACACCATGTTCGATCCGATCGATCAGGCGCTGGTCGTCTGCGGCGACGGCGCGATCGCCGCCGGCCGAGATTTCACCGCGTTCGTCGCCTCCGAAGAGGGTCGCTCGATCATGCGCCGTTACGGCTTCCTCCTGCCGGGAGAGACGATGGTAACGTCCGCGCGATGAGGATCACGATCGCGTTCGTCGGGTTGGCGTTGATCGCCTGCGGGAAGTCCAAGGACAAGGCCGCGCCGACGCCGGAGCTCGAGAAGCCCGACAAGCCGGTGCCGAAGATCGACGGCCCGTCGATCACGCCGACCGTGACGTCGTCGATCACGTTCGTCACGCCGAAGGATCCGAACACGACCTGGTTCGAGGTCGCGTTCCCGTGCTACCGCGCGGCGATCGAGCTGCAGCCGGGCAACAAGGCCTCCGACGCCTTCACGCAGGTGTCGCCGCTGATCGCGCCCGCGCTCGCCGCCGCCGACATCGATCTCGACAAGGACGTCGCCGCGATCGGCGGCTGGTCGTGCGGCGAGGGCCCGTGCATCTACATGGCGCTCACGCTGCGCCATCCCGACAAGATCACCGACATGTTGAAGACGATCCCCGGCGTCGAGCCGAAGACCGTCGCCCCGAACCACTGGAGCTTCGAGGCGCCGGGCGCGCAGGGCATGCGCGAGATCCACATCCGCGCGCTGCCGATCCAGTGGGGCGCCGCGCTGCCCAAGGACGACTGGTCGCAGGACGAGGCCAAGGCGACCCACGTGCTCTTCATCAGCGGGCTCATGGGCAAGGGCGACGTCGATCCGTTGACCGTGCTCGCCGACGCCAAGACCGCGCCCGATCGCGTGAAGGACGCCGAGGGCCTCTTGAAGGACGCGCGCGAGCGCTGCGGCGTCGGCATCGTCGGGCCCAACGACTTCAAGCCGGGCTTCAAGCTGACGCGCGCGCGCTTCGCGATGTCGGTGCCGTCGAACGGCGGCGATCCGCTGACCAAGCTGATCGGCTCGTCGCGCACGCTCGACACCGAGCTGGAGATGACGATCGATCCGGCGCCGAGCGAGAAGGATTACCAGCAGTGGTACGACGAGGCCGCCGCGTGGATCGGCGAGACCGTCGAGCCGATCAAGGCGCAGTTCGCCGGCGGCGGCCCGATGGTCGACGCCTACCTCGACATGTTCAAGCTGGTCGGCACGCGCGGCTTCGATCACGCGCTGAAGGGCAAGTCGCTGACGCTGTCGTGGCGCACCGATCGGATCCAGGAGTCCGATCTCAGTGCGATCGAGGCGGAGCTGGAGCACGCGGCTGGCTCGACGCCTTAGTCGCGTAGATGTGCGCGACGTCGTTGTCGGCGCCGTGCTGCGGCGGCGTCTCGGGGTGCGCGAGCTCGGCGGCGTCGGGGTCCTCGTGCTTGCGCAGGTCGGCGAGGACGTCGTTGATCTCCGCGCCCAGCAGCAGCGCGAGGTTCGACATCCACAGCCACGTGAGGAACAAGATCGCGCCGCCGAGCGTGCCGTAGGTCGCCTCGTAGGTGTCGTGATACGAGACGTAGAGGCTGAACAGGTAGCTGACACCGAGCCAGAGCAGCACGCCGATCGTCGCGCCCGGCGTGAAGACGCGGAACGGCGCGTCGGTGTCGGGCAGGAACTTGTAGATCAGCGCCCACACGAACATCACGATCAGGCCGGCGCTGAACCAGCACAGGATCGTCCACGCCGAGCCGGCGCTGATGATCATCGGCCCGACGAACAAGAGCGCGAGCGCGAGCACGACGAGCAGCGCCACGACCAGCGTGATCAAGAGCGCGATGAGCTGCCGCTTGATCCAGCCGCGGGTCTCCTTCTTCTGGAACATGCGGTTGAGCGCGCCCGACAGCGACGCCGCGCCGCGCGACGCCGACCACAGCGCGAGCGCGGCGCCGCCGATCGCGAACCCGCTCGACGCCGCCTTCGCCATGCGATCGATCTGCTGCGTGAACAGGTCGCCGATCGCGTGCGGCATCATCGCGCTCACCATCGCGAGCCCGTCGTGGAGGACGTCGGCCGGCAGGACCAGCAAGGTCAACGTCACGATGAACACGAGCATCGGGAACAGCGAGAAGGCCGTGTAGTACGCCATCATCGCGGCGACGTCGGTGACGTTGTCGTCGTTGAACGCGCGATACATGCCGACGAAGAAGCGCTTGATCTTGTTCATACGAACCCTCTCACGTCGCCCGCGTAGACCCGCGGGTGGATGTACGACTTGCGACAGACGGCGCACGTGTTGCCGAGCGCCTCGGCGGCGGCCTCGAGCGCGGCCTTGCGATCGTGCGTCGCCGCGTAGACCTTCGCGTACTCGCGCGTGCCGCCCCAGGTGCGGAAGTCCTTCGCGGTGAAGGGGCCGTGGCTGATGTCCGCGATGTACGCGTTGACCTCGGCGGAGGTCACGGGGAACAAGCGCTTGCCGGGCAGCGCGCGACACGCGCGGATCACGCGCGTCAGCCGCGGATCGGTGACGCGGACGTGGCGGACGATGCCGCCCTTCGCGCGATAGACGAGCTCGACCGCGCCGCGTCCCTTGAAGCGGACGTGGCCGTTCTCGAGCGTGGTCGCGCCGTACGATCCGTTCTCGCGCGCGTACTCGTCGTTGCCGATGCGCATGTGGCAGGTCTCGAGCATCGCGACCAGCGCGGCGAGGATCTTGCGGGTCGGCAGCTTGCGCAGCCGCAGGTCGCGCGCGACCGCGGCCCGGATCCGCGGCAGCACGCGCGTGAAGGCGATCAAGCGATCGTACTTCTCGCGATCGCGGAGCTCGATCCAGCGCGCGTGGTAGCGGTACTGCTTGCGCCCGCGCGCGTCACGCCCGGTCGCCTGGATGTGCGCGTCGGGAGACTCCGCGACGACGACGTCGGTCCACGCCGGCGGGATCGCGAGCGCGCGGATCCGACGCAGCGTGGCGGGATCGCGCACGGTCGATCCGTTCGGGTATGTGTACGAGAAGCCTTTGCCGCGGCGGTGGCGCTGGAGCAGCAGAGGCCGGAGCGCGACGACCATGCGCGCGGGTACAGCACCTCACGTGCCAGTCAGAAGCTTACGGATGCGGCTTCATGCCGACCGCGGCGAGCAGCTCGCGCGGATCGTAGACGACGCCGCGGCAGATCACGACGTCCGGGTTCCGGACGATCGAGATGTCCTGGGTCGGATCGCCGTCGACGAGCACGACGTCGGCGAGCTTGCCGGGCGCGATCGATCCGGTCGTCGCGTCGAGCTTCATGACGCGCGCGGATCCGATCGTCGCGATCGCGAGCGCGTCGGGCGCGGGCATGCCGCCGGCGACGTAGAGCTCGAGCTCGCGCGAGAGGTACATGCCCGCGCCGGCGTCGGTGCCGGCGACCACGGTGACGCCCTTCTTCCACGCGCGCATCACGAGCTCGACCATGGTCGCGTACGACTTGCGGAACGTCGCGCGCTGATCGCCGGGCGCGTCGAGCCCGCCGCCGCGGGTGCCGCGCTCGATCTGCGCGGGCAGGCGCCCGATGTACGGCAAGAGCCCGGGATCGATCTCGCCCGGATCCGAGATGAAGAGGCCCTCGAAGGTCGACAAGGTCGGATCGATCACCGTGTGGTGCGCGACCAGCAGATCGAGGAAGTCCTGGACCGGCTGCGAGTCGAGATCGAGCGACGCGCCCTTCTCGGCGACGCGCGTGAAGCGCAGCGGCGTGCGCGTGTCGTCGTCGGGGCCGGCCAGGAACTGCAGCATGAGGAAGTTCGCGTGCTGGATCTCGTCGTAGCCGGCGGCGATCGCGTCGGACGCGCGCATCTTGTTCGGGATGTGGCCGCTGACGCGCATGCCGCGCGCGTGCGCGGCGTCGGCGAGGATCGGCACGAGGTCGGGCGCGATCGAGCTGTAGATCTTGAGCTGCGGATAGCCGAGGTCGGCGTAGCGCGCGACCGCCTTCTTCGCCTCGTCGGCGTTCGAGATCAGGATGCCGACCGGCGCGGCCAGCGGGCCCGGCCCGTCGACGAAGCCGGCGCGCAGCACGTGCGGGCCGAGCTCGGTGCCGGCGTCGAAGCGCGCGATGCGCGCGCCGAGCTCGTCGATCGTGTTGCCCATGTCGCGGACGGTCGTGACGCCGAACGCGAGATCGAGGAGCCCGTCGCCGTCGGCGAGGTGGACGTGCATGTCCCAGAGGCCGGGCATCAGCGTGCGGCCGTGCGCGTCGATGACCTGCGCGCCGGCCGGGACGTCGCCGCCGATCGAGACGATCTTGTCTCCGACGATCACGACCGTCTGATCCTTCACGATCGTCTTCTGCTCCGCGTCGAAGACGTTCGCGTGCGTGATCGCGAGGCCGGCCGCCGGCGGCCGGTGCGCGAGCGTCTGCGCGAGCTTCGCGGCGCGGGCCGCGAGCCACGCGTTGTCCTTCGCGACCAGCGTGTCGATCATCGCCTCGTGACCGGCGCGGATCGTCGAGAACCACGACGACACCTGCGCGAACATCTCGCCGTCGTCGTCGAACCACGTGAGGAACGGCGCGAAGCCGAAGCCGTCGATCGCGACCTGGTGCAGGTGGACGCCGTCGATCGTGTACGTCTGATCGGATTCGATGTGCGCCGTGCCGGCGGGCAGCAGCGTGACGTCCGAACGGAGGGCTCTGACGAACGGCGTGAACCACGCGAGCTGATCGTTGAGCGGCACGTAGAACCCGCCGAGCGGCGCGCGGCCGTGCTCGCCGGTCGAGATCCAGACGAGCTCGTTGCCCTCGACGTCGAGCTTCTCGTCGACGGGCTGCTTCTCGTACGCGTGGCCGGTCGCGCGCAGGTAGACGAGCGCGCCGTGCTCGTCGAAGCGCGCCACCGACGTGATGTCGGGGCCGCGGCCGCGATCGTTGAACGTGTAGTGCGCGTGGCGCTCACCGCTGTCTTCGATGCGGAGCTCACCGCTGCCCGACGGGCGGCCGGCGGTCACGATCGAGTACTTCAGCGTCTGCGTCGAACCGCACGCCGCAAGCGCGAAGAGCACTAGCCATCGCATGGCGCACATACTAGATCGGCGAACACGAAGCCGTCGCGCTCGACGACGTCGCCGCGCGTGACTGCGACCTCGTGCGACAGCATGGGACCGGCGGAGACGAACGTGTGGAACTCGCCGTTCTCGCCGCACGGATCGACGCCTTCGGGCAACCGATCGATCACCTCGTCGAGTCTCAGGCCCGCGAGCTCGCGCGGCATCACGCGCGGATCGACGCACGTCAGATGCGCGCGCACGCCGTTCGCGATCATCTCGCGCGCGAGCTCGCGCGTGTCGCGGCCCCACACCGGGAACAGCGGCTCGATGCCGGTGCCGGCGAGCTGCTTCACGCGGTACGCGCGGATGTCCTCGAGGAACAGATCGCCGAAGATGATGTGCGTGATGCCCGCGCTGCGGGCGCGCGCGATCGCGTCGGCCATGCGCGCCTCGTAGGCCTCGTTCGGACACGGCCAGGGGATGCGCACCTTCCACGACTCGAGGCCGGCGGCGGCGACCTGCGCGTCGAGCAGCTCCTCGCGCACCGCGTGCATCGAGACCCGCGCGAATTCATCCGTGATCGTCGTCAGCGCGCCGACGACCTTCACGCCGGCGGCGCGCGCGACGTGCAGCGCCCACGCGCTGTCCTTCCCCGACGACCAGGCGATCAAGCTGAGCATCCTCGCCACACTGCGCGCCTGGATCACAGTCGTCAACCGCGCGCGCACGGGTACGATCGATCATGCGATCGCTCGCGCTCGTGGTGCTCGTCGCGTGTGCCGCGCCGAAGCCGAAACCGATGGCGGCGCGGCTGCCGCCCGCGAAGCGGCTGCAGGTGCTGCTGCAGGCGCCGCAGTCGCTCTCGCATTGGATCCGCGGGCCGGTGACGATCAACGGCGTCGAGGCTTCGAAAGCGGACGTCGCGAGGTGGAACGACGCGATCGTCGATCCGCAGTGCACGCCGCAGCTCGACAAGATCTACTGCGTGCAGCGCGGCGATCGCACGATCCGGATCTACTTCGATCGCGACGGCGGATGGCACGTCTCCGCGCTCGTGCTCTCGCGCGAGTAACGCGCGCCCAGCAGGACTCGAACCTGCGACCCTCAGCTTAGAAGGCTGATGCTCTATCCAACTGAGCTATGGGCGCCGACCTTGGTCGGGGTGAGAGGATTCGAACCTCCGACAACCTGCTCCCAAAACAGGTGCGCTACCAGGCTGCGCTACACCCCGTGACCCGAACGATTAGCACGATCGCAGGTACTCGACTAGCTTCGGCGCGAGGGCCCGCATCGCGCGGGCGCGGTGCGACAGGTCCGATTTCGGCCCGACCCCGGCCTCGGCGAACGTCATGTTCAGCTCCGGGGACCAGAACAGCGGGTCGTAACCGAAGCCGCCGGTGCCGTGCGGCTCGTCGAGGATCAGGCCTTCGCAGACGCCGTCGGCGGTGAGCACGTCGTCGCCGAGCGGGCCTCGCACGTCGGCGAGCGCGAGCGTCGAGCGGAACCGCGCGTTGCGCTCGTAGGCCGGCACGCCCGCGAGCGCGCGCAGGAGCTTGGCGTTGTTGGCGGCGTCGCCTTCGCCTTCGCCCGACATCGCGGCCCAGCGCGCGCTGATCACGCCGGGCGCGCCGCCCAAGGCATCGACCTCGAGGCCGCTGTCGTCGGCGAGGGCAGGGAGCCCGGTCGCGGCCGAGACCTCGCGCGCCTTCTTGATCGCGTTGCCGCGGAAGGTGTCGGCGTCTTCGATCACTTCCGGTACGTGCATGTCGAGCTCGTCGAGCGATCGCACCTCCACGCCCGGCAACAACGCGCGCAGCTCGACGACCTTGCCGTGGTTGCGCGTCGCGAAGACCAGCGGCCTCGTCGTCTTCATCAGGCGACCGCCGCCCGCTGCGCCACGCACAGCTCCGCGATCCCGACCTGCGCGAGATCGAGCATCGCGTCGAGCTGCGCGCGCGAGAACGACGCGTGCTCGGCGGTGCCCTGCACCTCGACGAGCGCGCCGCCTTCGGTCATCACGACGTTCATGTCGACGTCGGCCTTGGAGTCCTCGACGTACGGCAGGTCCAGGACGACCTCGCCGCCGACGATGCCGACCGACACCGCGGCGACCGGCGGCTGCACCGCGGCCGACCCGCGCAGCGCGAGCGCGACGGCGATCCACGCGCCCGTGATCGACGCGACGCGCGTGCCGCCGTCGGCGTTCAAGACATCGCAGTCGACCGCGATCGTGCGCTCGCCGAGCGCCTTCAGATCGACCGCGGCGCGCAGCGCGCGACCGATCAGCCGCTGGATCTCCTTGCCGCGCCCGCCCGGGTCGCGCTTGCCGCGCGTGTGGGTCGCGCGCGGCAGCATCGCGTACTCGGCGGTGAGCCAGCCCTGGCCCTTGCCGGCGAGGAACGGCGGCACGCTGTTCTCGATCGAGGCGGCGCACAAGACGTGCGTGTCCCCGATCTTGATCAGCGCCGAGCCTTCGGCGTGCTTCTGGAAGCCGGTGATGATCTCGATGGGGCGGAGTTGGTTCGGGCGACGGCCGTCGGGGCGCACGCGCGCAACTTACTCGACCCGCGCGACGATCGCATCCGCGATCGCGTGCGCGATCGCATCTTGCACTTCGGGATCGACGAGCTCCTTGCCCTCGACCGGATGATCGATGAAGCCGATCTCGACCAGCACGCCCGGCATCGTCGCGCCGAGCAGCACGTGCTGCGCGTCTTGCCGTACGCCGCGGTCTCCTTCGTCGCCGCGCGCGCTGCGCAGGTGCGCTTGGATCGAAGCCGCGAGCTCGGCCGCGTCCCATTGCGCCGCGCCGCGCTCGACGTCGTCGAGCACCGCGGCGGTGGTCGCGTCGAGGCCGGGCCGCGGCGTCGAGAGATCGCCGCGGATCGCGCGCGCGTCGACGTCGACGCCGGCCGGCGTGAGCACGTACGTCTCGTAGCCGCGCTGCGCGCGCGTCGGCGACGCGTTCGCGTGGATCGAGATGAACAGATCCGCGCCGAGCGCGTCGGCCTGCGCGGTGCGCTGGCGCAAGGTCAGCGTGCGATCGTCGTCGCGGGTCATCACGACGTCGATGCCCTTCGCGATCACGAGCTCGCGCACGCGCCGCGCGACCGCGAGCGTCACGCGCTTCTCGACGACGCCGGCGACCGATCCGCTGGCGCCCGGGTTCGAGCCGCCGTGCCCCGGATCGATCACGACCAGCGGCCTCGCATGCGCGATCGACCCGAACAGCACGGAAATCGCGATGCCTACGTAAGCCGCCTTCATGCGACATGTAGGATATCAACCGGGTGCATTGACGCAACTTATCGGTGCGGCTACGTTTTCTTGGCTTGTCCGGCCGCCGTCCCAGCAGTCTTCCACTGTTCTTCATCCTGCTGCTGGTCGCGGTCGCCGAGGTCGCGATCAACCGCGTCGCCGTCGACGCGCTCCGCCCCGACAAGGACATCCCGGGGTGGCACTCGGCGCTCTCCTACGCCGGCCTCTTCCTCTATTACTTCGCGTCCACGCTCGCGGCCGGCGCGCTCGTCCTGCGCGCGACCCGCGATCGCCTGCTGCCGCGCGCGATCGCGATCGTCGCGCTCGCGGTGGTCGGCGCGTTCGCGGCAGCGCAGGCGCCGTCCGACTTCACGAGCTTCCTGCTCGAGACGATCTTCGCGATCACGGTGATCGCGGTGGTCGGCGCGGCCGTGCTCGCCTCGACCGATCTCGGCGCGTCGATCGGCATGGTGCTGTGCGCGTCGCCGCTCGTCATCCACTACTACGGCACGATCTTCAAGCACTCGCTCGGCTCGCCCGACAGCGACCTGCCGGAGACGGTCCAGCACTACGGCGTGTTCGCGCTGTGCATCGCGGCGCTCGCGTCGCCGTACTGCTTCGCGCCGCGCCCGCTCGCGCGCAGCCTGGCGCGGCCGCTGCCGCTGATCGTCGGCCTGTTCGTCCTGACCATGGGCGCGATGCTCGTGCGCATGAAGTTCTCGTGGGCCGCGTTCCTCGCGCAGCACGTGCTCGGGATCGATCTCGGCCCGGGCCTGCCGCCGTCGGAGATGGCGCTCTACCTGCTCGCGATCGCGACGCTCGCGTGGACGATCACCGCGGCGCGCAGCGAGATCGCGCTCGGCCTCGGCCTCCTCTTCTTGGGCGGCTACGGCTTCGCGTGGCCGCTCGCGTTCCTGCTCGGCGGCGCCGGCCTCGTCGTGCTCGGCGACGCGCTGCCGCGGATCGCGGAGGTCACGCGCACGCCGGCGATCGACGACGCGACCTGGCAGGAGTACACGACGCAGCTCACGACCGCGCTGCGCGCGAAGGGCGAGAAGGTCACCGCGGTCACCTCGCGCGGCGAGGAAGACTCGCAGTCGACGATCCTCGTCACCACGCGACGCGACATCGCGATCAAGGTGCGCCTCGAGCGCATCGCCGGCTCGCTCCTGTGCGTCGATCTCGTGTGCGGCAAGGACGTCGGCGATACGCGCCAGTCCGCGCTCACCGTCGCGGGGCGCGTCGAGGGTTGGATGGCGGCGGGCGAGCACCCCGAGCCGCCGCCGGCCGCGCCGCCGCTGCGCACCGGCGACGACGCCTTCGATCGCCGCTTCAAGGTGAAGGGCGACGGCAAGGCGCTGTTCACGCTGTTCGACGACGGCATCCGCGCGCGCGCGACCGCGTCGCTCGACGGCTGGCTCGCGTACTGGCCGGGCGAGTCGCTGCGCTGGCGCATGTATCCCGGCATGGGCGCGCCGCTCGATCATCCGGTGCCGGTCAGCGATCTCGTCCTGAAGCGCGCCGCGAACGCCGATCGCCTCGCATCTGTGATCGAGCTCGTCGCGGAGATCAGTGCGCGTGGTGAGGTACCGAAGCAGGAGCCGGAGAGCTAGGATGCGCCGGTGCGGCGCACCCTTTTGATCGCGTTGTTGTGTGCGTGTGGTTCGAACAAACAGGCGAAGCAAGTCGTCGTTGCGCCGGCGCCCCCACCTGATGCGGCTCCGGTGCTCCCGGATGCGAAGCCGGCGACCCCGATCGCCGACGCCTACCGCGACCCCGCCGCCAAGATCATCGCCGCCGCGCGCGGCTCCGACGCCGCGTACAAGAAGCTGCAGTTCCTCACCGATCACATCGGCAACCGCTTGAGCGGCTCGCCGCAGCTCGATCAGGCGATCGCGTGGGCGCAGAAGGCGATGACCGACGACGGCCTCGACGTCCACACCGAGAAGGTGATGGTGCCGCACTGGGTGCGCGGCGCCGAAGCGGGCGCGATCGTCGCGCCGATCCAGCGCGACATGGTCGTGCTCGGGCTCGGCGGCACCGTCGCGACGCCGAAGGGCGGCCTCACCGCGCCGGTCGTGGTCGTCACCAGCTGGGACGAGCTCAAGGCCAAGGGCGATCAGGTCAAGGGCAAGATCGTCCTCTACGACGTCGAGATGCCCGCCTACGATCCCGTCGAGAACAACACGCACTACGGCGACGTCGTGCCGTTCCGCTGGGCCGGCGCGTCGCAGGCCGCGAAGCTCGGCGCGGTCGCGGTGCTCGTGCGCTCGGTGACCCACCACTCGCTGCGCACGCCGCACACGGGCGCGATGGGCTACGAGGACAAGGTGCCCAAGATCCCCGCGCTCGCGGTCACGCCCGAGGACGCGACGCTCCTCCATCGCCTCGCCGACGAGGGCGAGGTCAAGGTGCACGTGCTCACCTCGGGCAAGACGCTGCCCGACGCGCCGAGCGCGAACGTGATCGCCGAGCTCAAGGGTCGCGAGAAGCCCGACGAGATCGTCGTGATCGGCGGCCACATCGACTCGTGGGACGTGGGGCAGGGCGCGCACGACGACGGCGCCGGCATCACGACCTGCATGCAGGCGCTCGCGACGATCAAGGCGCTCGGCCTCCAGCCGCGCCGCACGATCCGCGTCGTGCTGTTCACCAACGAGGAGAACGGCCTGCGCGGCGGCAAGGGCTACGCCGACGCGCACAAGGACGAGCTGCCGAAGACGGTCGCCGCGCTCGAGAGCGACCTCGGCGCGTTCCCGCCCAACGGCTTCCAGATCACCGCGCCGGAGGCCTCGCGTGATCGCGTGATCGCGCGCGTCACCGATCTCGCGTCGCTGCTCGGCGAGCTCGACGCGACGCACGTGATCGCGCGCGAGCACGGCGGCGCCGACGTCGAGCCGATGGCGCCGGCCGGCGTCGTCGTCGGCGATCTCGACGTGCGCGCCGCGACGTACTTCGACTACCACCACACGCCGGCCGACACGCTCGACAAGATCGATCCGAAGGTGCTCGCGGACGACGTCGCGACGGTCGCGGTGTTCGCCTACGTGATCGCGGATCTCCCCGATCGCATCGACGCGCCGTGATCCGGATCGTCGCGCGCGCGCTCGGCGCTCCGCTCGCGCTGCGCGATCCGCTCGCGCCGCTCGACGCGATCGTCGTCCTCGGCGCGACGCTCCTCCCCGACGGCCGCGCCTCCGACGTCGTCGCCGAGCGCGCCCGCGCCGCCGCCGCGCTCTATCACGCGGGCGGCGCGCCGATCGTCTGCGCGACCGGCCTCGATCACCGCGGCCACAGCGAGGCCGCGGCGATCGCGTCGATCCTGATCGCCGCCGGCGTGCCCGCGTCCGCGCTCCGCCTCGATCACCTCGCGCGCTCGACCCGCGAGAACGCGCTCCGCGCCCGCGCGCTCCTCCCCGACGCGCGCGCGGTCTGGGTCGTCACCCAGCCGTTCCACGCGCGCCGCGCGCGCTGGCACTTCCGCCGCGCCGGCTTCGACCCGCGCATCTGGCACATCGCCGACAGCCTCCAGTACCGTCACCCCGCGCGCGCGCTCCGCTGGATCGCGCGCGAGTACGCCGCGCTCGTCGCCAACCGCCTCAGGTGACGCTGGCGACCGGGATCACGAGCTCGGGCACCTCGCCGTGCGTGAGCACGCGCATCCAGTGCCCGCGCGTCAGCCCCTCGAAGTCTCCCGCCCACGATCGACACGTCACGCGTCGCCCCTCGACCTCGAGCACGAGCGTCACGCGCGTCCGCGCGAGCAGCCCGCGCCGCACGACCAGCTCGTGCGCATCGACGACCCGCGCCGGCGCCTGCACGCCCTCGATCGCGACGAGCCGGAGGCGCCGCCGCTTCCGCGCGGTCGCGCGCGCGAGCCACACGGTCAGGCCCGCCATCCCGATCGCCCACACGACCGTATCGACCCTCGGCACGATCACCGCGACCAGCGCCCCGGGCAAGGTCACGAAGAAGATCATCATGCCGAGCCAGAAGTACGTCGACATCACGCGCACGTACCGCTTCGCCGTGCCGCCGAGCTCGCGCGGCGGCGGCTCCGCGTCGATGAAGTCGCAGTACTCGATGCCATCCACGCCCCCGTTGTAACGCGCTGTCCGGCCCGCGCCCACTGGCCAATCGCCTGGACCACCGGTCCACTCCGGTCCACTGTCCGGCCCCCGGACACGTCCGGCCCGCGCCCGCGCCCGCGTCCGGCCCGCGCCCGCGCCCGCGCCCGCGCCCGGCGCCCGCGCCCGGCGCCCGGCCGAACGGGCATCCCGACAGCAACGCCCTCTCGGCGAGAACTGCATCGAGAGCCCGATATTATCGGGAGCTCGATATTATCGAG
>DATJIA010000316.1:0-3654 GCA_035493675.1 Kofleriaceae bacterium | reverse complement strand
ACGTGCTGGGCGCGGCACAGCGCGAGCAGCTCGCCGAACACTTCGGCCTGCGTGGCTGCGCTCGTGCCGACAAACGGCGTGGCCTGCGTGCCGCCGTCGGCGGGCGCGATCAGCGTGACGATCTTCGCCGCGCAGTCGAGCTCGAACGCCGATGCGATCGTCTCGCGCGCGACGACGAGCGGCGGCGCGGCGAGCAGGTTGGCAAGCGCGGCCTCGCCCTTCGCCGCGTTCGCATCGCCCGGCCGGAAGTCGCCGAGCTGGACGAGCGTCGGCACGGGCAAGTGGGCCTCGGTGAGCGCGTGGCACTCGGCGAGCAGCCGCGCCTCGGGCGAGCTGTCGTCGCGCGCGCGGACCGGGCGCGGCACGGAGCCCTTGCCCGGCACCAGCGCGGCGACGGTGCGCGTGCGGTGCAGGAGCGAGCGAGGATCGGGCACGCGCACACCGCGCGCGCGGACCGCGGTCGCCTCCTCGAGCAGCAGGCGGATCACGGTCGGCGTGCCCTCGCCGCGCGTGACGAACACGACGTGGCGCTGGCGGCGCTGCTCGAGCGCGTCGCGCAGCTCGTCGGTATCGGTGCCGCGGTAGACGAGCACGTCGGTGTCGACCCCGGCCTGATCGAGGATCGGCGGCGCGAGCTCGCGCATCGCGTCGTCGCCGACGAGCACGAGCAGCGCCTTCGGCCAGCCGCGCAGGTCACGCAGCGTGCCTGCGTTGTGCGTGAGCCAGTCACCGTCGGCGTCCGACCAGAAGCCCTCGCGATGTGCAGGTGCACGCGCGACGTGGATGCCGTGCGCGACCGAGCTCACGGTCGTCACGCTGAGCGAGCGCTCGATCGCCGAGGCGACCTCGCCGGCGTTGGCCGGGCGATCCTCGCGATCGACCGACAGCATGCGGCGTACGAGCCTGGCGATGTCGCGCGGCACGTCGGGCGCGACCTCCTCGAGCGGCCGCGGCGACGCGCCACCGACGACGAGATCCGCGAGCTCGTTGTTCGACGGCGCGGAGAACGGCAGCTTGCCGGTCAAGAGGCGGTAGAGGATCACGCCGGTCGCCCACAGGTCGGCGCGGCCGTCGACCTCCTCACCGCGCCACTGCTCGGGCGCCATGTACGCGGGCGTGCCGGCGTCGGCGAGGCGCGGTGCGGCGCCGATCGCGATCGCGCTGGCGTCGACGTCGACGCGCGCGCGCAGTCGCGCGAGCCCGAAGTCGAGCAGCTTCACGCGGCCGTTGCGCGACACGAAGATGTTCGCCGGCTTGAGATCGCGATGGAAGATGTGCTCCGAGTGCGCCTTCTCGAGGCCGCGCGCGACGCCGATCATCAGCTTGAGCGCGGTGCGGCGATCGGGTGCGTCGCGGGCGCCGAGCAGATCCTCGAGCGTGCAACCCTCGAGGTACTCCATGACGATGAACGGCGGATACGTCGAGCGGCCGACGTCGAGGATGCGGACGATGTTGTCGTGCTGATCGAGCCGCGCGATGACGCGGGCCTCCTGCCAGAACAGCGCCATGAAGTCTTCCTGACTCATGTGCTTTGGCCGGAGCACGAACTTGATCGCGACGTCGCGCAGGAGGAACCGATCGAGCGCGCGGAACACGCGACCCATGCCGCCGCTGCCGATCTGTTGCTGCAGCAAGTACTTGCCCTCGGGACCGACCTCCGAGCCGAGCTCGATCGCATCCACGCTCGCGGCTTCGCCGGCGGCGTGGCGGGTGTCGGCGTGCGCGTCGGTCTGCGTGTTGTGGGCGCGGCTCAGCGTCTCGCCCGACGCAGAGGACAGTGTGTGCTCTTCGTGCGGATCACTTCCGTCGGTGAGCGCGGGCTTTCCCGTCCCGGATTCGCCGCTCATCGCATCGACGATCGCACCTGGGTTGCTGGCACGTCAAGGTAGGTCCTTTCCGTCCTTAGGTATTTCCTCAGGGCCAATCGACGAGCTTTCCGGCGATCGCGTCGATCATTGCCACACGAAACGATTCGCCCGCACCGCGCCGAAGAATCAGCTTCCAGAGCGGCACCATCACGGGCTCGACGGACCCGGGACGTGCGCCGAACAGGCGTCGCACGTGCTGCTTCGCGTCGGCCGGCGCGCAGCGATTGCGCCACTCTTCCTCGTCGAAGACGATGTCGGCCGGGCGCACGTCGTCGAAGCGCGCGACGCCATCGAGGTCCTCGACCTCGCTCGCATGCGCCGGCAGCTCGGTCGCAAAGCGCAGCCCGCTGGCGCTCGAGTACTCGAGCACGGCGAGCGTACGTGGATGCAAGTACACGCTGCCGAGCCGCTCCTCCTGACTCGAGCCGACCATACGCGCGAGCAGCGGCTTCTTCACGCGCTCCTCGAACATCACGCGGTACACGAGCCGGTACTCGAGCTGCGCGTGCTCGAACGCCTCGTTCTCGCCGATCAGGCCGAGCAGCTTGCCGCGCAAGAGCGTCTGCGCGATCGTCTCCGCGGCGCTGCGATCGACGACCGGCTGCACCGCGGTGATGTTCGTCTTCATGCCGAGATCCGGCCGCGCACCGCTCGCGCGCGACCAGTACTTGATCGACCGCCCGTCGCGGAACGTGCCCGCTTGCTCGGCGGCGACCAGCAGCTTGAGCGCCTCGCGCGCCTTGGGCACCGAGATGCTGGCCTTCTTCGCGACCTCGTCGGCGGTCAGCGCGATCTTCGCGCCGAGGATCGCGGCGATCTTGTCGGCCGGCGATACGGGCTCGATCGGCGCCGGCCCGGAGGCCGGCCCCGATCGATCTGTGACACGGGGCGGCACCGATGGGGCACGCCGCACCTCGCGCGCGGGCTTCGGCGATGCGGCACGGACCTCGCGTGACGGTGCGGCCCACGCCGGCAGCGTCTCGTCGTGCGCGATCGAGGTGCGCCGCGCGCGCGGCGCCTGCACCGGGAAGCGCGCGTGCCAGCGCGCCTGTGCGAGCCGCTCGACCGCCGCCTCGTCGAGCGTCTGGTGCGCGGTGACGAGCCGGCGCGTCGCGAGCGGGCACGGCGCGCTGAAGTGATCGGGCGACAGCACGACGAGCTCGCCGGGCTTGAGGCCGGGCAGCGCATCGATGACGGTGTCGGTGTTCGCGCCGGCAATCGAGCGCAGCGCGGGCTCGATCTTCTTGAGGTCCTGGCGCGTCGCGAGTCGGCCGATCGTCCACGTCGCGAACTGCGAGAGCGACTTGTAGTCGACGTCGCCGGGGTTCTGCGTCGCGATCAAGCAGCCGACGCCGAACTTGCGCGCCTGCTTGAACAGCAGCTCGAGGTCTTCCTTGCACGACGGCTTCTTGACCGGCGGGATGAACGGCGCGACCTCGTCGATGTAGAACAGCGCCTGCAGTGCGGGGCTCGGGTGGTGCAGCATCCAGCTGTAGAGCCGGTCTGCGAGCGCGGCGATGATGAACTCCTTGTCCTCCTGCGCGTGCAGCGTGTTGAGGTAGATCACCGCGACGCGCGTCTTGCCCGCGGGCGTCGCGCCCGGGCCAGCGCGGCCGAGCAAGACATCGATGTCGATCGGAATGCCGTCGTGGAACAACGAGCGCCGCGCACCGACGTCGAGCCGTGCGGCTCGGCGCACCGCCGAACGAATCTTCTTGGGATCGAGGTAGCGCGCGTACCGCTCGACGCCGTCGCCGAGGTTCGCCAGATGCTCCATGAGCGCGCT
>DATJIA010000315.1:0-37384 GCA_035493675.1 Kofleriaceae bacterium | reverse complement strand
CTGCTGCGGAATAGGTTCACGGCTTCTCGCTTGAAGCTCGGGTCAAACTTGCGTCGTCTCTTCATCAGGACACCTCATTCTGGCCTCTCGGCGCAGGGTTGGTGTCCACGGAATCGGGGCAAGCCCAAACCGTCGACGTGATCGTGATCGTTGACGTTGACCTTGACGGCTACCGTCGACGTTGACCTTGACGGCGACGGCGACGGCGACGAAAGCCTCCCACGCCGATCGCAATTCCGATCACGCCATCCATGCCTCCGCCGCCGCCCGCGCTGCACCCACCGCCGCCCGCCTTCACCGGCGCGCAGACTTGATCCGCCGCGGTGCACTCGTACCCGGCCGGGCACACGCCGCCCGGATCGCACGCCTCCGCGCACACGCCGCCGACGCAGCTGCCGACCGCGCACGGCGTCGCGCCCGTGCACGCCGCACCCAAGCCGCCGACCACCGACGCGTCCGGCACGCACGCGCCGCCCAGACACACGCTGCCCGCCGCGCAGCCCGCGGCGCACGTGCTCATCACGTGCACGCTCACCTCCGCGCTCGCCGTCTTGGTCGCGGCGTTCGCGATCGTCAGCGTCACCACGTGCGGCCCCGGCGGCGACGTCACGTCGACCGTCCACGGCGCCGCGCTCGCGCCGCCCGCCGGCGCGCCGTCGACCGCCGCCGTCGCGCTCTTCACGTCCGAGATCGAGACGACCTCGGGGATCACCGCGAACGTCGCCTTCACCCACGCGCCGTTCTTCGGCGACGTGATCGAGACCTCCGGCGGCGACGGCGTCGTCTCGCCGAGCAAGCTCGCCAGGTAGTGCACGGTGTTCTGCGTCTCGCCGCCGCACGCGCACTCGCGCGGCAGATCCTCGCCGCACGCCGCGTCGTGGTTCTGGAACCGCTTCGAGTACGGCGGGTACAGGTACGTCATCGGATCGTCGGCGTCGAGCTCGTGATCGAGGCCGAGCACGTGCGAGGTCTCCTGCGCCGCCGCCCAGCACAGGACGTCGACGTCCGACGTCTCCGCCGCGAACACGAACGTGATCACGTTGTCGAAGATCCCGCCGCACGGGATGAACGGCGCGACCCCCAGCGCGCCGTCGATCTGCACGTCGGTGTCGTTGCCGCCGACCATCAGCTCGAAGTGCGGCGCGGTTCCCGGATCGACGTCGGTGATCTCGATCGCGAACGGCGCGTACGTGTCGCGCACGCACGCGACCAGCTGGTTCCACGACAGATCGCCCCACGGATACGCGGGCAGGATCGACGTCTGCGTCGGCACGGTCGAGTGATCGATGCGCGCGTCGTCGTCGCCGGGCGTGATCGCGCACCCGCCGGCGCAACGGTTCATGTAGATCACGTGCGCGAACGACGCGTCGGCGCGGGTCGCGTCGCGCGGGCGCGGCGCGCGGGCCTCGGCGTGCGCGATGCCTGCGACGGCCAACCCCGCGACGACGATCGCGCCCCGCATCGTCGGAGATCGTAGCACGCGCGCTTGTGGCGCCAGCGCACATCCCCCCGCGGGCCGAATCCCATGAAATCGCGACGCACCGCGCGGCACAGGCAGTGCACTCCTCATGCGTAAGGAGATCCACATGGACGCCAATACGATCCTCACCTGGCTGCTCGTCGGTTTGATCGCCGGCGTGCTCGCGTCGCTCATCGTCGGATCGGGCTATGGCCTGCTCGGCGACATCGTGATCGGCATCGTCGGCGCGTTCATCGGCGGCTGGCTGTTCCGCGAGATGGGCTGGCACTCGCCGCTGTCGGGCACCGCGGGCACCGTGTTCGTCGCCTTCGTCGGCGCGTGCCTCTTGCTCTTGATCCTGAGGCTCCTGCACGGCGGGTTCCGCCGCGGGCCACTCTAGGACTGCGTGAACAGCAGCGGCACCTCGACGACGATCGGCTCGCCCGGCGGGAAGGACATCCGCCGCACGACCGCCGCCACACACGCGTCGAGGCGCGCGCGGCCACCGGCGGCGGCCGCGAAGTCCACGTTCCCGCGCGCGCCGATCTTCACGCGCACCGGCACCTTGATCGATCGCAGCGCCGGATCTGCGCGCAGCGCCTGCTCGAAGCAGCGATGGAAGCTCGGCCCGCGCGCTTGAATGGCGCTGACGATGTCGCGCTCCTTGCTGCGCGGCACGACTTCATCTCGCCGCGCGACGCGCGTCTTCTCGGCGCGCATCGCCGTCGGGGCGAAGGTCGCGATCCGCGGCGCGTCGCTCCGCGCCGCCGGCGCGTGCGAAGGCCGCGCGTGATGCGCGCACGCGGCCAAGCCCAGGATCGCGACCCACTTCATTCGGACCGAGACAATCACGCCCGCCGGCCGGCCGCAACTATCGACCCGGTCGCGAGCTGATCGCAGCGCTCGTTCTCGGGAATGCCCGCGTGGCCCGCGACCTTCACGAAACGCAGATCCTCGAACTGCGACGTCAAGGCGCGGATGCGCGCGACCAGCTCGACGTTCGCCTTCGCCTTCCAGTTCTTCGAGAGCAACCCGATCGCGTACGCCGAGTCGGAATACACGACGGTCGGGCGCCGTTTGTCGCGCACCATGCCGAGCCCTCGCTCGATCGCGGTGAGCTCGGCGATGTTGTTGGTGCCCTCACCGAGGTACTCGCCGACCTCGCGCCGCTCGCCGCCGTCGATCACGACGACGCCGATCCCCGCGGGCCCGGGATTGCCGGTGCACGCGCCGTCGGTCCAGACGTGCACCGCATCGGCCGCCATCTTCGGCGCCGCCGCGGGCGCGCCGCGATCCGGCGCGGGCTCGCCCGCCTCGATCTCGATCGCGTCGCCGCCGAGCGGCGTGAGATTCTTCGCGCCCGCGCGATACACCTTCGCGCCGGGCTGGTTCTTGTACACGACCTCGACGCGGCCACCGGCGTCGGGCACGAGCGCGCCGGAGGCATCGACCTTCGCCCAGACTTCGGCGTCGCGCAGCTTGTACCGCATCCACGGCATGGGCTGCGCACCTTACGCGGTCGGGCCGACGCGGGGAAGTCGTGATACAACCCACCCGACTTCAGCCGAGGAGCAATGATGAAGACGCAGGTTCGCCGCTGGGTTCTGGTCGCCGCCGCGCTGTGCGCGGTGGCCGCGTTCGGGTGCAGCAAGGGCAGTGGGTCGAGCGGCGGGTCCGCGAGCGCCAAGGGCGCCTTGGGCATGTTGCCGAAAGACGCCGATGTCGTGATGGGCATCGACTTCGCCTCGCTCCGGTCGAGCGCGCTCTACAAGGAGTACTCGCCGATGCTGATGAGCGCGATCGGCGACAAGCTCGCCAAGTTCAAGGACGCGTGCGGCTTCGATCCGATCGAGCAGCTCGGCACGCTGACCGCGGGCGTGAAGGGCGCCAAGGGCGATCAGGACGCGACGATCGTCGTGACCGGCTTCGCCAAGGACAAGGTCGTCGACTGCTTGAAGAAGGCGTCCGAGAAGGAGGGCAAGGCCGATCAGCTGAAGATCGACGGCGACTACATCGAGATCGCCGCGCCGAAGGGCACGATCGGCATGCTCTTCACCGACTCGGGCATCCTGGTCCACAAGACGCCGACCGGCTTCGCGACCAAGGATCAGCTCGTCGCGCAGTCGAAGCAGGCGGCGGACGCGAGCCCGGCCGGCTCGAAGACGTTCATGGACGTCTTCGGCAAGGTCGACACCAAGGCCGGCCTCTGGTTCATCGCGAACGGCAACGCGCCGCAGATGCAGGACGCGCCCGTGAAGATGAAGGTCGCGTACGGCTCGATCAAGATCAGCGACGGTCTGTCGGCCGACATCTCGGCGACGATGAACAGCGAAGCCGACGCGAAGCAGGTCGCCGACATGGCGAAGTCGCAGATGGATCAGGTCAAGGGCGCGGGCATGATCGAGGAGGCCTCGGCCGAGGCCAACGGCGCCGACGTCCACATCAAGGTGTCGATGACGAAGGACCAGCTCGAGATGATCGCCTCGATGGCCAAGAGCGCGATGGGCGCGTTCGGCCGCGGCGGCGGCGGCGGGATGCCCGAGTGATCGCACGCCGCGCGGCGCTCGCCGCGATCGCCCTCTCGCTGGGAGCGATCGCGTGTGGCAAGAGCAGCCGTGGCGGCAGCGACGCGCGCGCGGTCACCGGCCTCGGCGCGGTGCCGTCGGGCGTGGTCGCGATCGTGGGCATCGACGTGTCGCGGCTCGCCGGCTCGCCGTTGGTCGTGCGCGCGGTCGATGATCTGCTCGCGCGCCGGCCCGAGCTCACGCAACGGATCGACGCGCTCGAGGCGAGCTGTCACCTCGATCTCACCAACAAGGTGAAGCGCGTGATCCTCGCGTCGGGTCCGCGCGAGAAGGACGGCACGACGCCGGTCCTCTTGGTCGCGAGCGGCCAGATCGCCGAGAGCGATCTGACCTCGTGCCTCGAGAAGTCGGTCGGCGCCGGCGGCGGCAAGGTCACCGCGATCGCCGCCGACGGCCGCACGATCTACAAGATCGAGGAAGGCCGGCGGCAGGTCTATTACGCGTTCGGCGCGAGCGACACGGTCGTCCTGTCGAACGTGCAGCCGTGGGTCGAGAAGGCGCTCGGCGCGGGGCCGAAGGTGATGGACGACGCCGAGATGAAGGCGTGGATCGGGATGAGCGATCAGGCGGCGCCGATGTGGCTCGCGGCCAAGGTCGATCCGAAAGTAGGCGAGGGCCTCGTGCGGGTCGGCAACGGGCAGATCCACGCCGGCCCGAAGGCGGTCTTCGCATCGATGGATCCGAGCGCGGGCGTGCGCGCCGAGCTGGGCGCGGTCATGCAGTCCGAGGACGACGCGAAGGCCTTGGAATCATTTTCGAAGTCCCAGGTCGGGCTGCTCGCGCTCGCCGCGCAGTGGAAAGGGCTCGGCCCGGTCGTCGAAAAGGTCGTGGTCGCCCGTGATTCCGCGGTGCTGCGCCTCCGAGTCTCCCTCGACGACAAGGACGTGAGAGACCTGTTTTCGGCGATTGACACGACCGCCGTCGCGCCGCAGGATGCGCACCCTTAGGAGCTCTGCGATGGCCACGAAGAAGAAGACCGAAGAGACGACCGAGAAGAAGAAGTCGGCGAAGACCAACTCGAAGGCGAAGGCGCCCGCGAAGGCGGCGAAGGTCGCGAAGGTGGCCAAGGCCCCGAAGACGACGGTGAAGGCGGTCGGTGGCCCGCTCGCGAAGCTCAAGGCGGCGTACGGCTCGAAGGAGAGCCTGGTCGGCAAGATCGTCGAGCCGCTCGCCGGCAAGGACGAGGACACCGACGCCCTCAAGGAGCGCCTGCTCCACGCGTCGAACAAGCAGCTCCTCCGCCTCGCGAAGGTGGTCGAGACCGTGACGCAGAAGTACGGCAGCCGCGACAAGCTGATCGCCGCGATCGGCAAGACGATGAACAAGGCGAAGGACGCGGACTACCTCGCCAAGCTCGAGACGCTCGGGCTCGCGAAGCTGTTCGACCTCGCGCGCAGCGCCGAGCGCCGCGCTTAGAACAGCGCTTCGATCTCGCGCGCCTCGCGGCGGCCCTTCGCGGCCGCGACGACCGAGGCGCGCACCGCCGGGTCGTCCTTGAACGTCGCGAGCGCGCGCGCCGCGGCGACCGCGTCCGCGGGCTCGCCCTGGCCGACGACGTCGAGCAGGCGATCGCTCGCCAGCCGCGTCAGCGCGAGCGCGAGGTAGCCGACGCGCCGGCGCGGCTCGGGCATCGCGCGCTCGCACCACGCGACGATCGGCGCGAGCGCGGGCTCGAGGCGCGACGCGCCGAGGGCGAGCACGACGACCTCGGCGCGCTCGTCGTCGCGCGCGCACAGGCGCCCGAGGAACGCGATCGCGTCGTGCTTCTGCAGGTGCAGGAGCGATTCGCAGCAGGCCGCGAGGACCTCGCCGTCTTCGTCGCCGGCGAGGAGCTTGTAGCGGAGCAGGGCGCTCGCGTCGGGGCGGCCGAGATCGCCGAGCGCGCGCGCCGCGCCCTGCCGCGCGGTGCGCTCGGGATCGATCAAGAGCTCCGCGAGGACGTCGAGCGCGTCGGTGGGCGACAGGTGCGCGTACGCGAGCCCGCAGATGCCGCGCAGCTCGGCGGCGGTGTCCTGCGTGCCGCCCCAGATCGGCTCGCGCTGCACGACGCGCACGCCGGCCGCGAAGACGTCTTCTTCCCAGCGATCCGCGTCGTGGAGCGCGCGCGCGATCGCGACCTTGCCGCGGCACCCCGGATCGCGCTTGTCCGCGCGCTCGCACAGCCGCGCGAACGCCGGCGCGAGCTCGTCGAGCAAGACGCCGCGCTCCGCCGCGAGCTTCGCCGCGGCCGCGACCAGCACGCCCGTCGTCGACCGCAGCGCGTCGCGCAGCTCGCTGTCGCTCGGATCCTTCCGGAGCGCTGCGAGCTTCGCGTCGAGCGACTTCACTTCTTCACGAAGCTCGTCGTCGTCGAACCGACATTGCCGGCCGCGTCGGCGACGCGGATCGACAGCGTGTGCGTGCCCTTGGCCAAGTCAGCGGGGAGATCCACGCGGAGCGTCTCGGTCTGCTCGTCGAACAGTCCGTCGGAAGTCGCCCCGAGCTGCCATGGCCCGTCGTCGATCGAGAACGCCATCTCGCTGAGCGTCGACAGCGCATCCGAGGCCTTCGCGGTCGCCTTCGGGAACGACACGGTCACGCCCTCGATCGTCGGGCGCTGGTTGTCGATCACGAACAGCGCGCTCGTCTTCGACGACGTCAGCGCGCGATCGGGCGAGTTCGCCCCGGCGTCGGTCGACGTCACGCGCACGCGGTACCAGCCGTCGGGGAACGTCTCGGTGTTCCACTCCCACTGCGTCGCGGTGAGCGGCGCCTTGCCGGTCTGCACCAAGCGCCAGTCGGTGTCGCCGTCGCGCCGGACCTCGAGCTTGTAGCTGGTGTCGTCGCTGTCGGGGTTCTCGACCTTCCACTTGATGCGCAGGATCGGCGAGCGCGGCTTGCCCGCCGAGTCCTTGAGCGTGGGCATCGTCTCCTTGGTCGCGACCTCGATCGTCACGTCCTGCACCTCGGTCGCCTGGTTCTGCGGCACGAAGTACGCCTGCACGCGATGCATGCTCGCGCGCTCGTCGGTGAACGAGACGCGGAACTGCAGGTAACGGCCCGGCGGGCTCGACACCTTGCCCGACGCGGCGCCGCCGCCGAGCTTCTGGCCGCCCGCGGGCGCGGCCCACGTGCTCCAGCCCGGGCCCGGCTTCGCCGTGTTGCCGGTGCGGGTCTCGAGCTTCACGCCGCCCTCGGCCTGCCACACGAGCGCGCCGAACTGCGACGGCGCCTTCGCGTCGAAGACGTCGCTCACGTACTTCGCCTGCGACGCGCGGCCGGTCGCGCGATAGAGCGCGGTCGCGTCGTCGGTGGTGAACGCGAGCTGCTTGCCGTCCCACCACAGGTGCGAGACCGCGCGCTCGTCGACGTCGAACGCGGTCGCGACCGACTCGTCGGTGTCGACCATGTAGACGCGGCCCTTGTCGGCGGCGCCCGCGTAGACCTTGCCGTCGGCGCCGACGACCACCGACGTGAAGTACGTCGCGGTCAGCGCGTGCAGCTGATCCAACCGGCCGTCGTTGCCGATCCAGAACAGCGCGCCCTTGCCCTTGCGCGCGCCCTTGCGGCCGGTGTCGACGATCGCGGGCGTGTCCTTGTCGGCGCCGGGCGCGGTGCCGGCGTCGGGCGCCTTGGGCGCGGTGCCCTTCGCCGCGTTCGGCTTCTCCGCGTTCGTCACCACGCTCGCCGGCTTCGCGGTCGGCGCAGGCGCGTCGGCGAGATCGTTGGCGGCGACGACGACGCCGCCGCGCAGCTCCGCGATCGACGAGATCTCGTTGCCCGCGAAGTCGCCCATCGCGCGGGTCTCGTTCTTCTTCGCGTCGTACTTGAAGACGAGCGCGCGCTCGCTGGTGCCGAACCACACCGCGCCGTCCGAGGTCGTCGCGATCGCGGTGACGCGCTTGTCCTCGGTGTCGTAGAGCTCCTTCGCGGTGCCGCCCTTGATCGAATACAGCATGCCCTTCGGGCCGGTGCCCGCGTAGAGCGTGCCGTCGCCGCCCGCGGCGAGCGACCAGGTCGTCTCGACGCCCTTCATCGTCGCGACCGCCGACGCCTTGCCGCTGCCGACGTCGATCTTCCAGATCTTGTCGGACGGCATCGCGCCCGCGTAGACCGTGCCGTCGGGCGCGACCGCGAGCGCGGTCACCGCGACGACGCCGTCGAGCGTGACGACCTTCTTCACGGTGTCACCCGAGACTCGATAGAGCGAGCCGCCTTGATCGGTGCCGACCAAGGACGAGCCGTCCTTCAGCTGCACGACCGACCACACCGCGTCGCCTTCGAGCGCGACCCGATGCGTGGTCCATCCCGGCTTCACCTCGCCGAGCGACGTGATGAACGCATCCGTCGCGTCGCCTTGATCGAAGTCCTGGAACGTCTCGACGGTCCAGGTCGACGTGACGACGGCGTTGGCCGCGGTCCCGAGAACGCCGAGCGCGATCGCGCCCAGCACGAACGAGCGTGCTTTCACGATTGTCCCCTTCACTTGTCGAGATCGCCGATGCGGACCAACACCGTCACCGAGCCGTTCACCACGCGCGCCGCCTTCGAGATCGTGCGCGCGACCGGCTTGTACGCCGACGCCTTCTGCGTCGTCGCGCCGGGATGCAGCTTGTCGAGCGCGCTCGCGGGCAGGTCCTTCACGACCACGCCGTCGACCGCGACGCCTTCGTCGGCGGAGTAGAGCGAGACCGCGTAGACGTCGCCGGGCAGGAGCTTGCCGAACGCGGTGAGCAAGGTCGGCAGATCGACCGGCGGCGCGGCGTCGAGGCGCGCGCCGTCGCCGGCGGTGACCTCGAGCTGCGCGATCGATCCGGCGAGCGACGCGGGCACGTCGACCGGCACGTGATCGACGACGTCCTTGCCGTCGTAGGTCGCGAGCACGACGTCGATCATCGCGCGCTTGCCCGGCGCGAGCGGCGCGCCCGGCAGCCGGACTTCCTTGATGTCGCCGTAGTCGGCGGTGAAGCGCATGTCGATCTTGAGATCGACGCGCTCGATCGTCACCGGCGCGAACGGGTTCATCGCCAGCGGCACCAGCGCGCGCAGGCCGCGCGCGCCGCCCACGACCGAGCCGGCGCCGTCGGGCGCGTAGAGGTAATCGGTGAAGTGGATCGGATCGTGGCCCTTGATCTTCACCGTCGAGTCGATCTTCACGGTCGCGTGATCGCGATCGGGCAGGTAGTAGCCGATCGCGTTCATCGCCGCGGCGCCGGCGAGCGCGCCGGTCAAGAACTTGTTGTCGAGGAGCTGGACGTGGAACTCACCGGTCTCGGTGTGCTTGCCCGCGTTGGTGATGATCGTCATGTCCATCGGGATCATCGAGCTGCGCAGCGCGGTGTCGGCGGCGATCGTGGTCTGCTTGTCCATCACGAGCGTGCCGGCCTCGCGCGCGGGCGACGCCATCACGAACGCGCTCATCGCCGACGGGATCACGGTGTGCACGTTGGTCGTCGAGACCGGCGCGTAGAACTCGCCGACCTGGAACATCGGGTGGCCGAACGCGAGCACGTTCTGACCGTCGACGTACGAGACGGTGCCGATCGCGGCGGCGCTCATGTCGCCGCGGATGAGCTCGACCGCGATCGAGCCGCCCATCGTGAAGTCCTTCGGCCCGTCGGCGTTCGCGCCGCCGCCGGTGCCGCCGGCGCGCACCGGCGCGAGATCGTAGTCGCCGAACATCTTCTCGACCTGCGCGAACGCGGGGCCGTTGAAGCCGGCCATCGAGAGCGGCACCGACGCCGTCATCGATTGATCGTCGGACGGCTTCGCCGGCGGCGGCGGAAGCGGCGTCTGCAAGAGCCAATCGGCGCGCGCGGGCCCGAGGTGATCGAGCGCGCCCTGCAGATCACCCGACGGCGTGAGCTGCTGCCACTCGTCGAGCGACGCGGCCGCGGCGTGCACGGTCTGCGGCGACGTTCCGGATCCGCCGGCGGTGCCGCCGCGTCGATACGTGCCGAGGCCGTCGCGCTTCATGTACTCGATCGGCGTGCAGCCGCCGAGCGGGATCTTGTTGAAGCGGAAGCCGTACGAGAACGCGCAGACGACCTTGTCCTCGATATAGAGCGGGCTCCCCGACATGCCTTGCCAGAAGCCGGTGAGCTGCATCTTCGGATCGTCTGACTTGACGAGGATGATGTCCTGCTTGGGCAGGAAGTTGTGGACGACGTCGACGACCTCGAACGTGAATCGCTCGGGCGTCGTGCCGGCCATCGTCGTCATGCCGTAGCCGGTCTGCCCGCGATGAACCTTCGAGAGCGGGTAGACGTCGGGGGGAGACGCGTGGGCCGCGGCGGCGAGACAGAGGATCAGGGTGCCCACCACACCCCGAAGTGCGCGATGCATATGGCATCGAGGATACGGGATGGGACCGGGCTGCGCTACGCGACACACGAGGTGTCCCACTCGGAGCCTCGAACTGTCACACCGCCACCTTCCGAGCTGTCACGCTTCCTTCCGCGCCTGTCACGTACTTTGCCAGGTAAGTCTTCGACGCAACCGCCACCAAGTCGCATGTGTCGATGATTCCAAGCTGCTGCCGGCCGACCGCCGACCCGGGATCAGCGACTTCTTCCGCGGCATGCGAGCTGCAACTGCCGCGGGCACGGAAAGGCAATCCCGCAGTCCCCCGCGGGATACAGAGGAGTCAGACGATGTCGAGCTACGTCGAGACTTGGAAGGGTATCGCGCACGCACTCGGTCGGTCGGAGCGGTGGTGCCGGTACATGGCGCGTAAGACGAACGATCCGCTTCCGGTGTTCAAGGTCGGCGGCATCGTCCGGCTCAACCAGATCGATCTCGAGGATTGGCTCGGTCGCCAGCGTGATCGTTCGCTCGGTCGCCCGCTGAGTGCGGCGATGGAGGAGCTCGTCGACGACCGAATCAAGCTGATCGCCTAGCACCTTGTACGAGGGGCCGCGCGTGATATAGGAAGCGCCGCATGGCGCTTCCGTTGTCCGAGCTGCGCGGTCCCGTCCGAGCCCTCTTCTCCGACGTCGACGGCACGCTCACCACGGCCGGTCGCGTCGAGGCTTCGACGTACGCTGCGCTCGAGCGGCTCGGCGAAGCCGGACTGCCCGTCATCCTCGTGACCGGTCGTCCCGCGGGCTGGGGTCAGGCGCTCATGGCGCTGGCTCCGGTCGCGGCGGTCGTCAGCGAGAACGGCGGCGTCACGTTCGTGCGTGAAGGTCGCCGGCTCGCGAAGCTGTACGGCGTGCCGGCGGCGACCTTGCCCGAGTGGCGGCGGCGCATGCACGAGGTCGCGGTCGACGTGATGTCGAAGGTGCCCGGCGCGCGCCTGTCGTCGGACTCGAAGTATCGCGAGGTCGATCTCGCGATCGACTGGAACGAAGAAGCGTCGCTTACCAAAGAAGACGCGGAAGAAGTCGTGCAGCGGATCCGCAAGGCCGGCTTCTCGGCGTCGCGTTCGTCGGTGCACGTCAACTTCGGCCCGCCGCACTTCGACAAGCTCTCGGCGTGCATCACCGTCGTGCGTCACGTGCTCGGCGGCGACGGCAACGACCTCGAGCCGTATGTCTACGTCGGCGACGCGCTCAACGACGCGCCGATGTTCGGCGGCTTCGCCAAGAGCGTGGGCGTCGCCAACATTCGCGCGTGGTGGGACGAGCTCGCCTTCAAGCCCGCCTACCTGACCGAGCGCCCCGAGGGCGCCGGCCTGCGCGAGGTGATCGAGCATGTGTTGCTGCATGCTCGGGTGGCGCGCGCGTAGTCGCTCGGCGTCGCGGGTTCGACTTCCGTCCTCCGACTTCCGTCCTCCGACTTTCGGATCCCGAATGTGTGACCGCGCGTTGACGGTCGGCACGTGAAGTCGCGTTGACGTGACAGTGCCGAGCGACCGTGACACGTCTCCCGACGGACGACGGACGACGGACGACGGCGATCAGTCTTTCAAGAACGCGAAGTAGCGCTCGGGGACGTCGTCGAAGACCAGCTCGCCGCTGCAGGCCGCGCAGTGGAGGCGCGGGGGGACCAGGCGGTCGCCGTCGTGGGCGACGACGCCGGGCTCCAGCAGGCGGAGATCTTCGCGGTCGCAGGACTCGCAGAAGTAGGGCGCCTCGAGGGACATCACGAGGCCCTCGCCGAGGACGAGCGGGACCATCGCGGCCTGGGTCGCGAACGCGATCGAGCAGTGACGGAAGCGATAGGTCGCGCCCGCGGGCAGGCCCGAGAGGAACTGGCACCACTCGCGGACGCCGGCGGACGAGAGATAGCGGACGGACGCGAGATCGATCTCGATCTCGGTCGCGCCGCCGAGGCGCGCGGCGAGGGCGTCGAAGCGCGTCATCTCGGTGAAGTCGCCGTGCAGGATCACGTTGGCCTTCGCGCCCTCGACGGTGACGTCGAACAGCGCGACCTGCTCGAGCAGGAGGCGGGTCTTGACCGGCGGATCGCCGTCGAAGCGCAGCCCCGCGGCGAACGGGAGATCTTGATCGTCGCCGCCGCCGTCGTTCGGCGTCGCGCGCGACCACGCGACGATCAGCGGCGTGTCGGGCGACTGCTGGCCGTCGGAGTCGAAGCGCACCGCGAGCCGCTCGCCGACGGGCAGCTGGGCCGAGACGCGGACGCCGACGCCGCCGGCGCCGACGTTCACGACGTGCCCGCGGGTGGTGCCGCCCGGGGTCGGGAACTGCACCTCGAGGTCGACGCCGATGCGGCGATCGCGACGGAAGGGCAGGCCGGTCAGGTGCGCGAGGTGGTAGTAGAAGTCGTCGGGGTGGATCGGCAGCGCCATGAGATCGTCGGCGCCCGACGCGGCGACGCGATCGAGGAGCTGCTTGGCGAGACGGCCGCCGGTGCGGCGCGGATCGAGGACGAGCACGACGTGGCTCTTCGCGGTCGCGGGATCGGCCTTGAGCGTGGCGCACGCCTCGAAGCCGTTGCCGCCGGCGAGCTCGGTGTCGACCAGGACCACCGTCGGCGCGAGGTCGCGCACGAGCCGCATCAGGTCGTCGCGATCCTTCGCGACCGTGTAGTCGAGGCCGAGGCGACCGACCGCCTGCGCGCCGAGGAGGCGGAAGACCTCGACGTTGTTCGTCGTGACCAGACGACAGGTTTCCTCCCCCACGAGCGCGATGGTAGCAGCCGGGGACCGCGGCGCGCTACAAACGTGCTGTGGACCTGTTCGCGCGCGTGATCGAGGCCGTCGACGCCGGCGAGGATGTCGCCGTCGCGACGGTGATCGCGACCAGTGGATCCACGCCTCGTCACCTGGGCGCGCGGATGGCGGTGTGGGCCGACGGCCGACAGGCAGGCACCGTCGGCGGCGGGCGCATCGAGCTCGAGACGATCACCACGGCGCGCGAGGTCGCCGCCGGCGGCGCGGCGCGCGCGATCGAGCATCACCTCGTGCGCGATCTCGCGATGTGCTGCGGTGGCTCGATGACGATCGCGATCGCGCCGGCGCGTGGCGCGCGCGCGGCGATGGCGGCGGTGGTCGCGGCCGCGCGCGATCGATCGTGGATCGCGCTCGTCACGTCCTCGCTCGGCGAGCTGTCGACGCGCGCGCCGCGCGACGACGAGCGCGGGCGGCGGCCGTTCGCGCTCGAGGGCGGAGCGCTGGTCGAGATCCACGGGCCCCGCGATCGCGCGATCGTCTTCGGCGGCGGGCACGTCGCGCGCGCGCTCGGGCCGATGCTGGTCTCGCTCGGGTTCGAGGTCGTGCTCGCCGACGACGGCGAGACCGGCGCCGCGTCGCCGTCGCCCGCGTGGGCCGCGCGCGTGATCGATTCGTTCGATCCGAGAGACGTCGAGCGCGCGCTCGGTCCGCTCGGCGCCGGCGATCACGTCTTCATCGTCACGCGCGATCACGCGATCGATCAGCAGATCCTCGAAGCGGTGATCGCGAACGATCGGCTCAGCTACCTCGGCTTGATCGGCAGCCGCGGCAAGGTCGGCCGGTTCGAGAAGCGGCTGCGCGCGAAGGGCCTCGCGGACGATCCGTCGTGGGCGCGCTTGCACGCGCCGATCGGCCTCGACCTCGGCGCGGAGACGCCGGCCGAGATCGCGGTCGCGATCGCGGCGGAGCTGGTCGCGCTCCGCCACCAGCGCGGGACGAAGCCGTGATCGGCGCGGTGATCGTGGCGGCGGGCGCGGGCTCGCGGCTCGGCGGGGTCGCCAAGGCGATGCTCTCGACGGGCGACACGACGTACCTGGGCGCGATCGTCCGAACGATGGCGAAGGCCGGCGTCGATCCGAGCGCGATCGTGATCGTCGTCGGCGCGCCGCACGGCGACGCCGTCGCGAAGGAAGCCGCGCGGCACGCGCTCCGCGATGCGATCGTGTGGAACGACGATCCGTCGCGCGGGATGGCGAGCTCGGTCGCGATCGGGTTCGAAGCGCTGGATGCCGTCGCACACCGAGCGGCGGCTGGGATCGTCAGCGCCGCGCTCTTGTGGCCGGTCGATCATCCGTGGGTGCGCGCGTCGACGATCGAAGCGCTCGACGACGCCTTCACGGATCACGAGGCGGTGATTCCGACCTTCGATCAAAGAGGTGGACATCCCGCGCTGATCGCGCGCGCGTTGTGGCCGAAGCTCGCGGCGTGCGGCGATCACCCGGATGGCGCGCGCGGCGTCTTGCGCGCGGCGCGCGTGCGCCGCGTGCCCGTCGATGATCCGGCGATCCTGCGCGACGTCGATCTGCCCGAGGATCTGGCGTGAAGCGCCCATGGCCGGTCGTCGTCGCGCTCGGGCTCGTGCTCGCGGCGTGCCCGAAGAGCGGCGCCGGCGTGAAGCCGACGGCGATCGGCGATCCGTTCAGCGGCGACACCACCGACGAGTCGCCCGTCCTCCGCCGCGAGCTCGAGGCCGAGGTGCTCGAGGGCTACGAGCGCGACGACACCTCGACCAGCGAGGACTGGCAGGGCGCGATCGATCCCGAGGTCGGCATCGTGCGCTTCGGCGTGCGCGCCGGCGATCGCGCGGTCGTGACCTCGGGGCCGCCGCCGTCGCGCGCGCTGCCGCTCGGCCTGCGCCCCGGCGCCGACGACGCCGACAACCCGGCGTGCGCCGAGAACCTGCGCTCGAAGGCGCTCGCGATCCATCTCACCCCCGACGGCCAAGCGGCGTGGGTCACCGACGAGCTGTCCGCGTGCGTCTCGGTCTGCGGCAAGCAGGCGCTGATCCCGCTGCGCCTCTCCGCGGTCTACGTGCGCGGCGGCGATCGCTGGGTGCTCGCGGTCGAGCACGTCTCGTATCCGCAGCAGACCGCGGCCCTGATCGCGCGTGGCGAAAACGGTGGGAAACCGATCGATCCCGCCATCAGCGAGCGGGCGATCGCGCCCGACTTCCAGCGGCTGGTCGCGCGCGCGGTCAGCGCGATCGAGAAGGCGGATCGCGAGGGCGCGTTCTCGACGGAGCCCGACGCGATCGCGTGGTGGCCGGATCTCGCGCACGAGCTGCGAGCCGGCGCGATCACGACCGGGCCGTCGCTGACCGACGCGTTCGACGCGGCGTCGATCACGACTGAGCCGTCGCGCATCGGCATCGGCCCGTCGAGCGGCACGGGATCGATCGCGTGGTGGTCGGGCACGCTCTTGGTGCGCGCGCGCACGATCGATCAGGAGACGCCGATCCGCTTGCGCGCGACCTTCGTCCTGCGCCGCGACGCCGAGCGCTGGCGCATCGTCGAGTCGCACGTGTCCGCGCCGATCAGCGACGATCTGCTCGCGAAGGAGATCGCCGCCGACGCGACGATCGGCCCCGACGGCCGCATCCGCGTGCCGTGCGAGCGCGCGCCGACTACGCCTGCGGCTGCGCGTCGGTGAGCTCGCGATCGGTCGGCTCGCCGCCCGGCCCGAGCGCGAAGCCGGTGACGTGCGGATCGGCGAGGTACGAGTCGGTGAGCCGCTTCTTCTTGCCCGGGAAGCCGGGCAGCAAGCGCAAGGGCGCGGTGACCAGCGCACCGAGCGCGCCGAGCAGCTTGCCGCCGTACGCCTCGGTGACGAGCGCGGCGCGCTTCAGGAAGCCCATCTCGGCGAGCGGGCGATCGAGCACGCCCATGCGGCGCAGCCGCGTCTCCGCGCACTGGTTCGACAGCGCGAGGAACGCGGGCAGATGTTTCAAGAGCGGGTGATCTTTCGGCAGCCGCTTCTCCATGAAGCGCGCGAGCCGCCGCACGCCCCACATCGAGACCAGCGACAGCCCGAGGATGCGGCGGCGCAGCCACTCCTTCCCGGCGATCGCCTTCATCGTCTGCTCCTCGCCGAACTCGACGTGGCGCTCCTCCTGCTTGACCGCGCGGCGGAGGATGTCCGCCGACGGCTTGTGATCGAGCGTGTCGATCACCGCGTAGAACGCCATCAGCACGAAGCCTTCGCCCTGCGCCATCTCGAGCGCGACGTGCTCGGCCCAGCTGCCGCCCATCATGCCGGTCGCGAGGAACCGCACCGCCGGGTGCGCGGGCTTCGCGCGCAGATCGAGCATCTTCATGATGCGCAGGAAGTTGTCGACGTGCTGCATCTCCTCGAGCGACTGGCGCGCGAGGAACTTCGCGGCGTCGTAGTCGGGCGCCTCGTACAGCCAGTGACCGACCTGGATGCCGGTCATCTCGCCGTAGAGGAACTGGTTCATCATCCACTCGAGCATCTCTTTGTCGCGCGCGGGATCGAGCGTCCCGCCTTGGAAGTCGAAGGTCATCTCCTCGCGCGTGAGCAGCATGGGGCGACTATACCGATCCGGGGTTGGTCGGACCACAGCCTTGTTCGACCGCAAGATCCGAGGCGCTGGGAGTGCTGCGCGCTGGCTATCACGTCGACATGGACAGCATGCAGACTGACGTGGTGCGTGAGCAGGACGCGTGGGCGGCGGTCGAGGCGCGCGACGAGCGCGCCGACGGTCGCTTCGTCTTCGCGGTGACGACGACGCGGATCTTCTGCCGGCCGTCGTGTCCCGCGCGGCGGCCTCGGCGCGAGAACGTGAAGTTCTTCCCCGATGCGGAATCCGCCGAGGCGGCCGGGTTCCGCGCGTGTCGCCGGTGTCGGCCGAAAGCGGAGCTCGCGCCGAAGCTGCAGATGGCGCGGCGCGCGTGCGTGTTGATCGAGCGCGCGGCGGCGCGCGGCGAGCGCCTGTCGCTCGAGGAGCTCGGCGACGCGCTGGGCGTCACGCCGTGGCACGCGCAGCGCGTCTTCAAGGAAGCGATCGGCGTGTCGCCCGCGGAGTACGCGCGCGGCCTGCGCGCGGAGGCGCTGCGATCGCGGCTCGGTGAAGGCGCCGACGTCGCGCGCGCGACCTACGAGGCCGGCTTCGGATCGGCGTCGCGCTTGTACGAGGCGGCGAACGCGGAGCTCGGGATGACGCCGGCGGCGTGGCGTCGCGGCGGGCGCGGCGAGACCGTGACGTGGACGATCGCTCGCGCGGCGATCGGGAGAGTCTTGATCGCGGCGACCGCGCGCGGCGTGTGCGCGGTGCGGCTCGGCGACGACGATCGCGCGTTGGAAGCGGAGCTTCGCAACGAGCTTCCGCACGCGACGCTCGTGCGCGGCGAGCTGCCGTTCGTCGACGAGATCGTGCGGCGCGCGTCGGGCGCGGCGCCGAGCGACGCGCTGCCCGTCGACATCCGCGCGACCGGCTTCACGCGCGCGGTCTGGCGCGCGCTGTGCGCGATCCCGCGCGGCGAGACGCGCACGTACGGCGAGGTCGCGAGCGCGCTCGGTCGTCCCGCCGCCGCGCGCGCGGTCGCGCAAGCCTGCGCGTCGAACAACCTCGCGGTCATCATCCCGTGCCACCGCGTCGTGCCGGCTTCCGGCGGCACCGGCGGCTACCGCTGGGGCGAGTCGCGCAAGCGCGCGCTCCTCGATCGCGAACGCTGAGGATCTTCGAGCCCAAAGCCCAAAGCCCAAAGCCCAATCTCAGAGGCTCGCGAAGATCTTGTGCGCGTGCAGGTTCGCTTCGGCGACCGCGCGCGCGCGATCGATCGTGAGCAGCGTGCGATCGCGAACGACGATCGTGCCGTCGACGGCGACATGGCGGACGTCCGAGCTGCGCGCGGCGTAGACGACCGCGGAGAACGGGTTCTCGGTCGGCGCGACGTGCGTGCCCGAGACGTCGACCGCGATCACGTCGCCGCGCTTGCCGACCTCGAGCGAGCCGATCTGATCGGCCTGGCCGAGCGCGGCGGCGCCGCCCATCGTCGCGAGGCGCAAGACCGTCGGCGCGGGCAGCGTGCGCGGACCGGTGCGCGGCTTGTGGAGGAGCGCGGCCAAGCGCAGCTCGAGGAAGCCGTCGAGGTTGTTGTTGCACGGCGCGCCGTCGGCGCCGATCGACACCTTCACGCCGGCGGCGAGCAGCTCGGGGATCGGCGCGATGCCGCTCGCGAGCTTCAGGTTCGAGCTCGGGCAGTGCAGCACGTGGGTGCCGGACGAAGCCAAGAGCGCGGTCTCCGCGTCGGAGACGTGCACGCAGTGCGCGACCGCGACCGCATCGCCCGCGAGCCCGAGCGCCGACAGCGCCGCGATGTTCTCCGCGCCCGCGCGCTCGCGCACGAGCCGGATCTCCTCGCGGTTCTCGCTCGCGTGCGTGTGCACGCGCGCGCCGCGATCCTTCACGCGAGAAGCGACCTCGCGCAGCAGCTCGTCGGTGCACGACAGGATGAACCGCGGCGCGTACGCGTAGCGCAGGCGGCCGTCGGCGGCGCCGTGCCAGCGGGCGGCGAGGGCGTCGCTCTCGTCGAGCGACGCGCGCGTCGTCTCGCGCAGCCCGGCGGGGATCGCGGGATCGGGCGCGTCCATCATCGCCTTGCCGATCGTCGCGCGCAGGCCCGCGTCGCGCGCCGCCTCGAAGATCGCGTCGGTGTGGTGCACGGTGCCCATGTCGAGCACCGCGGTCGTGCCGCCGGCGAGCAGCTCCGCGCACGCGAGCCGCGCGCACGCGGTCATCGCCTGCTCGTCGAGCGCGGCCTCGTACGGCCAGATCACCTTGCGCAGCCAGTCGAGCAGCTCGAGATCGTCGGCGCGCCCGCGCGCGAGCGTCTGGCACAGGTGCACGTGCGACTGCACGAGCCCGGGCATCACGACGCAGCCGCCGCAGTCGACGACCTCGTAGTCGTCGGTCTGCGGCGCGTACGATCCGCCGACCTGCACGATCGCGCCGTCGACGATCGCGACGTCGCCGGACGTCACGTGGTGCTGCGGATCGATCGTGAGGATCGTGCCGCCGCGGAAGACCAGCTCGGACATTACGGTAGCTCTTTGCCCGTGAACCCGTCGGGGATCAGCTGCGCGAGCGTCCACTCGCGCCGCTCGCCCTGCGTGTTGGCCGCGATCACGCGCACGCGCGAAGGATCGGGCGACAGCTCGAGCAGGATCTGCCGGCACGATCCGCACGGCGCCGACGGCGGCGACGCGTTCGTGCACACCGCGACCTTGTCGATCGATCGCACGCCCGCGTACGCGGCGGCGACCACCGCCGATCTCTCCGCGCAGGTCGCGAGCCCGTAGCTCGCGTTCTCGACGTTCGCGCCCTCGAAGACGCGATCGCCGGCGGCGAGCGCGGCGCCGACGTCGAAGTGCGAGTACGGCGCGTACGCGTGCTGCTGCGCGGCGCGCGCGCGCGCGATCAGATCGTCGTCGGAGATCGTCACAAGGCACCTCGCGTGACGAGCGCGCCGAGGATCTCGTCGAGCAACCGCTCGAAGGTGCCGCGCACGCGCGCCGCGGTCTCGGTGACCTCCGCGTGCGAGAGGGCCTCGCCGGTGATGCCGGCGGCCTTGTTCGTGATGCACGAGATGCCGATCGCGCGCGCGCCCATGTGGTTCGCGACCACGACCTCCGGCACCGTCGACATGCCGGTCGCCTGCGCGCCGAGGAGCTGCAGCATGCGCACCTCCGCGGGCGTCTCGTAGGTCGGGCCCGGCATCGCGACGTAGACGCCCTCGGTCATCGCGACGCCCGCCGCCCCCGCGACCTCGCGCACCAGCTCGCGCAGCTCGGGCGCGTACGCGCGCGTCATGTCGGGGAAGCGCGGGCCGAGCCGATCGTCGTTGGGTCCGCGCAGCGCGTGATCGCGCAGCAGATCGATGTGATCGCGGATCAGCATCAGCGTGCCGGGCGGCCACTCGGGCACGAGCCCGCCGGCGGCGTTGGTCACGATCAAGACGCGCGCGCCGAGCGCGATCAGGACGCGCGCGGGGAAGCTCACGGTCTCCGCGCTGTGGCCCTCGTACATGTGGACGCGGCCCTGCATCGCGACGCAGTCGGCGCCGCGGCGCGATCCGAGCCACAAGCGGCCCGCGTGCCCGACGACGTGCGAGCTCGGGAAGCCGGGGATGTCGGCGTAGTCGATCGCGACCGCGTCCTCGAGCTTCTCGGCGTACGCGCCGAGCCCGGAGCCGAGGATCAGGCCGACCTCCGGCGTGCGGCCGCCCGCGCGCTGGCGCACGGCGGCGGCGGCGGCGTGCACGCGGTCGTACAAGCCCGGCGCGTCGCTCACCGCATCACCTCGATCACGCGGCTCTCGCGCGTCGCTTGGTGGATCTTCATCGTCACGTTCGGATCGGTCGCGCCGCCGTCGGGCTCGATCACGAACGCCTCGAACGCGAGGGCCGCGGCGCGATCGAGCCGCTCCTTGGGCAGCGACGGATCGTAGTAGAGCGTGCACAGGCGCTCGTCGTCGATCACGGCTTGATCGATCGTCTTGTCGAGCAGGATGCCCGCGCCCGGATCGACCGTGTCCTCCTTCGCACGCCGGCCCGCGCCGAGCCACACCGACGCGATGCCGAGCTTCTCGCTGTCGATCGCGACGATCGTCCCGCGCCCCGACAAGATCGCCAGCTCGCCCTTCGCGCGCGGCAGGCGCGCCGGCTCGTCGACGACGCGCGGGTCGCCGCCCTGCGCTTCGACCAGCTTCCTGAACACGGCGAGCGCTCGGCCGTCGTCGAGCGCGCGCGCGATCTGCGCACGGCCTTCTTCTTCCGAGCCGACCGTGCGCGCGAGCAGCAGCATCTCGGCGCCGAGCGCGATCGTCAGCTCGCGCGTGTCGTCGGGGCCGGCGCCGCGCAAGACCTCGATCGACTCGACGATCTCGAGCGCGTTGCCGATCGCGCGGCCGATCGGCGCGTCCATGTCGGTGAGCACGCACGCGATCATCTTGCCGTTGGCGCGCGCGATGCCCATCATCGCGCGGCACAGCGTGCGCGCGTCCTCGACGGTCTTCATGAACGCGCCGCGCCCGACCTTGCAGTCGATCACGAGGCCGTCGATGCCCTCGGCGAGCTTCTTCGACAGGATCGACGACGCGATCAGCGGCACGCTCTCGATCGTCGCGGTGACGTCGCGCAGCGCATAGAGCCGCTTGTCGGCGGGCGCGATGCGCGCGGTCTGTCCGATCAGGCAGCAGCCGAGCGAGTCCACGAGCTCCGTGAACCGCTCGACCGAGAGATCGACGCGGAAGCCGGGGATCGACTCGAGCTTGTCGAGCGTGCCGCCGGTGTGGCCGAGCCCGCGGCCCGACACCATGGGCACCGCGACGCCGCAAGCCGCCACCGCGGGCGCGAGCGGGATCGAGATCTTGTCGCCGACGCCGCCGGTCGAGTGCTTGTCGATCTTCGGGCGCGCGATGCGCGACAGATCGATCACGTCTCCGCTGCGCGTCATCGCGTCGGCCCACACCGCGGTCTCGCCGGCGTCGAGGCCGCGGAAGTAGATCGCCATCAGCATCGCGGCGATCTGGTAGTCGGGCAGCGAGCCGTCGGTGACCCCGGCGATGAACGCGCGGAGGTCGTCGTCGGCGAGGCGCGCGCCGTCGCGCTTGGATCGGATCAGTTGCGCGGGCAGGAACGCCACACCTAGTAGCCCTTCTTCTTGCCGTCGTCTTTGGCGGTGCCCGTCACGATCGCCACGCTCGCCGAAGCGCCGATGCGGTTCGCGCCCGCGGCCGCCATCTTCAGCACGTCTTCTTGCGTGCGCACGCCGCCCGACGCCTTCACGCCGAGCTCGACGCCGACGATCCGCCGCATCAGCTCGACGTCCTCGACGGTCGCGCCGCCCTTGCCGAACCCGGTCGACGTCTTCACGAACGCCGCGCCCGCGAGCTTCGACAAGGACGAGCCGATCACCTTCTCGTCGTAGCTGAGCGCGCTGGTCTCGAGGATCACCTTCACGCCGGCGGGATGCGACGCCTTCACGACGCGGCAGATGTCCTCGAACACGGTCTCGTAGTCCTTCGACTTGAGCGCGCCGATGTTGATCACCATGTCGATCTCGCGCGCGCCCTGGCGCACGGCCTCGCGCGCCTCGTACGCCTTCGCGGTCGGCGCCATCGCGCCGAGCGGGAAGCCGACCACCGCGCACACCATCACGTCGGTGCCCGTGAGCAGCGCGCGGCAGACCGGCACCCACGTCGTGTTCACGCACACCGACGCGAAGCGATGCTTCTTGGCCTCTTCGCACAGCGCGGTGACCTCGGCGCGCGTCGCCTCGGGCTTGAGCAGCGTGTGATCGATCAGCTTCGCGAGCTCCGCGGGCACCGCGCCGACGCCGGGCGCCGCGCCGACGCGCAAGGCCCCCGCGCCCTCCATCGCGCGCACCGACCACGGCCGGCGCACGACGCACGATCCGCAGCTCGCGCAGTCCTCGCCCGGCGCTTCGTCGTTCGTACATTCGCCGCGCTGTGCCGGCGGGAGCGCTTGCAGACCGCCGCTCATGCGCGCGCGCACGCGTTCGGTGATCAAATCGACGAGCCGATCGACGTCAGTGGACATGGTGCCCCGGGACGGGCGGTCACTATACATCGTATAGTCGCGTGCAAATGGCGCTCCGGTGCATTCTAGTGATCGCGGTGCTCGGCGCGGCGGCGCCCGCGCGCGCGGGCGGGCCCGAGGCGGCGGCCGCCGAGCAGGCGTTCGACAAGGGGCGCGAGCTGATGAAGTCGGGCCTCTACAACGAGGCGTGCGAGGCGTTCGATCAGAGCGAGCGCTTGGATCCGCAGATCGGCACGCTCTACAACCTCGCCGGGTGTTGGGAGAAGGTCGGCAAGCTCGCGTCGGCGTGGACCGCGTATCGCGAGGTCGCGCAGCGCGACACCAACGGCACCCGCCGCAAGGCCGCCGACGAGCACGCGAAGGCGCTCGCGCCGCGCATGCCGAAGCTCGTCATCAAGATCAGCGCGCCGGTCGCCGGCATGAGCGTGATGTTGAACGGCAGCGACGTCACGAAGCTGGTCGGCATCGAGACGCCGATGGATCTCGGCACGTACGCGATCAACGTGCGCGCGCCGGGCATGCAAGGGTGGGGCGGGCAGGCGTCGCTCGTCGAGGAAGGCAAGCTCGTCAGCGTGGTCGTGCCTCCGCTGCTCAAGGAAGGCGAGAAGGCGGTCGTGAAGTCGACGCCTCCGCCGCCGCCGACGAAAGACATCGTGAAGACGCAGCCCGAGCCCAAGCCGCTCCCCGAGGGGCCGGTGCAAGTGCAACCCGAAGAAGGCGGCGGCAACAAGCACGGCACGATCGCGATCGTCACCGGCGTCGCCGGCGGCGTCGCGTTGGTCGGCGGGCTCGCCGTCGGCGCGATGGCGAAGAGCAAGCTGAGCGAAGCCGAGATGCTGTGCGGCGCCGATCATATGTGCGACGACCAGAAGATGACCGACGACGCGAACGCCTTGCTCGCGTCGTCGCGCACGCGCGGCAACATCTCGACCGGGCTGGTCGCGGCGGGCGTGGTCGGCTTGGTCGCGAGCGGCGTCCTCTGGTGGACCGGTCGCGACAGCGGCGAGCCGCACACCGCGGTCGCGCCGATCGTCACGACGACGAGCGCGGGCCTGGCGATCACGGGGAGCTTCTGATGCGCGTCGCGCTCGTCTTCCTCGGCGCGGCCGCGTGCAACTCGATCCTCGGCAACAGCGACTTCACCGGACCGGGAAGCCACGTCGACGCGTGCACGAGCGCGACGTGCGTCGACGGCATGCCCGACGGCATGCCCGACGCGTCGATGACCTGCCAGAACATGGGCAAGCCGCCGACGACGATCACCGGCAAGATCTTCGCGCCCAACGGCTCGCTGCCGCTGCCGAACGTGCTCGTCTACGTCCCCAAGAACACGCCCGACGCGCTCCCGACCGGCGTGCAGTGCGGCTGCACGCCCGCGACCGGCACCGCGCTCACGAGCGCGATCACCGACGCGAACGGCAACTTCCAGCTGACCGATCCGCCGACCGGCCCGAACGTGCCGATCGTGATCCAGCTCGGCAAGTGGCGCCGCCAGATCACGCTCGCGAACGTCGACGCGTGCGCCGACAACGGGCTGCCCACCGGATCGAACCGCCTGCCGAGGAATCACACCGAGGGCGACATGCCGTCGATCGCGATCGCGACCGGCGCCGCCGACGAGCTCGAGTGTCTGATCCGTCGCGTCGGGATCGACGACACCGAGATCGGATCGAACGGCGACGGCCGCAAGGTGCAGCTCTTCAGCGGCTTCCAGCCGGGCGCGAACATGTTCGCCGCCGGCTACCCCGGCGGCGCGGGCACGTTCGGCATGGCCGCGAGCAACCTGACCGATCCGACCAAGCTCGAGACGTTCGATCGCGTGATGTTCTCGTGCGAGGGATCGCCGGCGAACATCTCGCAGAGCCAGGCGGTCGCGATCACCGACTGGGCGAACAAGGGCGGCCAGCTCCTGCTCGAGCACTACGAGCGCGTGTGGATGGTGATGAGCCCGTCGTGGATGCCGCTCGCGACCTTCATGGACGCGAACCCACCGCCGAGCCCGTCGAACGTCACGATCGATCAGACGTTCCCCAAGGGCAACCTGCTCGTCACGTGGCTGAGCAACATCGGCGCGGGCACGGGCGGCACCATCCCGGTGATCAACCCGCGCAACACGGTCATGACCGCGGATCAAAACCAGGTGCAGGTCTGGGCCCACCTCGATCCGGCGCAGCGGATGGGGCTCACCGGCGATCAGATCTTCACGTTCGCGACGCCGCTCGGCGTGCCGCAAGGACAGCAGTGCGGCCGCGTGATCTTCTCCGACATGCACCAGAACGGGCAGGGCGGCACCGGCGTCGCCTTCCCGAACGAGTGCCCGGCGCAGGCGCTGACGCCGCAAGAAGACGTGCTCGCGTTCCTGTTCTTCGACGAGCAGACCTGCTTGCAGTGATCACTTCGGCGCGGGCGCCGAGGCCGGGAGATCCTGCGCGAGCCGGAACGTCACGTCGGGCTGCCCGGTCGCCGGCTTCATCGCGGTCTTGCCGCGCTGGCGCACGAGCCGCTCTTGGCCCGCGCCCTCGACCTCGACCCACTCCCACGTGTTGGCGGGCGCGTCGACGAGCCCGACCGTGCGCGTGACCGCGTACCACTCCTCGGCCTTGATCAGCCGCTTGCCGGTCGACTGCGCGTACGCGCGCGCGTAGGTGTACGGCACCATCGTCATCGGCTCGCCGTCCTTCGCGCCCGGCGGCCGCTTCTGCTTCGGGAACACCTTGATGAACTCGCCGACCGAGACCGGCCGCGCGTCGACGAAGAACCAGGGCGTGCCGTCGGTGCGGGTGACGAGGAGCATGCCGGCGGGCGGCGTCGGCGCGGGCGCGTTCTGCGGGCGCGCGTCGATCGTAGGCGTGCCGCCTTGTCCGATCGTACCGGCGTCGATCGCCGCGGTCGTGCCCGGGGTCTCGCCGGTCGGCTTGCTGCGCGTGAGATAGACGACGAGCCCCGCGCCGAACACGATCACGGCGATCACGGTGAGGATCTTGATCCACGCGGGCAGGCCGCCGCGCGCGGGCATGATCTCGGAGAAGCCCGCGTCGAGATCGTCGTCACGCCCGGCGGACGGCGGGATCGTGCGCGGGCGGACGCCGGTCGCGGCCGCGTCGTCTTCCTCGTGCGGGGTGCCTCCGCCGAGCTCCGAGAAGCCGTGCGGGCGATCGCCGCCCACGAACGGCGTCTTCGACACCATGCCGCCCGAGCCTTCGGCCGCCGGCGGCAGGACGCGCGGCGCCGCGCCGCTGGTCTCGAGGCGCGAGACGATCTTCTCGAGCCGCGCGATCAGCTGTCCGTAGTCCGGACGATCGGTCGGCTTCTTCGCCATCAGCTGGCGCGCGAGCTCGCTCAGCTGTTCGTCCGCGGCGGGGTTGATCGTGCGCGCGTCGGGCGCGGGCTGGCGCAGGTGGCGCGCGACGACCTTCAGGTACTTGTCCTCGGCCGGCTTGCCGGTGCGGAACGGCGGGATGCCCGCGAGCAGGAAGTAGAGCGTGCCGCCGAGCGCGTAGATGTCGACGCGCTCGTCGATCGTCTCGCCGCGCGCCTGCTCGGGCGCGATGTAGTCGGGCGTTCCGACGACGACGCCGAGCGCGGTCAGGCTCGGCTCGCTGCCCGGATCGACCGGCTTCGCGAGGCCGAAGTCGGTGACCTTCACGCGTCCGTCGGGGAGCAGCACGAGGTTCGACGGCTTGACGTCGCGATGGATCAGGCCGGCCTTCGCCGCGGCGTTCAGGCCGCGCGCGGCGTCGAGGATCGCGCGCGCCGCCTGGATCGCGGTGAGCGGCCCGTTCTCCTCGACGGCGGTGCCGAGGTCGGTGCCGTCGAGCAGCTCCATCGCGATGTACGGGCGCTCGTCGAAGGTGCCGGTCGAGAAGACCTGCACGACGTTCGGGTGCTGGATCGCGGCGACCGCGCGGCCTTCCCGCGTGAAGCGCGCGCGCAGCTCGGGCGAGTCGCGGTGCTTCTCGCTCAAGATCTTGATCGCGACCTTGCGGTGCAGGCCGGTGTCGACGCCGCGGAACACGTCGCCCATCGAGCCGGCGCCGATCACGCCCTCGATCTGGAACGGACCGAGCAAGGTTCCGGGCGCCGGGTTCGACATTGAGCGCGCGAATAATAACCGACACCGAGCCTAGGCCGCGTCGTCGCGCTTCGCGAGGTTCTCGAAACGCGTGAAGCGCCCCTCGAAGTGCGTCTCGACGGTGCCGGTCGAGCCGTGGCGGTTCTTGCCGAGGATGATCTCGGCGACGTGCGGCGCCTGCGAGTCCTTGTTGTAGACGACGTCGCGGTAGATGAACATGATCAGGTCGGCGTCCTGCTCGATCGCGCCGGACTCGCGCAGATCGGAGAGCATCGGGCGCTTGTCGGTGCGCGACTCGAGCGAACGGTTGAGCTGCGAGAGCGCGAGCACCGGACAGTCGAGCTCCTTCGCGAGCGACTTGAGGCCGCGCGAGATCTCCGAGATCTCCTGCTCGCGGCTCGGGTTCTTGCCCTGCGGCGACCCGCGCATCAGCTGCAAGTAGTCGACGATGATGAGCCCGGTCTTCTTGCCCTTGAAGAGCTCCTTGTTGGAGCGGAAGCGGCGGCAGCGCGCGCGCAGCTCGCGGAGCGAGAGCGCCGGCGTGTCGTCGATCAGGATCGGCGCCTTCGACAGCGTGTTCGCGGCGTAGGTCAGGTTCGTCATGTCCTGCCGCTGCAGGCGACCGCGTCGGAGCGCGGAGCTGTCGACGCGCGCCTCGCTGCACAGCATACGTTCGGCGAGCTGCGTCGAGCTCATCTCGAGCGAGAAGACCAGCGCGGGCCAGCCGCCGCCGATCGCGGCGTTCTGCCCGAGCGACAGCGCGAACGCGGTCTTGCCCATCGCGGGGCGCGCCGCGAGGATGATGAGCTCGGTCGGCTGCAGGCCGGCGGTGAGCTGATCGAGATCGTGGAAGCCGGTCGGCACGCCGGTGATGCCGTCGGGCGACGAGAAGCGCTCGTCGAGCGACGTGAAGACGCGCTTGACCAGCGACTTGAGCGGCTCGGGCCCACCCTTGTCGCGCCGCTGCGTCGCCTCGAAGACCTTGGCCTCGGCTTCGTCGAGGTAGTCGCTGATCTCGCCGAGGTCCTCGTAGCCCTTCTCGACGATCTCGCTCGCGGTCTCCATCAACCGCCGGGCCGCGCGCTTCTCCTCGACGATCTTCGCGTAGTGGACGACGTTGTCGGGCGTCGGCACGCGCAGCGCGAGCTCGCCCAAGAACGCGACGCCGCCCATCGCCTCGAGCTTGCCCATCTTGTCGAGCTCGGCCTCGAGCGTGACGACGTCGATCGGCAGCGCGCGCGCCTCGAGCTGCCGCACCGCCGCGAACGTGGCGCGATGGCGCGGATCGTAGAAGTCGTCCGCCTCGAGCGTATCGAGCTGCGTCAACACGTCGTTGCGCAGCAAGATGCCGCCGAGCACCGACGCTTCCGCATCGAGGTTGTGTGGCAGGACGCGTTTCACGAGCGAGCGATACTAACCGACCACACTGAAAACGAAACGGGGCGGATGCACCGCCCCGTCGAAGATTCCGGATTCGCGATCGCGATCGCGCGCGATCACTTCTCCTTGCCGACGACCCAGAACTTCAGCGTCGCGACGACGCCGGCCGCGAGGCGCACCGGCACTTCGTACTTGCCGAGGGCCTTGACCGGCTGCGCGAGGTCGACCCAGCGATGGTCGATCTCGAGGTTCGCGCGCTTCAGCTGCTCCGTGATGTCGCGGGCGCCGACCGAGCCGAACATCTTCTCGTCGTCGCCGACGAGGCGCTCGAACTGGAGCGTCATGCCGTTCAGACGATCCGCGATCGACTGCGCGGCGGCGCGCTCCTTGGCGACCTTGCGCGAGATGACGGCCTTCTCGTGCTCGAGGCGCTGCTTGTTCTGGACCGAGGCCGACACCGCCAGCCCGTTCGGGATGAGGTAGTTGCGGCCGAAGCCCGGCTTGACCGACACGAGCTCGCCGGCCGTGCCGAGGTTCTGGACGTCTTGGGTGAGGATCACCTGCATCGGCATGGCTCAGTCTCCCGTCACGGTGAAGGGCATGAGCGCCAGCATGCGCGCGCGGCGAACCGACGTGCTGATCGCGCGCTGGTGCTTCGCGCACGTGCCGCTGATGCGGCGCGGGACGATCTTGCCGCGGTCGGTGATGAAGGCGCGGAGCAGCTGCGGCGACTTGTAGTCGATCGCGGTGGTCGGCTCGGCGCAGAAGCGGCAGACCTTGCGGCGCGGCGCGCCGCGGTTCTTGCCGCCGCGGCCGTCCTTGTCGCCACGATCGTCGAGGTCGTCAGTGGTATCGCGGATCATGGCTTACTCCTTGTCCTCGGTCACGGGCTCGGCGGCGGGCTCGGCCGCAGGCTCTTCGCCCGTGTAGTTGGCGTACTCGTCCTCTTCCTCGTCGTCGCGCGACTCGTCGCCGCCGCGCGAGAGGAACAGGTCCTCCTCGTCGGCCGCGGTGGTCGCCGCCTTCTCGAACGAGGTCTCGTCGATCTCGATCGGGCGCGCCGCGACGTCGACGTTGTCGTCGACCTTCACGGAGAGGTAGCGGATCACGTTGTCGAGCATGCGCAGGTTGCGCTCGGCTTCCTCGACGATGCCGGGCGTCGCGAGGTAGAGCCAGTACAGGTAGATGCCCTTGCGCTCCTTGCCGACTTCGTAGGCCAAGCGGCGCTTGCCCCAGTTGTCGACCTTCACGATCTTCCCGCCCATCGACTCGATGATGCCTTTGACGCGGGTGTTGACCTCGGCGACCTGCTCGTTGGTGGTGTTGGGGCGGAGCACGTAGATCGTCTCGTACTCGCGCGCCGTGTTCGGTGCGTCTCTCAGGGATTGCAGTCTCGTCACGTGGTTCTCCTCATGGGTATCAAGCCCGCGAATTGCTCGCGAGCGAGGAACTGTTGAAGTCGTTCATGGCGGCCTTGGCGCCGCGACCGAGGATGGCCTCGATCGCGTCGGCGGCCCGGTTGATCAGCGTGTCGACATCGCTCTGCTGTGCGCTCGGGAAGTCGGCGAGCACCCAGCCGGCCACGTTCTTGTCTCCTGCACCCGCGCGCGGATCGCCTCCACTCGCGGTGCCGGCCTGCGGCCCCGGCTTACCGACGCCCCAGCGCACGCGCGTGAACGCGTTGTCGCCGAGCTGATCGATCATCGAGCGCAGGCCGTTGTGTCCGCCGTGACCGCCGCCGACCTTGACGCGGATCGTCCCGAAGTCGAGATCGATCTCGTCGTGCACGACGGCGATCCGCTCCACGGGCACGTCGTGGAACGCCGCGGTCTTCTGCACCGCGAAGCCGGACAGGTTCATGTACTCCATCGGTTTGAGCAGGGTGGCCTTCACGCGGCCGCCCGGTGTGGCGAGCAGTCCCGAGGTCGCATCGCCGCCGAGCTTGTTGCCCTTCCAGGCACCGAGCGCGTGACGGCGAGCGAGCTCGTCGACGACGCGGAAGCCGACGTTGTGTCGGTTCCGCTCGTATTTGGGTCCCGGGTTCCCGAGACCGACGACCAACCACACGACATGCTCCTGTTACTTCTTCTTCGCGGGAGCCGCAGGCGCCGCCGCGGGCTTGCCGCCCGCCGCGGGCTTGCCCGCCGCAGGAGCGGCACCCGCCGCAGGCTTGCCGCCGGCCGCCGGAGCCGCGCCGGCCGCAGGGGCCGCGCCCGCCGGAGCCGCGCCTTCCGCCGGAGCCGCACCCTCGGCGGTCGCCGCCGGAGTGACGACTTCCTCGGCCTCGGGCGCCGCGCACGACACGACCGCTTGGTGCATCGACGTCATCGACACCACGCCCGCGGGGAGCTTGAGGTCGCTGACGTGGTAGTTGTCGCCGATCTCGAGCGGCGAGACGTCGACCTCGATCTTCACCGGAAGATCGGCGGGACGCGCCTTGAGCGACAGCGCGCGGAGCGCGATGCGGATCTGACCGCCGTCGATCGCGCCCTTCGGCTTGCCCGTGAACTCGAGCGGCACGTCGGCGACGACCGGCTTCTCCGGATCGATCGCGTAGAGATCGACGTGCGTGACCTCGCGACGGATCGGGTGCACCTGGAACTCGCGGAGGAGCGCGGTCAGCTTTCGCTGGCCCTGCTTCTCGTCGACGATCGTCAGGTCGAGCAGCGTGTTGTGCTTGCGCACCGGATCGAGCGCGGCGCGCAGCGCCTTGACGTCGACCACGATGGGCGTCGGCGCGATCTTTCCGTCCGGAGAGGCGCCGTAGCAGACCCCGGGGACCAACCCCTTGGCGCGGAGCTGCCGAACGGCGCCCTTGCCGGTGTTAGTGCGAGCGTTGACAGTGAGCTTTCCGACTTCCATCGCGATTCTCCGGTCTCTTACATGAACAGCGAGCTGATCGAGTCCCCGTGGTGGATACGCTTGATCGCCTCACCGAGGAGACGACCCACCGAGCGGACGCGGACCTTCGTGCACTGCTGCCCGAGCTCGCTCAAGGGAATGGTGTTGGTGACGACGACGTGCTGCAGCGGCGACTCGGTGATGCGCTGGACCGCGCGTCCCGAGAAAACCGCGTGCGAGGCGCACGCCGCGACCGACGCCGCGCCGGCGTCGATGATCGCCGACGCCGCGTGGGTCAGCGTGCCGGCGGTGTCGATGATGTCGTCGACGATGACGGCCTTCTTGCCCTTCACCTCGCCGACGATGTTCATCACCTCGCTGACGTTCGGCGCCGGACGGCGCTTGTCGATGATCGCGAGCGTCGAGCCGAGCCGCTTCGAGAACGCGCGCGCGCGCTCGACGCCGCCGGCGTCCGGCGACACGACGACCGTCTGGTCGCCGCCGTAGCCGAGCATGCGGAGCTCTTCGATGAGCACCGGCATCGCGAAGAGGTGATCGAACGGGATGTCGAAGAAGCCTTGGATCTGACCGGCGTGCAGATCCATCGCGAGCGCGCGATCGGCGCCGGCGGCGGTGATCAGGTTCGAGCAGAGCTTCGCCGAGATCGGCGTGCGCGGCTTCGCTTTGCGATCCTGCCGCGCGTAGCCGTAGTACGGCATGATCGCGACGATCGATCCGGCCGACGCGCGCTTGAGCGCGTCGATCATGATCAGCAGCTCCATCAACGATTCGTTGACCGGCGAGCACGTCGGCTGGACGACGAAGCAGTTGACGCCGCGGACGTTCTCCCCGATCTCCACGTAGATCTCCCCGTCCGAGAAATGCGTCACGTCGGCCCGCCCGAGCGGGATCTCGACGAACTTGCAGATCTCTTCCGCCAACGCGCGATTCGCGTTGCCCGTGAAGATGGAGAGGGACTTGAGCACTGGTTGCTCCTCGGGGAAGGCGCGATCTACCGCCAAGCGCGGACGAAATCAACCAAAAACCGAATCCTTACGGGACCTGGAGCCCGAGCGCCTTGGCCCGGTCGACCAGCCGCGAAACCTCGTCAGGCGCGAGCTCCTGGGCCTCGTCCACCAGCAGCACGGCGACCCCGTCGTCGATGCGGTAGCGGAGGCGCGAAGCAGGACAGAGCAGGAACTCGGCTTTCTCGTCGTCGCCCGCCTCGCCCTTCGGGAAATACACCAAGGGCTGCTTGGATTTCGGGCAGACCAGGATCTCGAGCAGGTCCGAAGCCAGCACGGCCCGCATTGAGCACGGGAGCGGGCAAGAAGACAAGGGGCTCGGGCCACGGGCCTCGGGCCTCGGCCAGACTCAGATCCGGAAGGCGATCCCCGAAAACGCGAAACGGAGCAGCGAACGCTGCTCCGTTTCCTTCAGGGCCGAGGCCCGACGCCCGAGGCCTGAGGCCCTATCTCACGGCGTCGGAGCCGACTCGGTCAGGTTCGACACGAGCTTGAACTCGACGCGGCGGTTCTTGGCCTGGCCCGCCTTGTTCTTGTTGTCGGCGACCGGAACGGTGTCGCCGTAGCCCTTGGCGGTGAGGCGGCTCTCGTCGATGCCCTTACCGACCATGTACGTCTTCACCGCATCGGCGCGCGCCTGCGAGAGCGCCATGTTGTCGGCGAACTTCGAGCCCTTCATCATCGCCTGGTTGTCGGTGTGGCCCTGGATCTCGAGCTTGAGGTCCGGGAAGTCCTTCAGGACCTTGACCGCGGCGTCGAGCGTCGCGTTCGACGACTTCAAGATCTCGTCCGAGCCGGTCTTGAAGTTGATGCCCTTGATCGCGCCGGTGAACTTCGCGACCGCCTTCGGAACGTCGTCGGGGCAACCGTCGTCGTCCTGGTAGCCGTTCTTGGTCTCCTGCTGATCGGGGCACTTGTCGGAGCCGTCGGGCACGCCGTCACCGTCGTTGTCCGGATCGGGGCAGCCGTCGTCATCCTGGAAGCCGTCCTTGTCCTCGGCGTCGGTCGGGCACTTGTCCGCCGCGTCGGGGATGCCGTCCTGATCGTTGTCCGGATCGGGGCAACCGTCGTCGTCCTGGAAGCCATCCTTGTCTTCCGGATCCATCGGGCACTTGTCCGACGCATCGGCGACGCCGTCGTTGTCGTTGTCGTTGTCTGGGCAGCCGTCGTCGTCCTGGAAGCCGTCCTTGTCCTCGGCTTCGGTCGGGCACTTGTCGGCGTCGTCGTTGATGCCGTCACCGTCGGAGTCCTTCGGGCCCGCGGGCACGACGACTTCGACCTTCTTCTCCGCCTTGCGACCGAACTCCTTGTACACGGAGAAGAGGAGCTCCGCGTCCTGCTTCGGCGGCAGCACCACGCCCTGGCCGTTCGACGACGGCGGGAAGAGCAGGCGCGCGTCCGCGCGGAGGCCCCACCCGTTGTCGACGCGCCACTTGAAGCCGACGCCGACGTAGAGCTCGGGATCGGTGTCGGTCGAGATGATCTCTTCGTGCGTCGACGACAGCACGGTCATCGCGCCGCCACCGACGACGACGAACGGCACGAAGTGGTGCTCGGGGTTCTCGCTGCGGAACTGCGCGATGATGTGCGCGCGATACGCGGCGATCCACACGTCGAACACCGGCGAGCCGCGCGATTCACTCGGAATCACGCCGCCCTCGAGCTCGACGCCGAGCATCGGGTTGAAGTAGAGGCCGAGCCGCAGCCCGAACAGCGCCGAGTTCGCGATCGACGTCGGCGAGAACGTGCCCGAGGCGTCGGGGACGCCGAGCTCGTTCTCGTGGCTGAACTGGTGCGCGCCAGCGGTGAGTCCGATCTCGACGTCAGCGCGCGCGCTTCCGATCGAAGTCGTGACCACGAAGCCTCCCGCCGCGGCAGCAGCGGTGAGGAGCGACAGTCGGCTGAGGGCCTTCATGCGAGTCCAGATCCTTTCGTAGGCCGGCCGAAATCCCCCGTCTTCCCCCGGGAAACGGCCTCGGCGTTTCGATGGGTCCAGGATTAACGGGAGAGCCGGCAAGTTTCCAGTGGTTAGGGCCGCTTTCTTCGTACGCCCGGATCGCGCCGTCGCGCAAGAAAGTGACCTAACCGCGCGACTTACCTGCAAAGAAGTCGGGATCGACGGTCAACTTCTCCGGAACTCGCTCACGCCGGGCCCGGACCGCATCGCGCGTCGCCGAATAGAGGAAGGGCGCGTTCGCGGGCACCTTGAGCGACCGCGGCAGGTAGAGCGTCGCGCACGCGGGACCGCCGCCGGCCTTGCCGAACAGCTCGTAGAGCGGAACCGTGCGCGTCTCGAGCCCGAGGTTCACGATCGATTGCTTGAACTTCGCGCTGACGCCGTCGGGCACGAGCACGCCGCGCTTCACCTGGCGCGAGTTGCCCGCGTACTCGTGCACGGCGTCGTCGAGATCGATCGGCACGACGCGCTCGCGACCGAGCGTGCCGAGCACGCGATCGCGTCCGTCGCCCCAGAGCCCGCCCGCGTAGTGCACGAGCACCGCGTCGCCCTTCGCCGGGCGCGCGCCGAAGTGCACCGTGTCGCCGTGGAAGTGCGGATAGACGAGCTCGACGTAGATGCGCGCGTTGGCCGGAACGCCGACGGTGTCGGCGGCGAACGTCACGCCTTCGCGCGAGCTGCGCGGCGATTTCGGCGTGGTCGTCTCGTCGTAGCGGCCGGGCACCGCGTAGGTGAGCACGACCTTGTCGCCGACGACGGCGACGTCGGCCATGCCTTCCCATCGATACGGGTTGTCGACGATCTCGAGGCTCTTGTCGGTCGCGTCGGCGATCTTCTCGAGCAGGCCGCGGTAGTACGCTGACTCGGCGCGGCGGTGGGGCAGCATGTGCTGCATCACCGCGCGCAGGCGGTTGCCGTCGAGCGTGACCCACGGGCCGTTGGCGGCGAAGACGCGGCCGGTCTCGACGTCGCGCAGGTTGCCGATCACGTCGCTCGATCCGTCGGCGCGGATCTCGCCGAAGGCGTCGACGTGCAGCGCGTGATGGCCGAGGTACGGATCGTCGACGGCGTCGAACTGATAGATCGCGTCGCCGCCGCACGCGACGATGCCCTCGAGGATCGAGAGCCACTCGTCGTACGCGCGGCGCGGCGAGTACTCGAGGTGCGTGACCTCGGACTTGTAGTTCGCACCCGCCTTGTTGCACGTCGCCGGCACCGGAGCGCGGACCACGAGGAGGTCGCCGTAGACGTCGTCGAGCACGGACATCGAGGCGGCGACCTTACCGGTAACGCGCGCGTCAGTCGACCACGCGCAGCGCGGGACGCGCGCGGGACGCCGAACCGCGCTCGTACCGGCGCGCGATCGCGGCGAGCGCGCGCGCCCACGACGGATGCGCGTTCAACGACGGCACCAGCGCGAGCTCGTCGCCGCCGGCGTCCTTGAACTGCGCGCGCGCGCGGATCCCGATCTCTTCGAGCGTCTCGAGGCAATCGGCGACGAACGCCGGGCAGACGACCGCGAGGCGCTTGACGCCCTTCTTCGCGAGCTCGTCGAGCACGACGTCGGTGTACGGCTTGATCCACGGGACCTTCCCGAGCCGCGATTGGAACGAGACGCTCCATCGATCGTCGGGGAGCGCGAGCCGCGCCGCGATCGATCGCGCGGTCGCGTAGCTCTGCGCGCGGTAGCACCACGCGAGCCGCGGTCCGGGCGCGTCGCAGCAGCGGTCGGTCGCGAGGCAGCCGCCGTGCTCGTCGGACTTCGCGATCTGGCGCTCGGGCAGGCCGTGGAACGAGAACAAGACGTGATCGGCGCCGAGCTCCTCGACCTTCGGCTTCGCGATCTCGGCGAACGCGTCGAGAAAGCCGTCGTCGTCGAAGAACGCGGGCACGATCTCGAGCGCGCGGACATTCCAGTAACTGGAGACTTCGCGGGCGAGGGCCTCGAGCGTCGAGCCGGTCGAAGACGACGCGTACTGCGGATAGAGCGGCACGACGACGATGCGATCGACGTCGGCCTTCACGAGCTCCTGCACCGCGCTCTTGATCGACGGGTTGCCGTAGCGCATCGCGAGCGCGACGTGCCAGGTGGTGCCGAGCTCCTCGGCGACCGCGGCCGCGAGATCGCGCGAGTGATAGAGCAGCGGCGAGCCGCGCTTCGCGTCCCAGATCTGCCGGTACGCGTGCGCGGACTTCGCCGGGCGGAAGGGAAGGATGACGAGGTTGAGCAGGAACCAGCGCCCGACCCCGTTCATGTCGAGCACGCGCGGATCGGAGAGGAACTCGCGCAGGTAGCGACGCACCGCGCCCGTGGTGGGCTCGTCGGGCGTGCCGAGGTTGACGAGCAGGAGCCCGGTCGCCATCGCCCTTCGGTGTATCAGCGACCGATCAGGCTGTCGACGGCTTGCTGGAGATCTTGCAGCGCGAACGGTTTGGGCAGGAACGCCGCGTCGCCGACGGACGCCAGCTCGTCCTTGCTCGGCGGCTCGCCGCTGACGAACAAGAACGGCGTCGCGATGCCGGCGGCGCGCGCGGTGCGCGCGACCGCGACGCCGGATCGCTCGGGCAGGAACACGTCGCAGACGACGAGATCGAAGTGATCGCTGCCGAAGACGCGGTGGATCAATTCCTTGCCGGACTTCGCTTCGACCACGGCCGCGGACATCACGCGGAGCATCCCGCACAGCGCTCCGCGGACCAGATCGTTATCCTCTGCGACGAGAACTCGCATCCCCACGATCGATCATACACAGATCACGCGGAGGCGACGCGTTTGTAGCGTGAGGCCGCGCGTGTGTGCGCGCGCCGCCTACTTCGAGTAGTCGAGCCACGCACCGTGATACGGCGACGCGACGTGACAGGAGTCCCAGCAGTACGCGTAATGCGTCTCGGCGCCGCCCGGAGTGGACGCCTCGGTGAACAGCCAGCCGCCCTCGTCGGAAAGACCCTGAGGCTGCGGTCCGTCGAGTCTCCGCATCACGGCGACGTATTGCAGCTTCCCGGGCGCGGGCGAGCCGCTCGACGTGTCGAGGTCGTAGACCTCTTTGACGAGGATCGATCCTTCCGGATAGTGACCGGCGCCCTCGAAGGTCGTCGCCTCCGGGTTCGCGTAGATGATGCGGTAGCTGGGGTTGTCGGGACCGCCGTGCGCGGGCAACACGCCGTGCGTCGCGATCTTCTTCCACGTCTCGTACTCGGACTTGTCGATCCGATCGGAGACGCCGTTGCCGATGCACGCCGCGAACGCGACGAACGCAAGTGCGCCCTTCATGGGTTCGCTCCTCCGAGGATCCAATCCTTGATCGCGTTGCGCTGATCGGTCGTGAGCTGCGTCGGCCACCACGCCGGCGGCATGTCCTCGCGGACGATCAC
>DATJIA010000314.1:0-10800 GCA_035493675.1 Kofleriaceae bacterium | reverse complement strand
CAGCTCGGTCGCCGTCGACGGATCGCTCGCGAAGTCGATCGCGTTGTACGCGCGGATCACGAGCGAGCACGGACCGTCGGGCGTCGGGTTCGCCGGATCGCACGCCTTGCCGGTCGGATTGGTCGCGGCGATCGGAGCGCTTGTCTCCGCGTCGAGGAACTGCCCGCAGAGCGTCATCTTGCCGGTCGACGGCGTCGGACACGAGATGCCCGACGCGTTGCACCCGGTCGTGCCGGTGCCGACGCAGGTGATCACGTGCGTCGTCGGATCTTCCTCCGCCGTCGTCGTCCCTGGATCGCATTGCACGACGCTCACCGGCTCGCACATGCCCGTGTTGCCGAGCTTGGTGCCGGGACCGCAGCTGCCGTTGTTCGTGTTCTCGTCGGCGGGCCTGCACTCGCCGTTCTTGTCGATCGTGCCGGTGCCGCAATCCACGTTGGTGCAACCGGACTGACTCGCGCCGAGCGCGACGAGAGAGGACGCCGCCGCCAGCCACGTGCTCCAGTTGATTCTCGCCATCGGTGACTCCTAGAAGTTCGTGCCGTCGTTGCCGACGTCGTTGAAGATGGCCATGTTCGCGTTGATCGATCCGTCGGCCGCGTTGACGAGCTGCACGTTGGTCACGCCGCGCGCCTGATGCGTCGGCAAGCCCGTCATGAAGACCGTGCCGATCTTCTTCACGTCGTCGGGCAGGTTGTCCGGGTAGTCGGGCGTGCCGTCGCCGTTCAGATCCTTGTACTGGTACGTGACGACGAACGCGTCGGCGGTCATCACGGTGTCGACGAGGAACTCGGATCCGCCGATGAAGCTGCCGTTCTTCGGGTTGGTCCCGTTGACCAAGCCGCGGAAGAAGCCGGCGGTCGGCAGCATGTAGACCTTGTCCGAGCCTTCGTAGAAATGCGGGTTCGCCGTCCAGAATGCGCGGCACAGCTTCAAGCGCAGCGCGTTCGACGCCTCGCCCGTGCAGTTCGGCGGCGGGAACTTGGTCTGATCGGCGCCGGCGTTGTCCTCGATGCAGGTCGTCTCCGAGGGGCCGTACTGCGCGTCGCTCTCGTCGGTGACGACCTTCGTCTGCGTCTCGAGCGCGGGAAGGAAGCCCATGCGGATCTGCGCGTCGAGCACGTCGGAGATGTCGCCCGGGGTGGCGGTCGCCGGCGGGTTGAGCGGATCGGTGATCCCGGTCTGCTCCTTCACCTTGTTCGCGAACTCGGTGACGTGCAGGCCGGGGAAGCGCGTGCCCTCGGTGTCGATGAAGCACGGCGACTTGGTGTCGATCAGCGGCTTGATCTCGAAGTGGAGCGCGTCGAAGAGGTAGTTCTTCACCACCGTGCCGGTGTCGTCGGTCTCCTGCTGCGACGCGTACAGGATGTAGTAGGTGTTCTGCGGTGGCTGATTCGGCTGCGGCGTGCCGTTGCGCGCCGCGGTCGGTGTCGCCGACGAGAAATCGATCTGCACGTCGGACCCCGAGAAGGTCTCGACACACGCGCTGACTCCGAGGAGCGCGCACAACGGAACGAAGCGGACACCCATGGTGGTGCTCTTCCCCCTGATGACGACGGCGTCGCATCGCGAGATCCCAAGGCCCGCGATGAAAAAAATGATATGGCGGCGACAGAGCGCGAGTCAATTCGCGCACAAACACAAGCGAGGCGCACACGTCGGAGCTGCGCCTACGCCGACGTGGACGAAGTCACCAGCAGCGACCTTATATAAGGGCGCTGCGCCGCGACCTCGACGAGCTGATCACAGACGGCGCGCGACCGCGAGCTCGAGCGTGACGACGTAGCCGTAGTAATCGCCGGGCGCAAAGTTCGCGATCGACCACGTGCCCGTGCCGGGCACGTTGTACTCGGCGCTGTTGTCCTTGACCGTGCGCGTGCCGGGCAGCGTGAAGTCGACCGCGCCGTCGATGCGCCACTCGCCGAAGATCGCGGTGCCGCCGCCGGAGACTCCGATCTTGTCGGAGTCGAGGTACTGGCGCTCGATCGTGCGGCTCGGCACCGCGTTGGTGTCGTAGTACGCGCCCGCGCGCACGGCGCCCGAGGGCAGCACGATCTCGAGGCCGCCGCGCGCCGACACGTTGTCGTGCCACGACAGATCGAACGTCTGGTTGTTGAGCGGCTGATCGGGGAACTCGATCAAGAGCTGATCGAAGCTCGACCACTGCGTCCAGTCGAGCTCGGCAGCGAGGCGCAATTTCGGCGCCGCCCACACGCTCGCGCCGAGCGCGGCTTGCTGCGGCCAGTGCTGCACGTGCTGCACGTTGACCGTCGTCGGCGCGCCGGCCTGGAACTCGGCGGTGCCGTTGCCCTGGGTCGAGACGTTCATGCCCGAGCGCCAGGTGAGCCCGAGCTGCAGCTTCGGGGTCGGGCGCACCATCACGCCGAGCGTCGCGCCGACGCCGACGCCGACCGAGCTCAGATCGGCGCTCTTGATCGGACGGTTGTCCGCGTTGACCGCGAACATGCCGAGGCCCATGCGCACCGCGCCGCCGATCGCGAAGGCGTCGTCGATCTCGTACGCCGCGCCGGCGCCGAGCTCGATCAAGAGATCGTTCGACGAGTTGATCGCGGGCGCGTCGACGTTCGACATCTTCGGGAAGCTGATCGCGCCGCCGAAGCTGTTCCAGATGCCGGCGCCGAACGCGAGCCGCGACGGCACGCCGTCGGAGCTCGGGTGGATCACGATGCCGAGCGAGGGCACCGGCGAGGCGGCGGTCGCGGATTGCGCGTCCCCCTTGGTGCCGCTCGCGTCGATCGGCGTGAACGTGCGCGGCGCGTAGACGAATTCGCCGCCGATCATCACGATGTCGTCGGCCCACGCCGCGCCGGCGGGGTTGAAGTACCAGGCGCTGCCGTCGTCGGCGATGCCGGCGAACGCGCCGCCGAGCCCGACGCCGCGCGCGCTGATCTGATTCGGTCGCGCGATGCCGCCCGCGTGCGCGGCGCCGGCGACGAAGACCGCGAGGATCGCGAAGCGCTTCATCGCGATCCCTCCGCCACGGAGCTCACCTGCGCGTCGGGGCCGCCTTCTTGCGTGCCCTGCAGGACGCACACGCCCTTGGTCGTATCGCAGGTCTCGCCCTGCGCGGCGAAGCAGTCCTTCGTGTTCTTGCACGATCGATCGGGAAGATCCTCGAACAGCGTGCAGCCGCCCAGCAACGCGACGAGCAGGATCGCCTTCACCACTGCACCGCCTTCTCGATCACGAAGCCCGTGTCGCCGTTGCCGAGGATCGGCGCGATCGCGAACGGCGCGGGCTGGCCGGGCCGCTCCTCGGGTCGATCCTTCAAGAAGAAGTACACGCCGACGCCGAAGCTGACGACCGCGGCGCCGACCGCGGCGTCCGAGATGTAGCCCCACGTCTTCGCCTTGTCGCTCTGCGCGTCGATGTCCGCGCGCGTGTGGATCGGCAAGATGCCCGACGTATCCGACCCCGACGGGCGCGTCTGCTCGATGCGATACCAGTCGTGCGCGATCTCCGCCTGACGATACGAGTAGATGCCGGTGCCGAGCGCGCCGGCGGCGAGCACGGCGCCGATCGTCACGAACGCGACGCCCTTGCCGTGCGTCGACGCGCGATCGTCCGACGACACCATCGCGACCGCGACCGTGATCTTCTGCCCGCGCGCGATGCGCACACGGCGGCGCCACGACTCCATGCCCGGCGACTGCACCTCGATCTCGTGCACGCCCGGATCGGACTCGAGCTTGTTGTCCTTCAAGACGACGTCCTTGCCGTCGAGCTTGATCGTCGCGTTGGTCGTGCCCGTGATCTCGAGGAAGCCGGTCACCGGCTCGGCGGGATGGCCGTTGCCGACGTCGGTCGCCTCGTGGAAGTTGGGATCCTTCTCGAGCGTGAAGTCGACGTCGGTGACGACGCCGGCGAGCACCTTCACGGTCTTCGTCTGCGGCAGGAAGCCGACCTTCGACACGCCGATCTCGGCGTCGCCGGCGACGACCTCGCGCGGCGCGAGCGGCGTCGCGCCATACTTCAAGCCGTTGAGCGTGACGGTCGCGGCGTCGGCGTTCGCGGTCACCGAGATCGCGCCGCCGGTCGAGTCGGCCGCGAACGTGTAGGCCGGCTTGCCCAGCGACGCGCGACACGCGTCGTGGAGCTTGATCGTCTCCGCGATCTCCGTCGACTTCGGGTTCAGATCGATCGCGGTGCGCGCGTCGGCGACGCAGTCCGCGAACTTCGACTCCGATTGATCGACCGCCGCCAGGTAGCGATACGGTCCGGGCAGCTTCGGCTCGAACGCCTTCGCCTGCTCGAGGTGGGCGCGCGCCTCGTCGTACTTGCCGAGGCGGTACGCGTCGACGCCGGCTTGGAACTCACGAACGAACTGCGGGGACGGCGCCTGTTGTGCGAGCGCGATGCCCGCAGAAGCAGCGAGCACCGCACAAGCTATGTGAAGTCTCATTGCGTCGGATCATCCCTCCCGGCTCCACTGCCCGGGTTGTAGCGGTCCCAGACGTTCACGTTTCCGTGCCCGCCATTGCTGCCGCCACCATTGTAATGGGTTCCGCTGCCGCCGGAGCCCTGCGGGACAACAACCGGCGCGGTGCCCGGGATCTGCGCGGTGAACACCGCCGGTCCGCCGTCGCCCGCCTGCACGCGCAGCTCGAGGCGACCGCCCTTGTCCTTCAGGCGCTCGAGCTCCTCGGTCACGACCTTCGAGAAGCTCGGCGCGTCGTGCACCGCGCGACCACCGACCTCGAGCACGACCGTCTGGTCGCCGAGGCTCGCGTTCTTGAGGTTGCCCTTGCCGACGTCGATCACGATCGCGCCTTCGGTCACCTTCGGGTACCGCCAGCCGACCTGCGGGAACATGCTGACCACCGTCACGCCGTCGGCGTTCTCGGTGTGCTGGTAGGTCTCGACCAGCCGCTTCGCCTCGGCGCCGGCGAGCTGGTACTGCACGTAGACGAGGTAGTGCTTGCCGGCCTCGCCCGTGTACTCCTCCCAGTACTTGCCCGCGGGCGCGGTCGGCACCGCGACGCCGCCGGTCGCGCGCAGCGACGCGGCGACCGCCTTGCGCGCCTCGCGCACGTCGCGGCGCGCGTTCGCGCTGTCGGGATCGTGCTGGTACGCGTCGAGCTTCGCCTGCCGCGTCTCCGCGTAGAGCTTCGCGACGCCCGACTGCCACTTCGCGTCGCCGATGCGCGCGGCGATCGCGTTCGCGACGCCGTCGAGCGCCGCGTCGCGCGCTTCGTCCTCGCCGTCTTCGGCCGACGGCGCCGGCGACGACACGCCGACGCACGACACTCCGCCGTCCTTCGCGTCGGCGCAGTACGACGTGAACGGCGTCTTCGACGTGATCCACGCGGGCTGTTGATCCGCGCTCTTCTTGGTCAGCTGTCCGAGATCTTGTCCCGCGGCCGCCGGCTTCTGCGCGAACTGCTTGTACGCGAGGAAGCCGCCGACGCCGGCGATCACGAGGAAGCCCATGATCGCGGCGCCCATCCACGCGCTGCCGCCCTTCCCTTGCGCCGCCGCCTCGGCGACGGTCGTCGCGACCTTCTTCTTCTCCGGCTTGCGCGTCGAGAGATCCTTGATCAGCTTCTTCGCTTCCGGCGAGACGCTCGGCTTCGGCAGCGACGGCAGGTGCGTGAGCAGCCCTTCGGTTGCCGCGCACACCATCGCGCTCTTGCAGTCGGCGCACTTCATCTCGGGCGGCGTCGCGAACTTCAGGACGTCGTAGTGCTGCTCGACGTCGATCTGCTGCGCGGTCGTGGTCGCGCACTTGTTGCACGTGTACGGGATCGAGAAGCTGAGCACCTGCGTCTTCGGACCCATGTCCTCGGGACGTGTCAGCTTCTCGAGGAACGCCGGCGGCACGCCGAGCAGGTAGATCGCCTCGGCGGCGGGCGTGATCATCTGCAGGAAGCCGCGCCACTCGGCGGCGCCCGCGGGCTCGATGCGCCCGACGCCGGCGACGTCGACGATCACCGTGCCCTCGAGGCCTTCGGCGAGCTTCTCTCTTGGAAACGAGGCGTCGAGATCACCGGCGAGGCGCAAGAAGGTCGCGCGTCCCTCGATCAACTTGTCGACGCGCAGCTTCCGCGACTGCTCGCTGACCGTGTAGTTCAGCTTCGCCGACAGGAACGCGGCGACCTGGCCGTCGAGCTCGAACTTGTCCTGGCCGATGATGTACGCGAAGAACGTCGCGGGATCTTCGTCGAAGTACTGACCTTCGCCGCACTGCGGGCACGGCCGCTGCGGCATCTTCATCGACTTGATCGTCTCCCAGTCCTTGTCGACCTGGAGCAGCACGCGCGAGTCGGTGTCGCAGTAATCGCAGCGATACGGCGCGTAGAACGAGAAGACCTTCCCGGTGCCGGCGAAGTTCGCGACCATGTTCAGCTGGTCGACGACTTTCGGCGCGCACTCGAGGAGCACGATCGCCTTCACCTGCTTCGCGAGGCCGTTCATGAAATCGACCCACTCGCGAATACCGAACGAGGAGATCTTCTTGATGTCGGCGAGATCGAGGACGAGCGTCTCGGCTTTGAGCGTGGCCGCGAGCTTCTTGCCTTCGAACGATTCGTCGATCGTCCCGGCGAGCTTCAAGCAGACGATGCCGCCGTCGGCGAACTTGTCGATCGACAGCTTGGGCGGAGGGCCGGCGATTCCGGTCTGGCTCGGGGTACTCGGTTGAGCTGCGGCGTCCATCGCGGGTCTCCTACGCCTGGAAGAAATGAAGCGACTTGGCCTGCGTCCGGAACTCGCGCAGGTTGAGGTCGAGCTCGAAGATGCCGGTGACCTCGGTGTGCCGGCCGCGGACCACGTCGAAGAACATGGCCGCGGTCGAATTGTGACACACCATCATCCCCAAGCCGGCGCCTCCGTGGGACTGGTCCATCTCGCCTTGGGCCAAGCCGCGGGCGAGCCCGTCGAAGACGTGTTTCCGTTGCAGTCGACCGAACGGATCTTTCACTTGGAGCACGATCTTCGTCCCATCGGTCGCCAGTCTAAGCGTCGGCTGCTCGGCGTCGGGTAACACCAGGTCAGCCTTGCGGTCCTGCGCGTACTTGGCCTTGCCGTCGGCGCCCGCGGGCGCGTCGTACAGGGCGTTCATCAGCATCTCGTGCGTCAGCTCGCCGAACATCTCGCCGATGCGCTTCGGCACCTGCAGCGCGTTGATGAAGTTCTGGACGTGCGCGACCGCGGCGTCGCGGCCCGCGGTCGACGCGACCTTGTCCTGGAAGCCGGTGTAGCCCCAGTCGAGGTACGCGCTGATCGACGGCGCGCTCTCCGCCGGCTGGATGATCCGGCGCAGCACCATCATCAGCTCCCACGGCTTCGGCGTGGACTCGAAGTCCTTGCGCCCGAGCACGTTCGAGATCTGCTGATTCTCGACGAGGTAGCGCATCGATCGCTTGAGCGGCTCCGCGGTCCAGAGGATCCCGCGCAAGGTCGGCTTCGCCTTCACTTGTGCCGCGACGAGATCGCCGTCGAACGTGTCGGCGCAGATCAGATCAGCGGTGGGGACGTGCTGCGGGATCAGCGCCGGGTCCTCGATCGGAATCGCTTCGATCCCCGCGGACGCGAAATACCGGACGAGCCGGCGGCTGACCATCTTGTTGCGTTCCAATAGGACGGCGCGCATGCCTCTCCCGCGCGTCCCCTCTCCGTGGGTCGCGCCGAGTTCCGATCAGAGTAACAAAATTGCATCCACGTCACAAACGGCCCGCTCGTGAATGCGTCCGGCGTGGTAGCGTCTTCATGCGGATGCTTCGATGGGTCGCTAGAGGTGTGTCGGTCGGGGTCGTCGCGTGTGTGCTCGCGGTCGCGAGCGCGGCGGTGGCCGACGACGATCTCGTCGCCTCCGTGAAGACGACCAAGGCCCGCACCGAGATGTCGGCGTTCCTCGTCAAGGAAGCGGAGAGCGCGTACGGCAAGCGCGACTGGCCCCGCGCGATCCCGATCTACGAAGCGCTCGTGGTCGCGCGCGGACCGGCGAGCGCCGAGGCGCGCAAGCTCGCCGACGTCTACGCGCTCGCCGGGCGCCGCGACGACGCGATCGACGTGCTGCAGACGTTCTCGATCACGACCAACGATCCGGACGCGAAGCGCGAGGCGGATCAAGCGAAGGATCGCATCGGCGCGGTCAACGAGGCGTTCGGGAAGCCGGTCACGCAGATCTCGATCGACAAGCTCGCGAACCAGTCGTTCAAGCTCGGCCGCGCGGCGTTCGCGAAGAAGCAGTACGGCGACGCGCTCGTCTATTACTCGATGGGCTATCGGCTCGCGCCCGATCTGCCCGGCTTCCTCCGCGAGCTCGGCGCGACCTACGACAAGCTGGGCGCGAGCGACAAGAAGGTCGACTTCTACCTCGCGTACCTGCGCCGCCGTCCCTTCGGCAAGAACGCCGACGAGGTGCGCAAGTCGCTCCAGGCGAACAAGGGCGTGCTCGGGCGCATCACGATCTCGTCGAGCCTGCCATGCGAAGAGGTCTACGTCGCCGCCGAGCGCATCCCCGGAAAGCTGCCGGTCAAGGAGATCTCGATGGCGCCCGGCAAGTACAAGGCGTTCTGCCTGAATTACAAGTACGAGCTCGGCGACTTCGAGCGCGTCGAGGTGACCGCCGGGCAGACCGCGCAGCTCACGTTCAACTGGGGGATCGTCGTCAACAAGCTCGAGAGTCCGTTCGGGCGGATCGCCGTCGCGACGCCCGACTCGAACGACGTGCTGCTCGATCTCGGCGTCGATCAGCCGGAGCTCGGCGTCGTCGTGCCGGCCGACGGCCACGCGCTGCGCATGGTCCTCAAAGACGACTCGGGCGCGCAGACCAAGGAATGCTTCGTGAAGATCGCCCCGGGGCAACGTCTCGTGGTCACCTGGAAGCAGTGTTAGATTCGGCACCGGCAAACGGAATGACCGACCGCGCTTCTACCGACGGCAAGATGCAGCCGGGATCGCCCATCGATCCGGTGCCGTTCGGCAAGTACAACCTGCTCGGGCTGATCGCACGCGGCGGCATGGCCGAGGTCTATCGCGCTCGCTACAAGGACGAAGATCCGCCGAAGAAGCTGCTCGCGATCAAGGTGATGCGCCCGCAGCTCGCGCGCGAGGCGCGCTTCGTCGACATGTTCAACCGCGAGGGCCAGCTCGCGATGCTCCTGCGCAACCGCTGCATCGTCGAGACCGGCGAGATCGGACGCATCGAGGGCCGCCACTACATCGCGATGGAGTACATCGGCGGGCGCGACCTGACCCAGGTCTTGCGACGCTGCCAGGAAAGCAATCAGCGCATCCCGGTGCCGCACGCGGTGTACATCGCGGCGCGCATCGCGGAGGGCCTCGCGTTCGCGCACGCACTGACCGACGCCGAGGGCCGGCCGCTCAACATCGTGAACCGCGACGTCTCGCCGTCGAACGTGCGCCTCTCGTACGACGGCGACGTCAAGCTGCTCGACTTCGGCATCGCGCAGGCGCTGATGAAGTTCACGAGCGAGATCGGCGTGCTCAAGGGCAAGTTCAGCTACATGAGCCCGGAGCAGATCCGCGGCATGCCGCTCGACGCGCGCACCGACGTCTTCTCGACGGGGATCATCCTCCACGAGATGCTGACGACCGAGAAGCTCTTCCGCGGCGACACCGAGTTCGCGCTGATGGAGAAGGTGCGCAAGGCCGAGGTACCGCCGCCGTCGAACTTCAACCGGCGCGTGACGCCGGAGCTCGACGCGATCGTCTTCAAGGCGCTCGCGCGTGACGTCGCCGACCGATATCAGAGCGCCGCGGAATTGGCGCGCGAGCTCGACGGGTTGATCGAAGGCTACCGCTTCGACCCGAAGGAGCTGCGCCAGTTCATGCGCCAGATGTTCCGCAAGGAGTACGCGAAGGAGCTCGAGGAGATGCAGCAGGCGCTCGACACGCGCGCCGGCCAGATCGTCTCGTCGCGCGATCCGGTGCCCGATTCGACGGGGCCGTTCGCGACGCAGTCCGCGACCACCGAGCCCGCGCCCGCGCGCCCGAAGGTCCCGACCGCGCCGCCTCCGCCCAAGCCCGCGCCCGCGCCGGTCGCGCCGGCGCCGGTGGCGTCTGCCGACGACGCCGCGCCTTCCGACGACAAGAAGGGCGGCTTCTGGGGCTCGCTCTTCAAGAAGAAGAAATGACGTCCGCGGCCGACAAGAACGAGCTGCTCTTGAAGCAGATCGGTCACGTCGGGACGGCGGTGCTCGGCGTCTTGCTCGTCGTCACCGGCTGCGCGAGCGTGACGATCGATCTGCCGGTGGTGCTCACCGTCGCGCTGCTCGCCTTCGGCATCTCCGCGATCACGCTCGCGTACTTCTCGTGGAACGGCTCGCGCATGGCGTGGTCGTTCGCGATGGTCCTCGACGGTGTCCTCGCGATGTTCAACCTCTTCGGCTCGACGAAGATCGCCCGCCTCGCCGGCATCCCGCTCGGCGGCGCGATGCTGCCCTTCGTGCTCGCGGTCGTCTCCTGCATCATGCTCGCGCTGGTCTCCAAAGACTACGACCGCTGAGCCCGAGGGCCTAAGGGCCGGGCGGCGTGGGATCGCCGCCGTAGCGCGATCTGCGACCGCCAAACCGAAAAATCTCAAAAGGCCGACGGCGCGGAGCCTGTGATCGCACGAACGTCGGCGGCCGCGCCGATGTCGGCGCTCGGGAACCGAACCCGAGCGACGCCACGCGCTCGCAGATCGCCGACCGAGACCGATGTGCCACGAATTGCCCTGGCTCTGCCTGGTGGCTTCGCGTTCTTCGAGTATCATTGCCCTAATCGTGAAAAGGCAGCGACGCAGGTCGGCTTGGAACAAGCGCCGCAAAGGGC
>DATJIA010000313.1:0-3338 GCA_035493675.1 Kofleriaceae bacterium | reverse complement strand
CGAGACGATCCGGTCGCGTTGGGGTTGGAGAGCGAGATCGATCCAGAGATCGATCTGCAGCCCGGTGCGTCTGCACCGACATGAGGGTCTGCGCGATCGCGCTGTTGATCGTGTCGTCGTCGTTGGCGCTGCCGCGCGCCGCGCACGCGTGCTCGAAGCGGCACCAGACCGTGTTCGAGCTGTTCGACGAGGCCGCGCAGGTCGCGGTCGTGAAGGTCCGCGCGGCCAGCGTGCGCGACGCGGAGCTCGGCATGGTCGAGAGCCTCAAGGGCGACGGCAAGACGATCCTCGTCAAGGAGACCAACACGAGCTGCCACATCGGCTATCGCCGCGGGCGGCGCGCGCTCGTCTTCGTGCGCGCCGACGGCTGGGCGGCCGGCATGTACGAGGGCTACGTCACCGACTACGCGGCGTGGCTGCCGATCCTGCGCCGCTTCGCCGCCGCCACCACGCCGAGCGAGCGGCTCGCCGCCGTGCTCGACGCGATCGACTCGACCGAGCCGCAGGTCACGCAGGACGCGATCTACTACGCGGTCGATCATCCCGAGCTGCTCGCGTCGATCGATCGCGCGGCTCACGATCGCATCACGGCCGCCGGCGATCGCGCGCGCGTCGATTCGATGTTGCCCGCGCTGCTGCTGCGGATCGGCGACGCGCAGGCGGCGGCCGACCTGATCGCGAAGCAGCGCTTCTCGCGCGCGAAGATGTTCGCGAGCCTCGCGGATCACATGGAGTTCGAGCGCGTCACCGACGCGAACGTGCTCGCCGATACGATCCGCGACGCGACCGATGACGCCGATCGCATCGCCGCGCTCGAGCGCTGCGAGCGCGTGCGCGCGATCTCACTCTTCCCGTTCACGACCTACTCACACGATGTGGCAAATCAGCTCTGGCCCACGCTCGCGGACGCGTGTCGTTCGGGGACGCCGGTCCAGCGGTGATATGCTCGGCGAAACCGTTCGTCGAGAAGGGGGGCCTTATGACTCGACTGGGATTGAGCGTGCTCGCGTGCGCGCTGTTCGTCACCGGCTGCGGCGGCGTCAGCGTCAATGATCTGAAGACCAAGGACATCGATGCGCTCTGCGATCGCCTCGTGCGATGCGGCGCGATCTCGAGCAAGGCGGTCTGCGTCGCCGCCTACAGCCAGTTCCTCGACGACAAACAGCTCAAGGCCGGCGTCGCCAACGGATCGATCAAGTACGACGACGGCAAGGCCGGCGATTGCATCGACGCGCTCAGCAACGAGTCGTGCGACGCCAGCTCGAAGGACGCGCGCGTCCAGCCGCAGGCGTGCACCGACGCGATCAAGGGCAACCGCAAGCAAGGCGAGATGTGCTACTTCGGCGGCCAGTGCACGTCGGGGAGCTGCACGCCGCCGCAGACCTGCACGATGGCCTGTTGCGCCGGCACGTGTGACATGGATCCGCCCGCGGCGGTCGCGGTCGGCCAGTCGTGCGAGGCCGCGCCGTGCGTCGACGGCGCGTACTGCGACGCAACGGCGGTGTGCGCGGCGCTGATCCCCGAGGGGCAGGCGTGTCAGTCGAGCTTCGAGTGCAGCTACGGCACGGTGTGCGCCGGCACGACGACGATGGTCTGCACGAAGGCGCCGAAGGTGGGCGATCCGTGCCTCGTCGGCACCGGCGGCAACGCGTGCGTGGTCACCGGCCTCCGCTGCGATTCGACGATGCACTGCGCGCAGCTGCTCGATCCGGGCGCGACCTGCGATCCGCAGAACAACCTGTGCAAGCAGGATCTCTTGTGCGATGCAACATCGCTCAAGTGCACGACGCTGCCGACCGACGGCCAACCGTGCACGCAGGCGTGCTCGCCGCCCGATCGCTGCGTGATCCCGCAGGGCGCGCAGACCGGCACGTGCATGCCGCTCCTCTCCAACGGCAGCACCTGCACGTCGAGCGACGACTGCGCGAGCGGCTTCTGCGACACCGGCGCGACGAATACGTGCATCGACGAGATGGTCTGCGCGTGAGGAGATCGACTTCCGTCGTCCGGCTTCCGTCTTCCGGACCCTGATCGGACGCTGATCCGGATCCGGACGACGGAGGTCGGAAGACGGAAGTCGATCAGTCGTCTTCGTCGCGCGACGCGGCGCCGCCTTCGACGTCGCAGCCGCCGCCGTCGCAGGTCATCGCGCACGCGGTGCCGGTGCACGACTGCTCGCAGCCGCCGCCGTCGCACGAGAAGGCGCAGGTCGCGCCGGCGGCGCACGACATCGCGCAGCCGCCGCCGTCGCACGACGCCTGGCACGTCGAGCCCGACACGCACGAGACGTCGCAGCCGCCGTGCGGGCACGCGAGCTGGCAGCTCTGCCCCGGATGGCAGTCGGCGCGATCGCCTTCGGTCGCGACGAACACGACGTTGCCCGCGGGCGGCGGCACCGGGCCGACGGGCGGCCCGGCCGGCGGCGGCGACGAGTGCGCGACGCAGGCGGCCGCGAAGGTGAAGAGCAGGGCGAAGCTGCGCATGAGCGAAGGATGCCCGAGATCAGCGCGCGGACGACACCGCGCCGAGCGCGCGCTCGAGATCGCGCGCGAGGTCCTCGGGATCCTCGAGACCGATCGAGAGCCGCAGCAGATCCGCGGGCGTCGGCGTGTCGGGCGGCTCGACGGAGGCGCGGTGCTCGATCAGGCTCTCGACCCCGCCGAGCGAGGTCGCGCGCGCGAACACCTCGACGCGCGCGCACACCTCCAGCGCCCGCGCGCGCGTGCCGCAGCGCAGCGACATCATCGCGCCGAACCCGCCCTTCATTTGTTGCGCCGCAACATGATGGCCCGGATGCGACGCGAGCCCGGGATAGAGCACCGTGACGTCGCCGCGCGCTTCGAGCCGCGCCGCGAGCATCGCCGCCGTCGCGCTCTGCCGCTCGACGCGCGCGAACAACGTGCGCATCCCGCGCACGAGCAGCCACGCCTCGAACGGCCCCGGCACCGCGCCCTCGCCGCGCCGGCGCGCGCGCAACATCTCCCAGATCGAATCGGGCGCGCGCGTGACCAGCGCGCCCGCGAGGACGTCGGTGTGCCCGTTCAAGAACTTGGTCGCCGAGTGCATCACGAGATCGGCGCCGTGCTCGAACGGCCGCGTGTACACAGGCGTCGCGACCGTCGAGTCGACCGCGAGGATCGCGCCCGCGCGATGCGCCGCCGCCGCGGCCGCGCGCAGATCGGTCACGTCCCAGGTCGGGTTCGCGGGCGTCTCGACCCAGACCAGCTTGGTCTGCCCGGGGCGCACCGCGCGATCGATCGCAGCCGCGCCCGCGGGCGCCGCCATGTCGATCAGATCGAGCTCGATGCCGTGATCGGCGCAGTGCGCGCGCAGCCACG
>DATJIA010000312.1:0-65098 GCA_035493675.1 Kofleriaceae bacterium | reverse complement strand
CGCGCGCGCAACGGCGCGAGCGATGTGAGCTCCGGATCGGCGCGGTAGGCCGTCCACGCGGCATCGTCCGGAAACCGGACGATGTGCACCTCGCGATCGGGAGGGATCCGGATCGCGCGCTCGATCGCCGCGCCGTGCTTCGCCATGATGATCTGCGCGCGCCGCTCGAAGTCTTCGAACGCTTCCAGCTCGCGGATCGTGAGGATCGCGACGACGATCACGCGATCATCTTAACGGACGACGGACGACGGACGACGGCTGCATCAATGCCAGAATCCAACGCTCACGCTCGCCGTGCCGTAGCGCGGCGCGAGATCCGCGGTGAGCGACATCCGCAGGCGGCGCCGGCCCCACAGCTCGAACTGCAGCGCGCCGCCCTCGAGCCCGATCGTCACGTGCGGCCGCCCGCCGACGTCGGCGAAGCGGCCCGGCTCCCAGTACGCGCCGCCGCGCACGCGCACGTGGCCCGGCACGCACTCCCACTCGGCGCCGCCGCGCACCGACGCGACCGCGTGCGATCCGCTGCGCTGCTCGAAGCCTTCGCCGAAAGCTTCGAGGCCATATCCGGACGACACGCCGCCGGTGACGATCAGATCCAGCGCGACCGTGATCGCGCGCTCGTCGCGAAAATCTCCCGCGACCCATTGGTTCCACGCCTGCTCGCCGTGCCGCCACGCGACGCCCACGCCGAGCTGCCACGGCGCCTCGACGCGCGTCGGCAAGACGACCAGCCCGCAGCGATCCGCGCCGCATCCGTTCGACGCCTGCGTGCCGGTCACCGGCAACGACGCCGCGATCCCCGCGCGCCAATCGCCGCGCGGTTGCCGATAGACCGCGCCGCCCGACAGCGCCGCGCCGCCGATCGAGAACGCGCGCACGCCCGCCTGCGCGAGATCGAACGAGCCGGCGTCGACCGCGGCGCCGAACGTCCACGCCTCGTCGCCGAACGTGCGCGCGATCGCGACCCGCGCGCGCGTGGTCGTCGCGGTGCGCCCGCCGTCGAGCTCCGTCGATTGCGTCGTGCCGACCGCGGCGAACGCCCACTCGCGCCAGTCGAACAAGATCCCGAACGTCGCGAGCCGCGCGCCGCCGCCCGCGTCGCGCCCGTTGTTGTCGAGATCCGACGCGTACACCGCCGACTGGCCGTCGAGGTGCCAATCCCAATCGAACGACGTCGTCGACGTCGCCGGTCGCACCGCCGCCGCCGCCGGGTTCGCGACCGTGCCCGCCGAGCCCTCCGCGCTCGCGACCGCGGCGCCCCCCATCCCGACGATGCGCGCCGAGCCGAGCGCCGCGCCGCCGTACAGATCGATCGCGTAGCTCCCCGACGGATCGAGCGGCGGCAGATCCGCGCGCGCGGGCGCCGCGAAGACCGCGACCAAGAAAGTCACGAAGACCCCCCGCACGACTCCACCCATCGTACGCTCGATCTCGCTCATGGACGACGGCGACAAGAGTTGGCTCGCGATGGTCGGCGGCGGCGTCGTGCTCACCGCGGCGATCGTCGGCCTCACGATGTACTGCGAGCATCGCGCGAAGCAGCCGTTCCTCGCCGACACGTACCTCGGCACCGTCTACGATCGCGCGCGCGAGGTCGATCCGAACGCGACCTTCACGAAGGTGGAGGCGAGCTACGTCGATCCAGACGGCCGCATCCACACCGAGCACGGCGGCGAGCTGCGCATCGAGCTGCACGCGCCGCACGCGATCGGCGGCGATCAGCCGGAGGTGCTCGGCGCCCCGCACGCCGGCGGCGGCCGCGGCTGCCTCGAGGTCTACGAGGACGTCGATCTCCAGGTCGACGAGAGCACCTACCTCTCCGACGACTTCGATCACCGCGTCGAGAACGGCGCGTGCGATCCCGCGCCGCCGGGCCCGCTGCGCTGCACGATCGTCGAGCTCTGGCAGCGCGCGATCGCCGCGGGCGCGCCGCACCCCGCGCTCGCGACGATCGAGCTCGAGATCCGCGACCAGGCCCGCGCGTGGCACTTCTCGATCGTCGATCGCCGCACCGACGGCCCCGACGTCACCGTCTTCGAGAAGACGTTCGCCGACGCCTGTCACTGATCTGGAACGGATCTAGAACGGCGTGCGATCCAAGACGTAGCCGAGCCCGCCGACGCGGAACCATCGATAGCCGTACGGCTCCATCACGATGCGATGTCGCCCGCTCGGCGAGTCGCTGTGATCGTCGGACAAGAGGTTGACCAGCGAGGCGCGTCCCGGACCGCCGAGGCGCACCTCGATCTCGACCGCGGCGTCGCGGAAGTTGTGCACGCACAGCACCTCGTTGTTGCGCCAGCCGTAGAGGATCGCGAGCACGTCGTTCCGCCCCGTCGAGAGGATCTCGAAGTCGCCCCAGCCGATCTCCGGCACCTCCTTGCGCATGCGGATGATGCGCTCGGTCCAGTTGAGCATCGAGTCGGGGTCGCGCCGCTGCGCCGCGACGTTCACCTTCTCGAAGCCGAACGGCCCGCCGCTCACGACCGGCAGCACCGGCTTCTTCGCGCGCGTGAAGCCGCCGTTGGGCTCGTGCGACCACTGCATCGGCGTGCGCGCGCCGTTGCGCTCGGGCAGGTCGAGATCGTCGCCCATCCCGATCTCGTCGCCGTAGCGGATCACCGGGGTGCCCGGCAGCGTGAACATCAGGCTGTACGCGAGCTCGAGCCGGCGGCGGTCGCCGTTCAACATCGGCGCGAGCCGCCGCCGGATCCCGCGATCGTAGAGCTGCATGTCCTTGTCGGGGCCGAACGCGTCGAACACGCGCTCGCGCTGCGCCTTGGTCAAGCGGCCGAGATCGAGCTCGTCGTGGTTGCGGAGGAACTGCGCCCATTGTCCGGTCGCCGGACGTTCGCGGGTCTTCTCGAGCGCGCGCGCGAGCGGCCGCGCGTCGGCGGCGGCGAGCGCATAGAACGCGTGCTGGTTGACCTGGAAGTTGAACATCATGTGCGCGCGATCGCCGTCGTCGCCGAAGTACTGCATGTCGTTCTTCGGCACGATGTTGGCCTCGGCGAGGATCACCGCGTCGCCGCGCCGCCACTGCAGGAACTCGCGCAGGTCGCGCAGCATGTCGTAGTGCTCGACGTTCTTCACGCCGGGGCCCTTCGACTGGATCACGAACGGCACCGCGTCGACGCGGAAGCCGGCGACGCCGAGCTCCAACCAGAAGCCCATGATCTTCCGGATCTCGTCCTGCACCGCGGGGTGGCGCGTGTTGAGATCGGGTTGGAAGTCGTAGAAGCGATGGAAGTAGTAGGCGCGCGCGACCTTGTCGTAGGTCCACGTCGTCTTCTGCACGCCGGGGAAGACCATGCCTTCGTTGGCGTCGGGCGGCTTCTTCTTCGACCACACGTAGTAGTCGCGATACTTCGAGTCCGGATCGCGGCGCGCCTCCTGGAACCACGGGTGTTGATCGCTCGTGTGGTTGATCACGAGATCGATCAGGACGCGGATGCCGCGCTGCTCAGCCTCGTGGGTCAGCTCGACGAAGTCTCCGAGCGTTCCGTAGCAGGGATCGACCTGGTAGTAGTCGCTGACGTCGTAGCCGTCGTCGCGCCGCGGCGACTTCTGGAACGGCATCAGCCAGATCGCCTCGACGCCGAGGCCGGCGAGGTAGTCGAGGCGGTTCTCCAGGCCGTTGAAATCGCCGATCCCGTCGCCGTCGGCGTCCATGAAGGTGCCGACGTGGAGGCAATAGACGATCGCGTTCTTGTACCAGAGGTCCTTGATCACGAAGAAGTCTAGTCCGACGTATGCTGTGCGCATGGCCTTGGTCTCGGGGGACGACCCGCGCGCGTCGAGCGAGATGCCCGCCGCGCGCGAGCCGCTGCCGTTCAAGCGCCGATTTCTGATCCCCGGCGTCGTGCTCGGCGCCCTCGAGGCGCTGCTGGTCGGGCTGCCGTTGTGGAACCTGTTCGATCTCGGGCGTGTGCCGCCGTCGACGCTCCTGCGCATCGCGATCCCCGTGATCATCGGCGCGGCGCTGGTGTGGACCGCGGCGCTCACGACCTGGCTCCTGCCGGTGCGTACCGCGGTCGTCCTGCGGCGCCGCGGCGATCGAGTGCCGAAGGAGCTGTCGGCGCGCGCGTATCGCGCGACCCTGCGCGTGCCGCTGCGCGCGCTGATCCTGCGCACCGCGGTGTGGACCGGCGTCGCCGCGGCGATCGGCAGCTTCCTCGTCGAGTACAGCGGCTGGACCTGGCCGACCGTCGCCGCGATGACGTCGCTCGCCGCGCTCCACTCGTGCATCCTCGCCGGCGCGCGCGCGGTGTGGCTCGGCATCATCCTCGGCGACGTGCGCGTGCGGTTGTTCGCGATTTCATCTCCATTGCGGCGGTTCGGCGACGCGTACTACCGCCGCCTCGTGATGGTCGCGACCGTCGTCGCGTCGGGCACGCTCGGCGCGCAGGCCGCGTTCCTCTACTACTTCGTGCCGATCGGCCACGACGCGTACCTCGCGATCGAGACGTACATGCCGCTCGCGGTCTGCGTGTCGATCTGCTTGTGGGCGATCGCGGCGCGCTTCTTGACGCGCGACTTCCGCGACTACCTCGAGGCCGCGCAGGGCGAGACCGGCGAGCCCGCGGCCGGCGCGTCGGCGACCGACGTCTACAAGAAGGCGCAGGGGATCCCGTACCGGCTCGCGCTGGTGTCGGTCGCGCTGTGGTCGGCGATCGGCTTCGTCGGCGGGCTGATCGCGCGCTGGCACCTGCGCCTCGAGCTCGACGACACCGCGATCATGGTCGCGGCGACGATGGTGGTCGCGGTCGGCGCGTCGATCTACGAGTCCTTGTGGCACCGCGAGACGATGCGCCCGCTGCTCGCGCACCTGACCGTGCGCTATCGCGTGCCGGTGCGCGGCATCGCGCCGTCCTTGTCGTTGCGATCGAAGCTGCTGATGAGCTTCGGCGGCGTGATCCTGCTCGCGTGCGGCATGGCGCTCCTGTGGGGCTTCGTGCAGTACAAGAACTTCTCGACGGAGGCGGTCGATCGCCAAGCCGATCTCGGCCTCGCGTGGTTGCGATCGGTCGTGCAGGCGGAGGCCGCGTCGCGCCAGACGCCGCCCGATCCCGATCTCGTGCGCGAGGTGATCCGCGACATCGGCCCGAAGAATCCCAACGCGAGCGCGGTCGTCTACTACTACGACGACGGCGGGCCCGTCGATCGCGGCGGCGGCGACATCGAGCAGTCGAAGGGGGAGGGGCCCGAGGCGCACGCGGGCGGCGGCATCATGGGCGCGCCGCGGCTGCCTTGGTACACGATCGATCTCATGCGCCGTCGCAACGGCGGCGCGATCACGCTCGGGCCCGCGAAGCTCGCCGGACGCGTCGGGCGCCTGCGCGTGCCGTGGCGCGGGAAGATGTGGGACCTCGGCGGCGTCGCGGTCCTCTATCCCGACTATCGCGGCCGCGGCGAGAACATGGTGCGCCCGCTCAAGGAGCTGATGATCTTCTTCCTCGTGCTGTTCGGCGCGTGCGCGGGGATCGTCGCGGTGACGGTCGCGCAGTTCGTCGCGCCGATCCGCCGGCTCGAGCAGCGCGCCGACGCGATGGCGCGCGGCGAGCTCGCCGACCCGGTGTCATCGGGCGGCGAGGGCGACGAGATCGGGCGCCTCACGTTCGCGCTCGAGGAGATGCGGCGCGCGCTGCGCGAGAAGCTGCGCTCGACGGAGGAGGTCAACCTCGATCTCGAGCGCGCGGTACAGAAACGCACCGCCGATCTCGCGAAGAAGAACAAGGAGCTCGCCGAGACGCTCGACAAGCTGACGCGCGCGCAGAACCAGCTCGTGCGCTCCGAGAAGCTGGCGTCGATCGGCCAGCTGGTCGCCGGCATCGCGCACGAGATCAACAACCCGGTCAACGCGATCGTCAACACGGTCGGTCCGCTCGACGAAGCGATCGGATCGCTGACGTCTTCCGACTCCGCGGCGCGCGACGAGGCGGCCGGCGACATCCGCGAGATGGTGCGCGTCGTGCAACGCGGCGCGCAGCGCACGAAGGCGATCGTGCAGGCGCTGCACAACTACTCGCGCACCGACGACGAGAACCTGGTCGACTTCGATCTCAACCGCTCGCTCGACGACTCCCTCGAGCTCCTGCGCCATCTCTTGAAGGGCACGATCACCGTCGAGCGCCGCTACGGCGAGGTCGGCCGCATCCGCGCCCACGCGGGCCAGATCAATCAGGTCTTCATGAACCTGCTCACCAACGCGGCGCAGGCGCTCGGCGGCCGCGACGACGCCAAGATCACGATCGACACGATCGCGCGCGACGAGCACGTGGTCGTGAAGATCGGCGACAACGGCCCCGGCATCCCCGCTGAGGTCTTGCCGCGCATCTGGGATCCGTTCTTCACGACCAAGGACGTCGGCGAGGGCACCGGCCTGGGCCTCTCGATCGTCCACGAGCTCGTCGAGCGCCACGGCGGCACGATCGAGGTCGAGACCTCCCTCGGCGCCGGCACCACGTTCGTCGTCACGCTGCCGCGCCGCACGTCGGATCTGCGCCGCGAGCGCCAGCGCTCCAGCACCCAGAACGAGCGGATCGCCAAGGGTTGAACGCCGGATCTTGACTGACCGGTCAGGAATGGCTAGATCCTAGGCGTGCCCCGGCCGAAGGAATTCTCGCGCGACGACGTGCTCGAGCGCGCGATGGAGCTGTTCTGGCGCAAGGGGTACGAGGCGACGTCGATCGGCGATCTGGTCGAGCACCTCGAGATCGGGCGGCAGAGCTTGTACGACACGTTCGGCGACAAGCACGCGCTGTACGTCGCGGCGCTCGATCGCTACCGCGAGCAGTTCGGCGAGCAGGTGAGCGGGGCGTTCGCCGCCGACGGGCCGATCAAGGACGTGCTGCGCACGATCATGCGCGTCGTCGCGGACAAGGCGGCGGCCAGGCCGAGTCAGAGCTGCATGCTGCTCGGCGCGGTCGCCGAGCGCGGGCCCGAAGACAACGACGTGAAGAAGCGGTTCTGCAGCAACACGAGCGTGCTCGAGCGCGCGCTGGCCCAGCGCCTCGCGCGGGCGCGCGATCGCGGCGAGCTCGACAGCGATCACGACGATCGCGCGCTGTCGCGGTACCTGACCAACGCGATGTACGGGCTGCAGCTGCTCGCGCGCGGCGGCGCCGATCGCAAGCACGTCGATCAGGTGATCGACGTGACGCTCTCGATGATCTGAATCTCGGCTGAACCCCGGCGCGGCGTTCGCGCCGTTTCGCTCGCGCTGTTTTGGAACGAATGGTCAAGATAAGGAGAATCGACATGTCTGCACCCATCCTCGAAGGCAAGGTCGCGCTGGTCACCGGCGGCACGACCGGCATCGGCCTGGCGACCGCGCTCGCGTTCCGCGACGCCGGCGCGAAGGTCGTCGTCACCGGCGCCAACCCCGACAACCTCGCGAAGGCGCGCGACGCGCTCGGGCCCACGGCGGTCGCGATCCGCGCCGACGCGCGCTCGGTCGACGACGCGGTCCGCCTCGCCGACGAGCTCAAGGCGCGCTTCGGCGGCGTCGACGTCGTGTTCTTGAACGCCGGCGTCGCGCGGTTCGCGCCGCTCGACGCGATCGACGAGCGCTTCTACGACGACATCATGGACATCAACGTGAAGGGCGTGGTCTTCACGTTGCGCCAGGTGCTGCCGCTCCTGCGCGACGGCGCGTCGGTGCTCGTCAACACGTCGGTGGTCGCCGAGAAGGGCGTCGCCAACGCGTCGATCTATTCGGCGTCGAAGGGCGCGCTCGCGGCGCTCGTGCGCTCGCTCGCCGTCGAGCTCGCGGGGCGCGGCGTGCGCGTGAACGCGATCGCGCCCGGGCCGATCGCCACGCCGATCTACGGCAAGACCGGCTTGCCCGCGGCGGCGGTCGAGGCGCTGCAAGCGGACATGGCGTCGCGCGTGCCGCAGCGACGCTTCGGCGCCGCCGACGAGGTCGCGCGCACCGCGCTCTTCCTCGCGTCGCCGGCGGCGTCGTACGTGACGGGCGCCGAGATCCCGGTCGACGGCGGCCTCGGCGCGGCCTAGCGCTACCCGATCGCGATCTTCGTCTCGATCGGCGTCGCGCGGCGGAGCGTCTTGGTCACCGGCGTCTTCTCGGCGATCTCGGCGAGCCGCGCGCGCTGCTCGTCCGTCAGCGACGAAGACAACACGATCGTCCGCTCGATCCGCTCGATGTCGCCCTCGCGCACGAAGTGGAGATCGAGGTGCACCGGGCCGAGCGTCCAGCCCTTGCGATCGGCGTACATGCGCAGCGTGATCGACGTGCACGCGCCGAGCGACGCGAGCAACAGCTCGTACGGCGAGGCGCCGGCGTCGGCGCCGCCGAGCGAGGGCAGCTCGTCGGAGACGATCGTGTGCGAGCCCATGCGGATGCGTTGCGCGAACGGCGCGTCGCCGCTGTCGAGATGTGCAGTCGCCATGCGCGGAGCTTAGCTCCACATCCCGCGCAGCTTCGACGCCACGTCGATCGCTTCGCCCGCGGACGATGCCACCCCCGACGAAGTCGCCGGGCGCCCGCGCGTGATCCGATCGAAGCGATCCAAGAGCGCGTCGGGCAGGAAGCGGCTGCGCGGCGCGAAGACGTGGCGATCGCCGTGCCGATGCTGCTTCTCGACGTGCATGCGCAGCGGCTGCACGAGGTGCAGCTGATCGCGCGCGCGCGTCATCGCGACGTACAACAAGCGCCGCTCCTCTTCCATCTGATCCACCGACGACAGCGACAGATCCGACGGGATCCGCCCGTCGATCACGTCGAGCACGAAGACCGCGCGCCACTCCTGGCCTTTGGCCGAGTGGATCGTCGAGAGGATCAGCCAGTCCTCGTCGAGCGACGGCGGCCCGGCGAGATCACCGGTCGCGCTCGGCGGATCGAGCGTCAGGTCCTCGAGGAACGCGGCGCGCGTCGCGTACGTGCCCGCGATCGCGCCGAGCTGCTCGAGATCGCCGCGGCGCGCCTCGGCGGCGTCGTAGCGCTCGAACAGGATCGGCTCGTAGAACCCGCGCACGCGATCGATCTGCCCGGCCCACGGCGCGCCCGCGATCCCGACCAGCAGCTCGCACAACGCCGGCCACATCGCGCGCGCGGGCTTCGGCGGCGCGACGCCGGCCAGCGAGGCCAGCCCGGATCGCGCCGCGTCGACCGCGCGCCGCGCGAACGCCGGCCCGCACCCGGGCACGAGCTGCGCGACGCGGAAGCCCGCGATCGGATCGGTCGGGTTCTCCGCCCAGCGCAGGAACGCCAGCAGATCCTTCACGTGCGCGGCCTCGAGGAACTTCAGGCCGCCGTACTTGGTGTACGGGATGCGCCGGCGGCCGAGCTCGAGCTCGAGCCGATCGCTGTGGTGCGCGGCGCGCATCAAGACGGCCTGATCGCGCAGCGCGAGCCCGTCCTCGCGGTTCGCGAGCACGCGCTCGATCACGTAGTCGACCTCGGCCAGCTCGTCGTCGACGAGCGCGAGCACCGGGCGGCCGAAGTCTTCCGCGCGCGACGCGCGCAGCTCCTTCTCGTACCGCTGCGGCGAGCGCGCGATCACCGCGTTCGCGGCGTCGAGGATGCCCTGGGTCGATCGATAGTTGTCCTCGAGCGCGATCAGCTTGGCTGGGGCCGTGAAGCGATCCGGGAACGCGAGGATGTTGTGCACGCTCGCCGCGCGGAACGAGTAGATCGCCTGCGCGTCGTCGCCGACCGCGGTCACGCCGCGCCCGCTCGGCGACAGCGCCGCGACGACGTCGGCCTGCAGCGCGTTGGTGTCTTGATACTCGTCGACCAGCACGTGATCGAAGCGCGATCGGATCTGCGCCGCGACCGCGGGCGCCGACATCGCGTGCCACCACCACAAGAGCAGGTCGTCGTAGTCCAAGACGTGGCGCGCGAGCTTCTCTTCTACGTAGGCCGCGAACAGCGCGCGCAGCGGCGCCGCGTGCTCGCGGCACCACGGATACGCGTCGGCGAGCACGCCGTCGAGCGCCGCCTGCGCGTTGACCGTGCGCGAGTAGATCGCGAGGCACGTGTCCTTGCGCGGGAAGCGGCGCTCGCTCGACGCCAGCCCGCGATCCGCGCGCACCAGATCGAGCAGGTCGGCCGCGTCGCCGCGATCCAACACCGTGAACGACGGATCCAACCCGAGCGCGCTCGCGTGCAGCCGCAACAAGCGCGCGCCGATCGCGTGGAAGGTCCCCGCCCACGGCAGCTCTGCGGATCGTGCGACCCGCTGCGCGCGCCGGATCATCTCCTGCGCCGCGCGCCGCGAGAACGTCAGCAACAAGATGCGCCGCGGATCCGCGCCGCGCCCGACCAGGTGCGCGATCCGATGCGCGAGCGTCGTCGTCTTGCCGGTCCCCGCGCCCGCGATGATGAGCAACGGCTCGTCGCCTTCATGCGTGACCGCTTCGTGCTGCGCGCGATTGAGCGAGGATTGCACCTGAACATAAGAACAGGTCTGCTCGTGGACCGCAAGAATCCTGGCCCAGCTGCCGATCTACCGCTGTCCCTTCGCGCCGCGCGCGCGCCGCGCTACGACGGATCGATGGACATCACGATCTCGCTCGATCCCGCGCGGCTCGATCTCGATCGCGTGCACGCGTGGCTGCGCACCGCGTACTGGTCGCCCGACGTGCGCCGCGACGTCGTCGAGCGCGCGTTCGCGAACAGCCTGAGCGCGGGCGCGTACGACGAAGCAGGGCAGGTCGGCGTCGCGCGCGCGGTGACCGATCAGGCGACCTTCGCGTGGCTGTGCGACGTCTTCGTCGACGAGCGGGCGCGCGGCCGCGGCGTCGCGCGCGCGATGGTGCGGGCCTTGATGTCCGATCCCCGGACACAGACGCTGCGCCGCTGGGTGCTCGCGACGCGCACCGCGCACGGCGTCTACGCGCCGCTCGGCTACGCGCCGGTCGACGCGCGCATCTGGATGGAGATGAAGCCGCCGGCGGAGCGCTGGCAGGACGTCAGCGCCGCTTCCGCGCGGACGCTTCCCTGACCGCGTCGCCCGCGGCATGCACCGCCGCGTTGGTGCGCTGGAGCTCCTTCGTCCGCGCCTCGTGCTCGCTCGCGGGCGCGCGCAAGAGCGCGACCCACGTGGCGAGGTCGACGTCGCGCGCCGACGCGTACGACCGCATCGCGTCGTAGACCTCGCGCGACGCCGCGGGCGGCTCGATCCCCTCCATGCGACGGCTGGCCGCGCTCCACGGCGCGATCACGTCGCGCTCGAGCTCGTCGGCGGCCTGCGCGCCCGAGATCTTGCCGGCCGCGAGGCGCGCCTTGATGTCGTCGATCCGCGCGTTGGCCGCCTTCTCGACGCGGGCGAGCTCGTCGAGGGCCCCGAGGTAGTCGGACGGCTTCGGCGCCAGCGCGATCGCCGCACCCGCGATCGCGATCCCGCCGGCGAACAGCGCGAGCGGCCGCCGCCACGACGCCTTCGCACCGGCGAGCAGCACCGCGCCGCACGCGAACCCGCCGACGAGCCCGCCGACGTGCGCGCGCAGATCGATGCCCGGCACGCCGAGCCCGATCATGAGGTTGATCGCGAGGAACGTGCCCATCGATCGCGCGGTCTTCTGCCAGACGTCCGCGGGGATCCGCGCGCGCCGCAGCACCAACACCGCGGCGAACGCGCCGTACACGCCGAACACCGCGCCCGACGCGCCCGCCGACACGACCGGATCGCCGCGCAACAAGGTCGCGACGCCGCCGACGAGCCCCGACACGACGTAGATCGCGGCGAACGGCAGCGGCCCGAAGATCTGCTCGACGATGCGCCCCTGCCACAAGCACAGCATGTTCATGCCGATGTGGATCGCGCCGAAGTGCAGGAACATCGCCGTCACGATCCGCCACGGCTCGCCGTGGAGCGTCATCGGCGCGTAGTTGGCGCCGACCTTCAGCACGTCGAGCGCGTTGGGCGAGAACGCGTCGGCGCCCGCCGCGAGCTCGATCGCGAACGCGATCAGGTTGAGGGCGATGATCGCGTAGATGACGTTCGTGCGCGGCGGCTTCGCGGGAGGATCGGACACGCCCGTTTATGGCGCGTCCGGCGCGTGTTCGGGAGTGAAATCCTCGGCTACGGTTGCGCCAAGGAGGAGACTCATGGCTCGCAAGCTCGAGAAGGGTAAGGACTGGAACGAGAAGGGCGAGATCGCGTACGGCGTCGGCCCGGTGCACGAGGATCTCAAGACCCTGCAGAAGGCGCTCAACTCGTTCACCTCGATCACGGGGCACAAGCTCGACGTCGACGGCTTCATCGGCCCCAAGAGCGCGCACGCGGTGAAGGCGATCTACGACGCCGTCGTGAAGAAGAACCCGCTCCTCACCGCGACGCCGTTCCCGGTGCCCGACACCAAGGAAGAGGTCGCCGAGTACGCCGAGTTCATCCGCGACTGGGTCAAGTCGACCGCCGCGACCGCGCTCAGCGTCACGGTAGCCTGACGCGGCGGATCGCGCCCTCGAGCGCGACGCCGTTGCACGTCATGTAGAGCGCGCCGTCCGCGATCGACAGCGCCCACGCGTTCGCGCGATCCAGGGTCGCCGCGATCGCGTCCAGGAAGTCGGGCGCGAGATCGAAGAGCTCGAGCGCCTCGGCGCGATGGACGCGCGTGTCCGCGATCTCGCGCGCGAGCGCGTCGCCGCGCCAGCCGTAGATCGCGACGCGCGCGCCGAGCTTCGACGCCCGATGCAACCGCTCGGGCGACGGCGATCCGACCTCGATCCACGCGCGCAGATCGCCGCGGAGATCGCGCTGCAGGATCGCGGGCTCGTCGCCCGACGACACGCCGCCGGCCGAGAACTCGACGCCCTCGGCGTGCTCCATCACGCGCGCGATCACGCGCGCCGCGAGATAGCGGTCGCTCTCGCTCGGGTGCTGCGCCGCGCGCAGCTCGATCGTCTCGTACCGATCGCGGTCGGAGTCCGCGAGCTCGATCTCGAACCGCCGCATCGTCGCGCCTAGCGCCATCCCCTCCTTATATATGTGTGCGCGCGCTGGGTCGCGTGCCAGAATGACAAGCCCCGGTCGCCGGCCTGACAACGTGGCATGGATCGAGTCACAAGCCGACCAGAGATCAAAGACTTGGGACTCAAACGAGCTGGTCCCGGGTTTGATATTGGAAGGATCGCCCCCATGCTGCTCGACCGAATCGCTCCCCCCTTCCGCGTGCGCGCCGCCGCGACCGCCGACCCGAGTCCCGGCGCGGGAGCTCCGGGTCATCCCGACGGGCATCCCTCCAACGAACAAGGCACCGAGTCGGCGTGGGATCCCGCGCGCGTCGTGCTGGTGGTCGACGACGAGCCCGCGATCGTCGAATCGCTCGAGAAGATCTTCAAGCGCGAGGGCATGAGCGTCCTCACCGCGACCGACGGCGCCGCCGGCCTCGACCTGCTCCGCAAGCACCGCGTCGGCGTGCTGCTCACCGATCTCATGATGCCGCGCACGACCGGCATGGATCTCTTGAAGGCCGCGAAGACGGTCGCGCCGGAGACCGAGGTCGTGCTCATGACCGCGTACGGCACGGTCGAGACCGCGGTCGACGCGATGAAGGAAGGCGCCTACGACTTCGTCACCAAGCCGCTCAAGCGCGCGCACGTCGTCCGCATCGTGCGCAACGCGCTCGACAAGCAGTCGCTGATCGTCGAGAACCGCGCGCTCAAGGCGCAGCTCGCCGAGAAGCGCCGCCGCGCGATCATCGGCACGTCCTTGCCGTGGCGCCGCACGATGGACACCGTCATGCAGGCGGCGGTCAGCGAAGCGACCGTGCTCCTCCTCGGCGAGAGCGGCACCGGCAAGGAGCTGCTCGCCCGCTCGTTGCACGACAACTCGCCGCGCGGCAAGGGCCCGTTCGTCGCGATCAACTGCGCGGCGATTCCGGAATCGATCCTCGAGGGCGAGCTGTTCGGCTACGAGAAGGGCGCGTTCACCGGCGCGACCTCCGCGCGCGAAGGCCGCTTCGAGGCGGCGCACGGCGGCACGCTCTTCCTCGACGAGATCGGCGAGATCTCGCGCCACGTGCAGGTGAAGCTCCTGCGCGTCCTGCAGGAAGGCGAGATCGAGCGCCTCGGCGCGAGCGGACGCCCGCGCCGCATCGACATCCGCCTGGTCGCCGCGACCAACGTCGATCTCGCCGAGGCCGTGAAGGCCGGCCGCTTCCGCGAGGATCTCTTCTATCGCTTGAACGTGATCCCGGTGCACGTGCCGCCGCTGCGCGATCGCCGCGACGACGTCACGCTGCTCGTGCAGCACTTCCTCCAGATCTACGGCAGCAAGAACGCGAAGCCGATCAACGGCTGCACGCAGGCCGCGCTCGACAAGCTCGTCGACTACGCGTGGCCCGGCAATGTCCGCGAGCTCGAGAACGCGATCGAGCGCGCCGTGGTACTCACGCGCGGCACCGTGATCGACGAAGATGCGCTCCCCCGCGAGGTTCGCGACTCCGCCGCGGCCGGCGGTCCCGGCATGACGTTCGCGATCGGCACGCCGCTGCACGACATCGAGATGCGCGTGATCCGCGAGACCTTGCGCCACACGCGCGGCGACAAGCGGCTCGCGGCGAAGCTGCTCGGCATCGCGACGCGCACGATCTACCGCCGCCTCGCCGAGGTCGGCGAAGGCGGTGAGGCACCCCCGCCCGAGGAAGACGACGAGGGCGAGGTCTGATCCATGCAGGACATCGTCAAGCGCTACTTCTGGACCGTCGGCGTCGTCGCCGTGATCCTGTGCGCGTGGTTCGCGTCGTCGACGGTCGGCGCGATCCTCGAGGCCAAGCTCCTGCCCGCGAGCAAGGACGCGCCGAAGATCCCGATCGTCGCGCAGTCGAACACGCCGGTCGTCACCCAGCACAGCAAGGTCGGCCAGCCGATCGCCGATCGCGACATGTTCTGCTCGGACTGCAAGCCGCCGGTCGCGGTCGCCGCGGTGACCGACAACCTGCCGCCGGGCACGATCATGCAGACGTCGCTGCACTTGATGCTCATCGCGACGTCGATCAGCTCGAACGACAAGGAGTCGTTCGCGACGATCCTCAACACCGACACGTCGAGCCAGGGCGGCTACTTCGTCGGCGACGAGATCCCCGGCGCCGGCCCGGTCAAGGAGATCCATTTCAAGTACGTCGACTTCGACAACACGCAGAACCACCGCACCGAGCGCATCGGCCTGCTCGGTGAGCCGCCGCCGACCACGCCGCCGCCGGCGGTCGCCGTCGCCGCGCCGGCGCAGCCCGCCGATCCCGACGACGAGCTCGCGCAGGCGGTCGCCGCCGGCGTGAAGAAGATCGACGACTCGAACTACGAGATCTCGCGCAGCCTCGTCGACAAGGTGCTGTCGAACCCGATGGCGGTCGCGAAGGGCGCGCGCGTGGTGCCGTCGGTCAAGGACGGCAAGGCCAACGGCTTCAAGCTCTACGCGATCCGTCCCGGCTCGGTGTACGCGCAGATCGGCCTCGCCAACGGCGACACGATCCACGCGATCAACGGCTTCGATCTGACGAGCCCCGACAAGGCGCTCGAGGTCTACACCAAGGTCAAGGAAGCGACCTCGCTCACCGTCGCGGTCACCCGCCGCGGCAAGGAGCAGGTCATCAACTACACGATCAAGTGATGCGCGCGCTGATCTACATCGCGACGATCGCAGCCGCGGCGTGCGGCGGCAGCGGCAACGCCGCCGAGCCCTCGCGCGCCGACGTGAAGACGTTCGCGTGGAAGCCGCAGCACGCGGGCGCGCTCGCGATCGTGCGCCGCACGACCGAGAACCTCGAGCACGATCCGACCGGGCCGCGGCCCGACTGGGTCCTCTACGATCCGAAGCACGATCAGGTCGTGTTCGTCGGCGCCGAGGTCGGCTATCGCCGCGCGCTCTCGATCGCGCAGTCGTACGACGTCGAGCCGCCGAAGCGGCCCGATCCGCCGGCGATCCCCGACGTCACGATGAACCCGTTTTCCTCGCCCTCGGCCGCGCCGGCGCCCGCGCCCGCGCTGCCCGGCATCAAGCAGGTCGACGACACCGACTTCACGATCGAGCGCTCGATGCTCGACACGCTGCTCTCCGATCCGGCGCAGATGTCGCGCGCGGTGCGCATCATCCCGTCGATCAAGAACGGCCAGCCCGACGGCCTCAAGCTGTACGCGATCCGCCCGACCTCGCCGATCGCCGCGCTCGGCTTCATGAACGGCGACACGATCCATTCGATCAACGGCCTCGATCTGAACAGCGCCGACAAGGCGCTCGACGCGTACTCGCGCCTCAAGACCCAATCGAGCTTCGACGTGGCGATCACTCGCCGCGGCCGAGCCCTCGTCCTCCACTACTCGATCAAGTGAAGTCCCGATGACATCCATTCGCCTCGCACGCACTTGCTCCCTCGCGCTCGCCGCGCTGCTCACGATCACCCCCGTGATCGCGACGGCGCAGCCCGCGCCCACCGCCGGTGCCACCGCTGGATCGAGCAGCCCCACCGCGCCCGGCGAGGACGACGTCCTCTACTCGTGCAAGAAGGCGAAGGGCCAGGTCACGGTCTCCTTCAAGCCCGACACCGAGCTGAAGGATCTGATCACGTGGGTGATGGGCTTCACCTGCAAGAACTTCATCTACGACTCTTCGATCCTCACGCGCTCGAAGAAGATCACGATCATCTCACCCGTCAAGATGAACCCCCAGGACGCGTATCGCGTGTTCCTGGTGGCGCTGTCGACGATGGGCCTCACCGTCGTGCCGAAGGGCAACGTCCTGCGCGTCGTCGAGAGCGGCCAGGCGCGCAGCGAGACGGTGCCCATCTACAACAAGGCGACGCCCGGCAACACCGACGAGATCGTCCGCGCGATCGTCCGCCCGAACTACCTGTCGGTCAACGAGCTGTCGAACGCGTTCGGCGTGATCAAGTCGCCGATCGGCGCGGTGCAGCCGGTCGCCGAGGCCAACGCGCTGATCGTCACCGACTACGCGTCGAGCGTGCGCGACATGATCCAGGTGATGCGCGACCTCGACAAGCCGGTCGCGAGCGCGAGCATCTACACGATCAAGGTGAAGTACGCCGACGCGAAGGATCTCGCGACCAAGCTCAACGAGATCCTCGGGCTCGGCCAGACCGGCGGCGGTGGCGGCGGGCCGCGTCCGACGCCGCAGGCGAACCAGGTCCGCCCGATGGGCCAGGACACGACCCCCGCGGGCGGCGGCGGCGGCAGCGACGTCGCGTCGGCCTTGCCGTCGAAGATCATGTCCGACGATCGGACGAACACGCTGATCGTGCTGTCGAACGAGGCCGGCTACCTGCGCGTGAAGGCGCTCGTCGATCGCCTCGATCTCCCGATGGAGCTCGAGGCCGGCGGCACGATCCACGTCTATCCGCTGCAGAACGCCGACGCCGAGAAGCTCGCGACCACGCTCAACACCGCGCTGCAGGGCCAAGGCCAGCGGCAAGGGCAGGGCGGCGCGCCGGGCCAGCCGAACCAAGTGCAGCCGCGTCCGATCGGCGGCGGCGGCGACGTCACCGGCGGCGCGTCGTTCGAGGGTCAGGTCCGCGTCACGCACGACGCACCGACCAACTCGCTGGTCGTCGTGTCGTCGGGCCGCGACTTCCTGACGCTCTCGGACGTGATCAAGCGCCTCGATCAGCCGCGCCGCCAGGTCTACATCGAGGCGGTGATCCTCGAGGTGCAGCTCTCGAACGAGCTCGACCTCGGCACCAGCTTCCACGGCGGCGCGTCCGACGGCAACGGCGGCGTGATCCTCGGCGGCTTGCAGGATCCGAGCTTGAAGTCGCTCGACGTCACGACGCTCGCGAGCGCGACCGGCCTCCTCGGCGGCTTGATCGGCACGCCGCTCACCGACTCCGAGAAGCTGCTCGGCAAGAGCATCCCGTCGTACGGCGTGCTGTTCCAGGCGCTCGGCAAGAACTCGAACACGAACATCCTCAGCGAGCCGCACATCCTCGCGACCGACAACGAGGACTCCGAGATCTCGGTCGGCCAGAACATCCCGTACATCGGCGGCTTCTCGTCGCTCGGGTTCGGCGCGCCGACCGGCGGCACCACCGGCTCGACGTCGACGGGCTTCCCCGGCTTCGGCCAGAACATCCAGCGCGAGAACCTGAACCTCGACATGAAGATCAAGCCGCACGTGAACGGCGACGACATGGTGCGGCTCGAGCTCGAGCAGGAGATCAAGGACATCGGCGATCGCGATCCGCAGCTCGGCCCGACCTGGACGACGCGCAAGATCAAGACGAACGTGGTCGTGCGCGATCAGCAGAGCATCGTGATCGGCGGCCTCATGCAGGACCGCGTGATCTACAACGAGTCGAAGATCCCGCTGCTCGGCGACATCCCGATCCTCGGCTACCTGTTCAAGTACACGACCAAGCAGAAGAAGAAGACCAACCTGCTGATCCTGCTCACGCCGTACGTGATCCGCGATCAGTTCGACCTGCAGCAGATCGTCGAGAAGCGCGTGCGCGAGCGCGCCGAGTTCCTGCAGTCGTTCAAGAACCTCGACGACTCGAAGTACATGCCGCACGTCGACTACCACCGCAAGCGCGGCGTGATCGAGGAGATCAACCGCAGCGTGCAGTCGGTCGAGAAGGAGCAGGAGATGCTCCGCGAGTTCCAGCGCCACGGCGCCGAGATCCCCGAGGGGCAGGTCAACTACGACGTCGTGCCGCAGCCCGACGAGCAGCCGCCCGCGACGGCGCCCGCGCCCGCCACCACACCAGCCCCGGGAGCCGCACCGCAGTGAGCGCGCACCCCTTCGACTCCGCTCAGGGCAGGCTCTACGCCATCGCTCCGCCGCTGCTCGGCGAGGTCTTGATCCGCGACTGCGGGCTCACCGCCGACGCGATCGAGCGCGCGCTCGCGAAGCAGCAGGAAGAGGGCGGCCTGCTCGGCGAGGTGCTCGTGCGCATGAAGCTCGCCGACGAGGATCAGGTCGCGTACGCGCTCGCCGTGCAGGCCGAGATGCCGTACGCGAAGGATCTCCCGAAGGCCGACGACATCCCGGGCGATCTGATCGACAAGATCCCGATCAACTTCGCGCGCCATCACACCGCCTTGCCGGTCTCGCGCGGCGACGACGGCCGCGTCCAGGTCGCGATCGCGGATCCGACCGATCTGCACGTCGTCGACGACGTCGCGGTCATGCTCGAGGCGCCGGTCGATCCGGTGCTCGCCGCGCCGTCGAAGATCATCGACACGATCAACAAGACCTACGCGCGCCTGCGCGGCGGCGAGGAGCTCGATCAGGGCGACAAGAAGAAGGACGGCGACGGCGACGAGGAGTTCGGCGACGCCGAGGAGCTGGTCGACATCCTCGATCTCTCCGACGAGGCGCCGATCATCCGGTGGGTCAACTCGCTGCTCTTCCAGGCCGTGAAGGAGCGCGCGTCGGACATCCACATCGAGCCCGGCGAGAAGGACGTCGTGGTCAGGTACCGCATCGACGGCGTGCTCCGTCACGCCAAGGCGGCGCCGCGCAAGTTCCTGCCGTCGATCATCGCGCGCGTGAAGATCATGGCCGGTCTCAACATCGCCGAGAAGCGCCTGCCGCAGGACGGCCGCATCCGCCGCAAGATCGCCGGCAAGGACGTCGACATGCGCGTCGCGACCGCGCCGACCGCGACCGGCGAGCGCATCACGATCCGCTTGCTCGATCGCAGCTCGGTCTTGTTGGGCCTCGCCGACATCGGCATGGCCAACGACATCCTCGTCCAGATCCGCGAGATCATCCGGCGCCCGCACGGCATCTTGCTCGTCACCGGTCCCACCGGCTCCGGTAAGACGACCACGCTGTACGCGTGCCTGTCCGAGATCAACTCGCCCGACGTCAACATCCTGACCGTCGAGGATCCCGTCGAGTACCAGCTCGAGGGCATCTCGCAGACGCAGGTCAATCCCAAGATCGAGCTCACCTTCGCGAGCGGGCTGCGCTCGTTCCTGCGCCACGATCCCGACGTGATCATGGTCGGCGAGATCCGCGATCGCGAGACCGCCGAGATCGCGATCACCGCGTCGCTCACCGGTCACTTCGTCTTCTCGACGATCCACACCAACGACGCGGCCGGCGGCATCACGCGCTTGGTCGACATGGGCATCGAGCCGTTCCTGGTCGCGTCGTCGGTGGTCGGCCTGATGGCGCAGCGCCTCGTGCGCCGTCCTTGCTACGAGTGCGCGAAGCCGGTGCGTCCGCCCGAGCGCATCCTCCAGCAGCTCGGCCTCGATCCGCAGCGCTTCTACGCCGGCGCGTACTCGAACGCGTTCCCCGCGGTGAAGGGCCAGCGCGACCTGCCGCCGGGCACCGTGCTCGAGCCGGTCGGATGCTCCGCGTGCCTCGACGTCGGCTATCGCGGGCGAACCGGCATCTACGAGATGTTGATGCTCGACGACAACGTGCGTCGCTTGACGCTCGAGCGCGCCGACGCCGGATCGATCCGCAACGCGGGGCTCGCCGGCGGCATGGTGTCGCTGCGCGCCGACGGCGCGCGCAAGGTCGTGCAGGGCATGACCACCGCTGAAGAAGTCATGATGGCCACCGCCGACGCCACCTGAGATCAACCATGCCGATGTACGCCTTCAAAGGGATCAGCGCCGCCGGCAAGGCGGCGAGCGGCGTCAAGGACGCCGACTCGCCCAAGGCGCTGCGCCAGCTCCTCCGCAAGGAAGGCATCGTCGTCACCGACGTCACGCTGTCGAAGTCGGGCGCCGGCGGCAAGGCCGCGGCGGCCGCCGCCGGAAAGTCGAGCGGCCTCTCGCGCCAGGTCGATCTCGGCGCGCTGTTCGGCGGCGTGAAGAAGGGCGAGGTCGCGGCGTTCACGCGCCAGCTCGCGACGCTGCTCAAGAGCGGCATCCCGCTCGCCGAGGCGCTCGGCGCCTTGTTCGAGCAGATCGAGAACGTCCGCTTCAAGGTGCCGATCGGCGAGGTCAAGACCGCGGTCAACGAGGGCAGCTCGCTCGCCGACGCGCTGTCGAAGCACAAGAAGATCTTCGACGACCTCTACATCTCGATGGTCCGCGCCGGCGAGGTCGCCGGCAATCTCGACGAGGTGCTCTCGCGCCTCGCCGACTTCATCGAGTCGTCGCAGAAGCTCAAGGGCAAGGTCCAGGGCGCGATGGTCTACCCGATCATCATGGCGGTGATCGGCATCGTCATCATGTCGATCCTGATGATCGCGGTCATCCCCGAGCTGACCAAGATGTTCAAGCAGCGCGGCAAGACGCTGCCCGTCAACACCCGCTTCCTGATCTGGACCTCGAACACGCTCGGCCACTACTTCTTGTTCATCCTCGTCGGCCTGATCGGCGCGGGCTACGGCTTCTATCGCTGGACCAAGTCCGCGACCGGCCGGCCGACCTGGCACCGCTTCGTGCTGCGCGTGCCGGTGGTCGGCGCGCTCGCGCGCCAGGTCAACATCGCGCGCTTCGCCCGCACGCTGTCGACGATGCTCCACGCCGGCGTGCCGATGCTGCGCTCGCTCGAGACCGGCAAGGAGATCATGGGCAACGTGATCCTCAAGAAGGCGATCGAGGACGCCAAGATCGCGGTCACCGAAGGTGAGGCGCTCGCGACCACGCTCAAGCGCAGCGGCCACTTCCCGCCGACGGTGATCCACATGATCGCGGTCGGCGAGCGCGCCGGTCAGCTCGAGCAGATGCTCGGCCGCGTCGCCGACACCTACGAAGCGGACGTGGACACGAAGTTGCAGAGGTTCACGACGCTCCTCGAACCGCTGATGCTCGTCGTGATGGGCGGCACCGTCGCCTTCGTCGTCTTCTCGATCCTCCAGCCGATCATGGACATGGGCACGTTCGGCGGACACTGACATCTTTCGTGAAACAGGAGAACGCTATGACCGAGACCCTCGCCAAGCTCCAGAAGAAGCGCGCCGCGCGTCGCAAGAACAAGCAGCGCGGCATCACGCTGCTCGAGATCCTGATCGTGCTCGCGATCATCGGCCTCGTCATGGGTCTGCTCGTCGGCCCGCGCGTGCTCGCGGCCTTCGGCTCGTCGAAGACCAAGGTCGCGCGCATCGCCGTGCGCAAGTTCGCCTACGAGGCGTACCCGCAGTGGAGCGCGCAGCACACCGGCAAGCGCTGCCCGGACTCGCTCTCGGACCTGACGCCGTTCATGAACTCGGACGACATCAAGGATCCGTGGGGCAACCCGTACATGATGCAGTGCGGGGATCAGGCGCCGGCGGGCGCGAAGGGCTTCGCCGTGATCTCGTACGGCGACGACGGCAAGCCGGGCGGCACCGGCGACTCGGCCGACATCAACTCGTGGCAGGTCGACGACGAAGGCAACTGAGTGCGCGCGAAGCCGACAGAAGATGGCTTGACCATCCTCGAGATGATGATCGTGATCGCGATCATCGGGATGCTGTCGTATGTCGGCTACGGCGCGATCCGCCGCTTGACGCGCGCGGACCTCGTCGATGACACGAACCACCTCGGCTCGCTGATGTCGCGCGCGAGCCAGCTCGCCGCCGAGACCGGCAAGCTGCACCGCGTGACGATCGACTTCGACGCCGACGTCGCGCTGGTCGAGGAGTGCTCGGGCCCGGTGGCGGTGCGTCGCATGAAGTCGGGCGAGAAGGCCGACGACGACAAGGACGCGGCGCGCAAGATCGAGGACGCCAAGGGCAAGCTCCAGGCGTCGAAGAGCGGCAACGCGCTGCAGCAGGGCTTCACCGCCGGCACGCCGGAGGACGACGCGAAGATGGCGGCGGCGCTCGCCGGTCATCACGTCGGTGATCAGCAGTGCACCCCGGTGAAGGACGCCTACAGCGGCGACTCCGAGAACAAGCCGCTGATCTTCAAGTTCAAGAAGGACTCGGAGATCCGCCCCAAGGAAGTCTGGGTGCAGCACCGCGACGACTCGGTCACCACCGGTCAGGTCTCGATCTACTTCTTCCCGCTCGGCTCGGCGGAGAAGGCGATCGTGTCGATCACCGACGGCAGCGACGTCTACAGCGTGAAGGTGCACGGCATCACCGGCACGATCGAGACCGTCGACGGCGAGGTCAAGGACGTCGACGAGTACATGCACCACGACGTCACCGGACAGCGCGAGGTCGACCGTTGAGCCGGCGAGAGGGGCAGGGCCGAGGCCGAAGGCCGAGCCGAGCGCTCGCGCGCGAAGCGCGTGGCGCGAGGACCCGGGGAAGCACCCGGAGCCGGCTCATTAGATCGATGCACGGCTTCACGTTGGTCGAGGTCATGCTCGCGCTCGCGATCCTCGCGATGGGGCTCGCCGTGCTGATCAAGAGCACCGCGTCGAACATCGCGTCGACCGAGGGCGCGAACATGGACGGCGTGGTCGCGCAGCTCGCGCGCGCGCAGATGTACGAGATCGAAGAGCGGCTCCAGAAGGAAGGCTTCCAGGACACCGACGATCACAAGGACGGCACCTTCGAGGAGCAGGGCTGGCCGTCGATCACGTGGGACTACAAGGTCGAGGCCGTCGAGCTTCCGGAGCTCGGCGCCGTGCAGTCGATGGCGCAGAAGGAGATGCAGGGCAGCGGGTCGGGCTCGGGCTCGGGCGCGGGCGCGGGCTCGGGTGGAGACGACATGGCGGGCATGTTCGGCAACAGCGCGCTCGGCGGCATGCTCGGCATGTTCGGCGGCATGGGCGGCGGCAGCGGCAGCGGCGCGAGCGGCGCCGACGCGAAGGGCGCCGCGTTCATCCAGGGCCAGTACGAGCTCGTCAAGCAGGTGCTGAAGGCGTCGATCCGGAAGATCACGCTGACCGTGAAGTGGCAGGTCGTGCAGGAGGAGCGCTCGATGGAGGTCGTCGAGTACGTCACCGACGCCGCGGGCATGAACAAGGTGCTCGGTGGGCTCGGCGCGACGCCGAGCGACACCCCGCCGCCGTCGACCACGCCGCCGCCGTCGACCACGCCGCCGAGGACGACCCGATGAAGCGGCAGGCCGGCATGACCTTGATCGAGATCATGATCGCGATCGCGATCATGTCCGTCATGATGGTGATGGCGTGGACGACGACCTCGTCGACGCAGCGCGCGTCGACCGAGTTCGGCGGCATCCAGCTGCGCAACCACGAGATCCGGGTCGCGCTCGATCGCGTCGTCGCCGATCTCGAGAGCGCCTATCTGTCGCAGAACGAGGACATGAACGCGACCGAACGGCGCACGCTGTTCGTCGCGCGCGGCGGCGGCACGGTGCCCGAGCTGCGTTTCACCAGCCTCTCGCACATGCCGCTCTGGGCCGACGCGCACGAGAGCGAGCAGACGCTCATCTCGTACTCGTCGCAGACCGAGAAGGAAGACGGCACCAAGACCGACTGGCTGCGCCGCGAGTCGCGCCGCCTCTCGAACAAGCCGTGGAAGCAGGAACCGGCCGACGTCGACGTCCTGATCCACGACGTCGAGAAGGTCGAGTTCATGTACTGGAACTGGCAGAACCAGGAGTGGCAGGACCACTGGGACACCACGCAGTCCGACGGCGAGCGCATGCGCCTGCCGGCGCGCGTGAAGATCATCGTGACGTTCAAGAACCCGCGCGGGGAGGACGTCAAGATCACCACCGAGGCGAGCATCCTGCTCCAGGAGCCGCTCACGTTCATCACGTCATGAAGCGCCGCAAGAAACAGAAGATGTTCACGCAGCAGGGCGTCGCGCTGATCGCGGTGATGCTCGCGCTCGTCGGCATCCTCGTCATGACGAACGACTTCGGGACCAAGACCAACCTCGACTCGATCGGCGCGGCGAACTCGCGCGATCAGATGCGCGCGCACTTCCTCGCGCGGTCGGCGCTCAACCTGTCCGAGCTCGTGATCCGGCTGCAGCAGCGCATCGACAACATCCAGCAGCTGAAAGGGATCCAGATCACCGAGTTCGCCGACCTGTTGATGACCGCGTTCGGCGGCGACAAGCAGCAGGTCGGCGATCTGCTCGGTCCGCTCGGCAGCTCCGCGAAGGGGCTCGGCGCCGACATCGGCATGTTCGGCGTGTCGATCACGACCGACGACGACAAGATCAACGTCAACTGCGCCAACGCGCGCGGCGCGACCACCGACGCGCTGGTGCAGCGCATCGCGGCCTTGTGGTTCTTCCCCGTCTACGATCCGATCTTCAGCGAGCCCGACGCCGACGGCTGGCGCCGCGATCGCGACACCCAGACCGCCGCGATCATCGACTACGTCGACGTCGACAGCGCGCGCGCCGGACAGCCGGGCGCGCCCGAGGACTACGGCTACGAGACGCTCAAGGATCAGTACTGGCCCAAGAACAACCAGCTCGACACCGTCGGCGAGCTCCGCCTCGTGCGCGGCATGGACGATCGCATGTGGAGCCTGTTCGGCGATCAGTTCACCGTCTACGGCGGGTGCAAGACCAACCTGTCGGCGGTCACCAGCCCCAAGCAGATCGCGTCGATCATCTATCTCAGCGCGGCGCAGTCGGACGCGCAGAACCCCGTGCTCCAGGATCCGAACCTGTTGTGGGCGCTCGCGCAGGTGGTCGCGAAGGCGCACGAGCTCGGCTTCGTCTTCACGTCGACCGACGAGTTCATCGACTTCGTGAAGGATCCGGTCGGATCGATGTCGCTCGGGCTGTCGCAAGCGGGCGGCTCCGCGTCGAGCGCGTCGGGGCTCCCCGGCCTGCCGCCGGGCTTGAAGGGCGTGAAGCTCGACAAGGTCAAGCTCGATCAGATCGCGACCGCCGGCCCGCGCCGCACCTATCGCATCAGCGCGTGGGGCGAGGTCGATCGCCAGAGCGCGCTCCTGCCCAACATCCGCCGCACGATCACCGCGGTCTGGGACACCAACGTCCAGCCGCAGAACTATCGCCAGCCGGCCAACATCAGCGGACCGACCCCGCGGGGCGCGTACGTGTTCCTGCGAGAAGAGTGAGTCATGGCCCATCGCATCTACGCCGTCGACTACGGAGCCTGGAGCATCAAGGTCGCGATCGCCGACCACGGGTTCCGGCAAGCGACGATCACGGACGTCGTCGAGCGGCTCGTGCCCGCCGGTGACGAGCCGTACGATCAACGCGCGGCGCGCGTGCTCGCGGCGATCGTCGCCGAGCAGCAGCTGACGAACGGCGACACCGCGTACGCGCTGGTCTCGGGCGATCAGGTCTTCACGAAGGTGCTCGAGTTCCAGTTCTCGAACCTGCGCCGGCAGGAGCTCGAGAAGGCGGTCGGCGCCGAGCTCGAGGGCGTGGTGCCGATCGATCTCGAGGACATGGTGTACGCGTTCGAGCCGCTGCCGAAGGCCGCGGCGCCGGTCGCCGCGCCCGCGCCCGCGGCGCCCGCGGATCCGGCGTTCGTCGCGGCTCCCGACGAAGAAGTCACCAAGGTGCAAGGGCAGGGCACGGCGGCGGGGCCGCGCGGCCGCGTCGCGGCGCCCGCCGAGGGCATGCGCGTCTTGACCTACGCGATGCGCAAGGATCGCGCGCAGCAGTTGATCCTGCTCGGCGCCGGCGCGAAGGCCGAGCCGCGCGGGTTGCTGCCCATCGCGGGCGCGCTCGCGCGCTTCGCCGTGCGCGCCGCGCCGCGCGTCGCCGGCCCGTTCGCGGTGATCGACATGGGTCACGAGCGCACCGACGTCGTCGTGATCTCGGAAGGCAAGCCGGTCTTCAGCCGCACGATCGCGCGCGGCGGACGTCACGTCACCGACGCGATCGCGAAGACGTGGAAGCTGCCCTTCGCGCAGGCGGAGGCCGCGAAGCACTCGGACGGCTTCATCGCGTCCAGCGCTGAGCCGCCGCAGAGCGAGGCGTGGGCGCGGATCAGCGAGGTCGTCTCGGCGGAGCTCGTGCCGCTCGCGCGCGATCTGCGCCAGACCTTCGCCGCGTGTCGCGCGCGCACCGGCGTCGCTGCGGCGAGCACGATCATCGTCGGCGGCGCCGCGCGGCTGCGCGGCATGGCGTCGTTCTTGTCGGAGGCGATCGGCATCGCGGTCGCGCCGCCCGCGCCCGACGCCGGCGCGCTCGCCGGCCCGAAGATGACGGATCTGCCGATCGATCACGCGGCCGCGGCGATCGGCGGCGCGCTCGACGGCGCGAGCGGCCGCCCGCTGTTCGATCTGCGCCAGGGCGTGCTCGCGTTCAAGGTCGACCTCACGTTCATCCGCGCGAAGGCGTACCAGCTCGCCGCCGCGACGGTGATCGTGCTCGCGTTCGCCGCCGGCAGCGCGTGGGCGGCGCACTACAAGCTGCGCAAGAACGAGAAGATCCTCACCGACCGGCTCGCCGCCGAGACCGCCGAGGTCTACGGCTCGTCGATGAACGCCGACGCGGTGCTGAACGAAACCAAGGCGGCGAGCCTCGCCGCGCTGTCGCCGCTGCCCAAGATGAGCGCGTACGACATCCTGCTCGCGATCAACGAGAAGCTGCCGGCGCGCGACAAGGTCACGCTCGACGTCACGCAGCTCGACATCAACGGCACGACCGTCGAGATCCGCGGCACGACCAAGAAGCCCGACGAGATCGACACGCTCGAGACCGCGCTCAAGGACATCCAGTGCCTCGGGCCTGCCGCCCGCGGCTCGACCCAACAGACCGCCGAGGGCTCGCAGTTCCAGCTCTCGTACAAGCACACGTGCATGTGACGTATGGCCCAGGCCCTCGATAAGCTCAGAGACAAGTGGGAGGCGATCACGCCGCGCGAGCGGAAGATCGTCGTCTTCGGCGGCATCGCCGCGGTGGTCACCGTCGTCTTGTGGCTCTCGCTGTCGATCCACGACGGCCTCGCCGCGATCGAGCACCGCAACACGCGCATGGAGAAGGCGCTCGACATCGTCGAGGCGGTGAAGGCGCAAGGCGGCGTGAAGAAGACCGCGTCGGACGATCTGGTCGCGACGATCGGCACCGAGCCGGTCCGCCTCGAGACGTACCTGTCGAAGGTCGCCGATCAGGTGAAGATCAGCGTGCCCTCGTACAACCCGGTCACGCCCGTCGAGAAGAACGGCTTCAAGACGGTGATGAACAAGATCGAGCTGCGCGATCTCACGATCCAGCAGCTCAAGGACTTCCTCGAGCAGATCGAGACCGGCAACAAGCTCGTGCAGGTCACCGCGATCACGATCAACCGGAACTTCCGCGACAAGGAGAAGCTCGACGCGAAGCTCGAGGTCTCGACCTACGCGAAGATCCCGGATCAGGCCGCTGGGTCCGGATCGGGCAGCGGATCGGGCAGCGGCTCCGGCTCCGCGTCGGGAGGGCAGTGATGCCGATCAACCTCTCGCCGCGCGCGAAGAAGCTCCTGCGCTGGATCGGCTATCCGGTCCTCGCGATCGTGAGCTTCTTGTTCGCGCTCCAGCAGACCTTCCCGTACGACCGCTTGAAGCGGAAGATCACCGACGCGCTCGCCGCGAAGTACGACGTCAAGATGAAGGTGTCGCGCGGGATCATGCCCGGCTCGGTCACCTTCGAGAAGGTCTCGCTGACGTCGCGGCCGCAGAAGCCCGACGACAAGATCACGACGATCTTCATCGACAAGATCAGCGCGCACCTCGGCCTGTTGTCGCTGCTCGGCGGCAAGGCGTCGATCGACTACGACGTGAAGCTCGGCGGCGGCGACATCAGCGGCGATCTCGGCATGAGCTCGTCGCGCACGACGGTCGATCTCGAGATCGACAAGATGTCGGCCGAGGCGGTGCCCGCGATCGCGGAGTTCGTCGGCCTCCCGATGGGCGGGCGCATCGAGGGCACCGCGAAGATCGATCTGCCCGCCGGCGATTGGCGCCAGGCGGAGGCGACGATCGTGCTCGGCTGCAACTCGAGCTGCTCGATCGGCGACGGCGTCGCGAAGATCTACCCGAAGCCGCGCCCGGGTCAGCCGCAGCTCGACGGTGTCACCGTCGCGAAGCTCTTGCTCGGCCAGTGGCACGCGGAGTTCGTGGTGACCAAGGGCCACGCCGATCTGCGCAAGTTCGACGTGAAGTCCGACGACGGCGAGCTCTACGTCGACTTCCACGTGCAGATCCAGCGATCGCTCATGGACTCGCCGATCACGCAGGGCTGCATCAAGTTCAAGGGCTCGGAGAACCTGCGCAAGCGCGAGGAGAAGTTCTACAACGCGCTCAACCTGACCGGCGCGCCGCTCGGCCCCGACGGCTATCACTACATCAAGCTCGCGGGCACGCTCGGCAACATGCGCCGCTTGCCGCAGCTCTGCGATCTCAACGGCGGCGGCGCTTCGCCCGACGAGACCAGCGGCGTCCAAGCCAACGGCCACATCCCGCGCCCGCCCGCGATCCGCACCGACAACGTCGACACCGCGCCGCCGCGCGCGGTGCCCACCTATCAACCGCCGACGCCCGGTCCCGCCGCCGCGCCGATGCCGCCGCCTGCGCCGGCGCCGACGGGCGATGCGCCCACGCCGCCGGGCGGCGTCGAAGCGCCGCCGCCGCAACCGCTCCCCACCAACGCGGGGATGATCCCCGAGCGCATCCATCCCGCCGAGCCGGTCGAAGGCCAACCCGCCGGCGGCGGCAGCGCGGCCGGCACCGGCCCCGGCAACCCCGCGGGCTCCGGCTCCGTCGGCATCGATCAGCAGATGGGCAGCGGCACCGCGACGGGCAGCGGCTCGGGCACCGGCATCAACGTTCCCTGAGGCGACACACGTGCCACCCCGTGTCACTCGACGCGACGTGCGTCCACGCGGTTGCGCTCCACGCGCGTGGTCTCGCCGTTGCATCGTGCGGCGGAATGCGTGAGGCGACTGCGCGCACGGTTCCGATCCGACTACTATCGATCGTCATGACAGGGACCGCGCTCGCGCTCGCGATGTGCGCGATCGCAGCCAGCGCCGCCGTCGTGCACGCGGATCCTGCCGCGCCGGTGGCGATCTCGTCGCGGTTCGGCGGCGTGGTCGACGTCGTCTCCGACGTCGAGCTACGCGGCGCGGCCGTAATGGTCGGAGGCGCCGTCGATGTCACCGACGACGTCGAGGCGCAGGTCGGCGCGATGTTGGGTCCGACCTTCGGCGGGTATCTCGGCGGCCAGTACTACGTCACGCGAGGTTCGCTGCGTCCGCTGTTCGCGGCCGGCGCGCCGATCTTCTTCCTCTCCGGTCCGCGGGTCGGACTGCGCGGCGCCGTCGGGATCGAATGGCGAGCGACGCCGCATCTCGCCGTGACCGCGCAGCTCGGCCTCGAGCACTACTTCAACGCCAACGGCGACATCGCTGACACGACGCTGACGCCGATCGTCGGCGTGACGGGGAGATTGTGATGCGCGCGCTCGTCGTTGTCATCGTGCTCGCGCTGTCGGCAGGTCTCGCACGCGCCGACGCGCAGATCTCGGCGACGCCGAGCTCGCTCGAGTTCGGTCATGTGGCGCCGGGGGAGACCAAGGTCCTCACGTTCGTGCTCTCGAACAACGGCACCGACACCACGACGATCACGTCGTCGATGCTCCAGCGCAACGACGTCGGCTACACGGTCTCGAACATGCCGGCTTCACTTGCACCCGGAGCGAGCGCGACCGTGACCGTGCAGTTCTCGCCGGGACCCGGCATGGAAGGCGGGCCCGTGGCCTTCTGGATCGACAGCAACGCAAACTTCAACACCACGTACGCCGTCTTCATCTCGGGCAACGGCGGGCCGCTCGTCCTCACGTGTCCGATCTGCACCGAGGACACGACGGGCTACCTCCGCGCCTACTACGGCATCGTCGGGTGGCAGGACACCGTCTCGCAGCCGTTCACGCTGGCGAACTCCGGCGCGTCCGACATCACGATCGAGGACATCGCATTTTCCAGCCATCTCTTCGCCGTCATCGGCGCGCCCGCGACACCGTTCAAGCTGCCGGCCGGCAGCAGCGTATCGTTCGCGATCGCCACCGTGCCCGGTAGCGCGATGAACATCAGCGTCATCGACAATCTGTGGGTGTTCACCGACCACACGCCGGGCGTCGCGACGATTAGGGGGACGTTTCAGGCCGAGGCGGTGAGCGGCTTCATCATGCTGACGCCTGGAGCCACCGTCGACTTCGGCAACGTCGATCTGCGCGCGCAAACGCCGGCGACCAAGACGATCACGATCGCGAACGTCGGCGAGGCGCCGCTGTCGATCGCCGATTGGCCCGCGCTGTCCACGGGCCCGTTCACGAGCCCCGGCCTCGCGCCCGTCACGCTCCCCGCCGGCGGCTCGCAGTCGGTGACCGTCACGTATCAACCGACCGCCGAGACCGTGGACACCACGACCTGGGTCGTGAAGATCGACGGCATCATCGGCGAGCCGCAGCCATCGCCGAAGACGATCACGCTCACGGGGCACGGGGCCGATCGCCACGTCCAGATCAGCGCCGACTCGATCGCGTTCCCGCCGACGTTCCTCGACCCGAACGCCACGGTGGCGCCGGTCGCGACGGTCAGGGTGAACAACATCGGCGACGCGCCGCTCGCGATCTCGGCGCTGACGATGGACGGAGACCCCGAGTTCCACCTGCTGGAGACCGCGCCGACGACCGTGGCCGGCCGGCAGGCGATCGATCTCCACGTGCAGTTCGTGCCGCTCTCCGTCGGCTCGTTCACCGGCGCGCTCACGATCCTGCACGACGACACCGCGACCGCGACGCCCGGCAGGTCGGTGGTGGCGATCTCGGGAGACGGCGTCTCGCGCATGCTGGGCATCGATCCGACCGGAACGATCGATTTCGGCGGCGTGCACGTCGGTGACTCGGCGAGCCTCGCCGATGGAGGACGCACGATCACGATCACGAACCGCGATCCGACGCGGTCGATGACGATCACGGCGGTCGAGTGCGGCCAGCCACCCGACACGACCCAGGCTTCGTTCACGACGCCGCGCTTGCAGTCGAGGCCGGTGCTCGCGCCGGGCGAGAGCGCGTCATTCGATCTCGACTTCAGCCCGGCCGATGTCGGTCCGCTCGAGGGCGCGTTCTTCGTCCATTTCGACGGCGACTTCTTGCCGGACGTGCAGGTCCGGCTCACCGGCACCGGCCTGCCGGCGCGAAACACCTTCTACGCCTGCGCCGCCGGCGACGGCGGAGGCGGCGGCCTTGTCGTGATCGCGCTCGCGATTGGCTTCGTCGTCACGCGGCGGCGTCGACGTTAGGGCCCGAGGCCGACCCACTCCGCGCCGCTCTCGCCGATCTCCTTCTTCCAGATCGGCACGTGCTCCTTCAAGCGATCGATCAGCGCGCGGCACGCGGTGAACGCTTCGGCGCGGTGCGGCGCGGCGGCGGCGATCACGACCGCGATCTCGCCGACCGCGAGCACGCCGACGCGATGCTCGACGGCGAGCCGCACGCCGGGCACCTCGCGCTCGATCGCGTCGCACAGCTCGTGCATCACCTTCTCGGCCATGCCCGGGTAGGCCTCGTACTCGAGGCGCTCGATGCGCTCGCCGTGCGATTCACGGCGCACCATGCCGGTGAACGTCACGATGCCGCCCGCGTCGGGGCCGCGCACGAAGTCGACGCAACGATCGAGCGACAGCGGCGTGTCGCTCAAGAGCACGTGGCGCGTGCCGCCGGCGACGGGAGGTATGAGCGCGACCTCGTCGTCGTCGGCGAGCGGCTCGTCTCCCACGACCATCGATTGGTTCACCGCGATGCGATAGCGGCCGCGCAGCGCGCGCACGGCGTCGTGGCGCGCTTCGAGCGCGCTGACCAGCGCCGCGAGCGACGAGCCGTCGGCGAGCTCGATCGTCTCGCCGTCGGCGCGCAGCTTCTCGCGGAACACCGCGAAGTACAGGACGCGGATGCGCATGCGGGCATTGTACCCTGCACCGCGTGGCGGCTTCGGCAGACTCGTCGCACCTGCAACAGCTCTACAAACAGATCCGCGCGGTGATCCGCAAGATTCCGCGCGGCAAGGTCGCGACCTATGGACAGGTCGCGGAGCTCGCGGGCGTGCCGCGCGGCGGGCGCATCGCCGCCGCGGCGCTCAAGACCTCGAAGGCGAGCGACGGCCTCCCGTGGCAGCGCGTGATCGGCAAGCGCGGCCCGACGACCGGGCGGATCGCGATCCACGATCCGGTCGGCGCCGCCGTGCAGCGCGAGCTGCTCGAGCGCGAAGGCGTCGACGTCGGCGATCGCGGCGCGATCGATCTGAAGCGATATGCCTATGCGCCGCCGAAAGGGGCAGGGCCGAGGCCGAAGGCCGAGCCGAGACGGCGTGAAGCGACGTCGAGGACCCGGGGTAGCCCCCGGCGGCGCTGAGATCGAACGCTAGAGCGTCACGAGGCCGCGACGCACGGCCTCGACGACCGCCTCGGTCCGCGTCGAAGCGCCGAGCTTCGCCATCACGCCGTTGACGTGGAACTTCGCCGTGTGATCGCTGATGCCGAGGCGATCCGCGATCAGCTTGTTCGACAGACCTTCGGCGAGCAGGGTCACCACCTGCGTCTCGCGATCGGTGAGCTCCGCCGCCGGGCGCTTCTTGCCTTGCGCGTCGGGGCGCGCCGCCGGCACCAGCGTCTGCGCGAGCGCCGAGTCGATCACGGTCAAGCCGCTGCGCACCGCCGCGAGCGCCGCGCCGATGCCGCTGCCGACCTGATCGCGCAAGACGACGCCGCGCGCGCCCGCGGCCAGCGCCGGCGCCAAGTGCGACGCATCGCCGACCGCGGCGACCACCGGCACGCGCAGCTCGCCGAGCTCGCGCAGCCGCGACAACGCGCGCGTCGAATCGGGACCCGAGTCCCACAGCGCGACGTCGGCCTTGTCGAGCGAGACCACCTCGACCTCGCCGTCGTGCGCCAGCAGGCTGGTGAGCCCGGTCTTGAGCAACGGGTCGTCGGTGACGACCGCGACGTGCAGCGGACCGCCGACGAGCGAGATGTTCGGATTGCGAGTCATGAGTAGTTGCCCCCCAACCAGGTGGACTCCACGGAATGTACCCAACATTGGGATGGTAGGTCGGTCGCGCAAGGCCTAGCCGATGAGCTAGGTCCGTTTCCGACCGTGTGGGCCGACGAGGCGCGCCTCGCCGAAAAGCAGCGCAATCCCCGCCCGATCGTCGGATGTCGCGTTTTCCCGTCGGGCGCAACGATGCGTCCATGACCACGACCAATCCCGTTTCGGCTTCTCCCATCGCTTCCTTCGAGGCCGCGCTGACGGGCGCGGTCTCATCCGCCAGTCCCTCGATCGTCCGCGTCGACCGCCGGCGCGGCGGCGGCTCGGGCCTCGTCTGGGCGCCCGATCTCGTCGTGACCGCCAGCTTCCACGCGCCCGACAAGACGACCGTGGGCATCGCCGGCGCCGACGGATCGATCACCGAGCGCGACGCGACGATCGTCGGCCGCGATCCCGGCACCGACGTCGCGGTCCTGCGCGTCGACGGCGGCGGCCTGACGCCGGCACAGTTCCGCGATCTCGACGGCGTCGCGGTCGGCCAGCCCGTGCTCGCGCTCGGGCGGCCCGGTCGCAGCGTGCGCGCGTCGCTCCGCATCATCGGCGTGCTCGGCCCCGAGATGCGCACGCCGGGCGGCGGCCGGCTCGAGCGCTACGTCGAGACCGATCGCCAGATCCCGCGTGGCTTCGCGGGCGGACCGCTGGTCTCGCTCGACGGCCGCGTGCTCGGCATGAGCACGCGCACGCTCCTGCGCGGCGCCGATCTCGCGATCCCGCGCGTCACGCTCGAGCGCGTGGTCGGCGAGATCCTCGCGCACGGCGGCGTGCGGCGCGGATATCTCGGCGTCGGCGCGTACCCGGTCGCGCTGCCGACCGCGATCGCGAGCGCGGTGGGCCGCGATCGCGGCGCGCTGGTCGCGAGCGTCGAAGACGGCGGCCCCGCGGCGACCGCCGGCATCCTGGTCGGCGACATCTTGCTCGCGATCGCGGGCGATCCGATCGAGGGCCCGGAAGATCTGCGCGAGTCGCTCGCGGATCGCGCCGACACCGAGGTCGAGCTCGATCTCGTGCGCGCCGGCGCGCGCCAGACGATCAAGGTGAAGATCGGAGTGCGTTCGTGACCGTCGTGCCCTTGCCCGTGCCCGTGCCCGGTCACGATCTCCTCGACGCCTACTCGCAAGCGGTGATCGGCGTCGTCGATCGCGCCTCCGCCGCGGTCGTCTCGATCGAGATCGCGCGCAAGAGCCGCCGCGGCGACGGCGCGGGCTCGGGCTTCGTCGTCGCGCCCGACGGCTATCTGCTCACCAACAGCCACGTCGCCGCCGCCGGCGGCGAGCTGCGCGTGCGCGCTCCCACCGGCGAGCGCGTCCCCGCCGCGGTCGTCGGCGACGATCCCGCGACCGATCTCGCGCTCTGCAAGATCGATCTCGCCGCGCTCGGCACCGACGCGTGGCTCACGGTCGACGCGACGATCCGCCCGCGGCGCGGTCAGCTGGTCGTCGCGATCGGCAACCCGCTCGGCTTCGACTCGACCGTCTCGACCGGCGTCGTCTCCGCGCTCGGCCGCACGCTGCGCGGCCGCGACAACCGCTTGATCGACGGCGTCGTGCAGCACACCGCGCCGCTCAACCCGGGCAACAGCGGCGGTCCGCTGCTCGATTCGCAGGGCCGCGTGCTCGGCGTCAACACGGCGATCATCGCCTACTCGCAGGGCATCGGCTTCGCGGTCGGCGTCGAGACCGCCGCGTGGGTGCTTGGCGAATTGCTCGCGCGCGGGCGCGTGCGGCGCGCGTGGCTCGGGCTCGGCGGCATGCGCCGTCCGCTCGATCGACGCCTCGCGCGCGCGCACGAGCTCGGCGCCTCCGCGGTCGAGGTCATGACCGTCGAGAGCGGCTCGCCCGCCGCCGCCGCGGGGCTGAAGGACGGCGACCTGATCGTCCGCTTCGGCGAGCGCACGGTCGAGTCCGTCGACGATCTGCACCGGCTCCTGCGCGATCACGCGCCCGGCGTCGCGGTGCCGATCAAGATCTTGCGCCGCGGCCGCGCGGAGACGCTCGCGATCACGCCCCGCGAAGCTCCCCCCTAGCGTTTGCGAAGCGAACGCGCTCCGTATGAGGCGAGCCGACGTTCCTCGTCGCGGCGAGCCGATCGACCAGAACCCGCGAACCTGTTCGCGGGTTCTGCTAAAAGAGCGTGTGATGCAGATCGAGATCGCGACGCACGCGACCGACGAGCTCGTCGGCGCGTTCGCGCGCCTCCTGCCGCAGCTGTCGGCGACCTCGCGCGCCACCGCCGAAAGCATCGCGCGCGCGATCGACTCCGAAGACGTGACGATCTTCGTCGCGCGCCACGATCACGAGATCATCGGCCTCGCCACGCTGATCGCCGTCCCGATCCCGACCAAGATCCGCGCGATCATCGAGGACGTCGTCGTCGACACGCGCGTGCGCGGGCAGGGCGCCGGCGAAGCGCTGGTCCGCGCGATGATCGATCACGCGCGCGCGACGGGCGCGACCGCGATCGAGTTGACCTCGCACCCCGATCGCGCCGCCGCCAACCGCCTCTACCAGCGGCTCGGCTTCGCGCTTCGCACGACCAACCCGTACCGGCTGGTGCTGTGATGGCCGACTCCGACGCGAAGGACAAGAAGCAGCGCCCGCCCCAGTTCTTCGACAAGTCGGGCCGCGCGACGATCGAGCGCCGCGGCCTGCCGCGCGACGTCAGCGGCGGCTTCGCGAAGGACCTCTATCACTTCCTCCGCACCGCCTCGTGGACGCGGCTCACGATCTTCATGGCGACCTTGTGGGTCGCCGTGAACCTCCTGTTCGCGACGATCCTCTACGTCGGCGGCGCCGAGATCATGCACGCCGAGCCGGGCGCGTTCATGGATCGGTTCTGGTTCAGCGTCCAGACGATGGCGACGATCGGCTACGGCTACATGGTGCCGATGGACTCGTTCGCGCACGCGATGGTGACGATCGAGAGCTTCATGGGGATCTTGATCACCGCGATGGCGACCGGCCTGTTCTTCGCGAAGTTCTCGACCCCGAACGCGAAGGTCTTGTTCTCGAACGTCGCCGTGATCGCCGATCAAGACGGCCAGCGCACGCTGATGATCCGCATGGCGAACGCGCGCGCGACCGCGATCGTCGAAGCGACCGCGCGCCTCACGATGACGCGCGACGAGTTCAACTCCAACGGTCAGCGCTTCCGGCGCGTGCACGACCTCAAGCTGCGCCGCACGATGACGCCGGTGTTCGCGCTGTCGTGGACGATCTTCCACGTGATCGACGAGGAGTCGCCGCTGTCGGGCGTGTCACTCGACGATCTGCGCGACTCGCTCGCCAACCTGCTGCTCACCTTCACGGGCATCGACGACAGCCTCGCGCAGCCGGTCCACACCCGGCGCGCGTACTCGTTCGACGACCTACGGTTCGACGAGGAGTTCGTCGACATCTTGGTCGACGACGAGCACGGCCACCGCTACATGGACTTCACGTGCTTCCACAAGACGCGCCCGATCAAGCCTTCGTCGGCAGGTCGGGCTTCAGCTGGATGAACAGCTCGTCGAGCTGCTTCTTCGACACGCCGGTCGGGCACTCCGTCATGAGGTCGGAGCCCTTCTGCGTCTTCGGGAACGCGATCACGTCGCGCAGGGACGTCGCGCCCGTCATCAGCATCGACAGACGATCGAGGCCGAACGCGATGCCGCCGTGCGGCGGCGGTCCGTACTGGAACGCCTCGAGCAGGAAGCCGAACTTCGCCTTGGCGTCGTCGTCGGAGATGCCGAGCGTCTTGAAGACGCGCGCCTGCAGCTCGGGCCGATGGATACGGATCGATCCGCCGCCGACCTCGACGCCGTTCAAGACCAAGTCATAGGCGCGCGCGAGCACCTTGCCCGGATCGCGCTCGAGCAGGTCTTCGTCCTCGACGCGCGGCGAGGTGAACGGGTGGTGCGAGGCGCCGATCTGGCCGTCCTCGATCTCGAACAGCGGCGGATCGGTGAGCCACATGAACTGGTACTCGCCCTCGCGGATGAGCCCGAGCTTCTCGCCGATGTGCAGCCGGATCGCGCCCATGCACACGTTCGCCGCCTTCGGCTTCTCGGCGACGAAGAGCAGCGTGTCGCCCGGCTCCGCCTTCGCGATCCGGTTGACCTCGCTCCTCGCCTCGTCGGAGAAGTTCTTCGCGAACGGCGCCTGCCACACGCCGCCCTCTTGCACGCGCGCGAACGCGACGCCCTTCACGTTGAACGACTTCGCGAATCCGGTGAGCGAGTCGAGCAGCGAGCGCGTCAGCTTGTCGCCCGCGTCCTTCGCCGGCACGCGCAAGGTCTTCACGATGCCGCCCTCGGCGACCACCGACTCGAACACGCGGAAGCCCGACTTCGACGCCGGCTCGGTGACCTCGCACAGCTCGAGATCGAGGCGCAGGTCCGGCTTGTCGACGCCGTACTTGTACATCGCCTCGGCGTAGGTCATGCGGCGCAGCGGCAGCGTGACCTCCTTGCCGAGGACGTCGCGCCACAGCTGCTGGATCATCCCCTCCATCGTCGACTGGAGGATCTGCTCGTTCACGAACGACATCTCGATGTCGATCTGCGTGAACTCGGGCTGGCGATCGAGGCGCAGGTCCTCGTCGCGGAAGCAGCGCACGATCTGGAAGTAGCGCTCGTAGCCCGCGACCATCAAGAGCTGCTTGAAGATCTGCGGCGACTCGGCGAGCGCGTAGAACGCGCCCGGGTTCAAGCGCGACGGCACGAGGAAGTTACGCGCGCCGCCCGGCGTGTACTTCACCATGAACGGCGTCTCGATCTCGAGGAAGCTCTGCTGCGCGAGGAAGCGCCGCACGGTCGTCGTGATCTTCGAGCGCGTGATCAGGTTCTTCTGCAGGTTCGGGCGCCGCAGATCGAGATACCGATACTTCAGGCGCAGCGCCTCGTTCGTATCGACGTCTGACTCGATCGCGAACGGCGGCGTCTCCGCGCGCGAGAAGACTTCGATCTCCTTCGCGAAGACCTCGATCTCGCCGGTCGCCATGCGGTCGTTGACGTTCTCACCGCGCGAGCGCACCTCGCCGACCACGCCGATGCACCACTCGCTCCTGAGCTCGCGACCGATCTTGTGCGCGTTCGCGTCGAAGCTCGCGTCGAACCGGATCTGCGTGACGCCGCCGCGGTCGCGCAAGTCGACGAACACCGATCCACCGAGGTCGCGATACGTCTGCACCCAGCCGGTCAGCACGACCTGCTTCCCCGCGTCGGCCGCGCGCAGATCGCCGCAGCCGTGCGTGCGCTGGTACGTCTCCAGGAACTTGCTCATGGGCCGCGGAGATTACCACGCAGCCCGCGCCGAGCCTGGCTCACGTCAGCGCGGCCCACGCCCGCGGGGCCTTCTCCTCGAGCACCGCGCGGATCCGTTCTCGTGCCTTCTTGAAGTACTTGGCCGCACGCTTCGGCAGCGCCTTCACCGCGTCCTCGATGGCGCCCGGATCGGACGCATCGAGCACCTCGAAGATCGTCAGGGCCTGCGAGAGATCTTTGTCGGCTTTCTTGTTCGGTCCGGTGCGGAGCTGGGAGACCACCAGCTTGTGCACGGCGAATCGCTCGGGCAGCGGGATCCGGACGGCGCAACATCCTTCGCGCATCATCGCGATCGCATCGACCGACGCTCCGAGGAGGTAACCGAGATAGGGCAGCGCGATCGCGTGCGCACGAAGCTCGGGCACCGGTGCGACCGGATACGTCTCGTCGGATGACGGCACGAGCAGATCGACCGTGAAGGTCTCGCGCCCGGGCTGCTTGAACGAGGTCGCCGGCCGCTTGTGGCTCAGGCCGGGAACCTCGGCGAAGTCGATCCCGCTGTCGCGGAGCATCTCGAGAAACGAGCCCTTCGGTGGGCTCGCGAAGGACAGCGGGGCGCCGCGGGCGACGTCGACGTCGTCGGTCGAGAACGGCGCGGCGCGGATGCCCATGCGGTTCAGCATGATCCCGTACGCGTGCGATCCGACCAGGATCGCGCCGGCGGCGAAGAGGCCATGGTTGTGGAGCGTCGCGATCACCGCGTAGGCGCGCGGGTCGACGAGCTGGAAGCCTTCGCGGCCCAACATTCGGATCTGCGGCACGATCGCCTTCTGCGCTTCGATCCGGTCACGCAGCTCGGCGGCGGCGCGATCCGCGTCGAGATCTCCGATCGGACCGGCGACGTACCGCTCGCGCTGCTTCTTCAGCGCGTCGTAGTACTGATGAGCGTAGAAGCGGACGCCCGTGGCATTGCTTCGTTCGATGACGGAGCCGGCGGTGCCGACGAACGCCGGGCGTCCCTGGAGCCCATAGAGCTCGAGATTCGCGTAGACGACGTTCAAGGCCTGCGCATGCGGCCGCCAGGGCGCCGGCGGAGTATCCATTGCTTCTTGATTCTACTGGATACTGGGTATCCAGCAAGACCTGATTCCAATGGATACTCAGCGCCGCTTCTTCGCGGCGGGCTTCTTCTTGGCGGGCGCGGCCTTCTTCTTCGCCGGCGCGGCCTTCGTCTTCGCCTTCGCGGCCTTCTTCTTCGCCTTCGCGGGCGCGGCCTTCTTCTTCGCCGGCGCCGGCGCGGCCTTCTTCTTCGCCGGCGCAGGCGGCGGCGGGGCGGGGCGCTCGGTCTTCGCGCGCACCGGCGGCGCGGTCTTCGCGCGGACCGGCGGCGCGGTCTTCGCGCGCGGCGGGCGCGCGGCCGCGATCGGCTCGGGGTGGATCTGCGTGAACGCGAAGCCGAAGCGGTTGGTGCCGAGCAAGATCATCACGTCGCCGATCGCGCGCGACTTCGGCACCGCCAGGTACAAGCGCCCCGGCTTGCCGTCGCGCGGACCGAAGCAGCCCTCGGGCACGAGCTCGTTCTCGCCGAGCCACTCGCTGAGCTCGCCGAAACGATCGACGTCCTTCGCGTCGTAGTCGACGATCATCGCGAAGCGTCCGCCGTCGAGCGCGATGCGCGATCCGATCTGATCCCACGCGACGCCGCCGCGATCCCACACGAGCTGACCCTCGTAGCGCGAATCCTCGCGCACGACGATCACGTCGCCGAAGGTCGGCTTCGCGTGGAGGAAGGGCACGTTGTCGAGACGCACGCGGCGCCCGCCTCCGTCGGCGGGCCCGAGATCCTCGGCCCACGGCGTCTCGACGTCCTCGCCTCGATCGTGGAGCAAGACCTTGACGAGCTTGTCGTCTGTCATGCCCCGACGATACCGATTTCTAGAGATCGGTGTGGCCGACGAGGCCGTGTCCCGAGACCGTCGCCCAGTCGTTCAGCGTGTCGGTGTCGGTTCCGAGGCCGAACGCGAAGCGGAAGACACGCGTCTCGATGCGCTTCGGGTTGGTCGCGAGGATCGCCGCGATCGCGCCGTTCGGGATCTGCGCGCCCTTCGCCGTCGGGAACTTGCACGTGAAGGCCGCCCACGTGCCCGTCGGATCCGGCATCGCGTACGGCGGTAGACCACCGACGGCGGCATCGGTCGTGCGGCCGGTGATCACGAGCCCGACCGCGAGCTGATCGCCGTCCTCGCCGCAGGTGCCGGTCTTGTCGCCCGCGGTCGGATCGCACGAGAAGCTGACGGTCTCGCCGCTGCCCGCCGTCTTCGGGAACTGATGCGGCTGCGCGCAGTCGGCGCAGTTGCCGCCGGGACCATTGAGCTTGATGCCCTTGCCGATCGGCGACAGCGACGAGCTGATCGCGGTCGCGTAATCGGCGTTCGCGGCCATCGCGATCGTCACGTGATCGCCGCCCGACCCGACGTTGATGAAGTCGACGGTCGCCGCGCCGCCCGGGATCGGGCCCGCGCCTTGGATCAGCGTGTACGAGACGCCGCTGAACGCCTGGTTCGACGCGTTCTGCGCGACGCCCGCGGGCACGCCGAGCTGCGCCGACGTGCCGATGATGTTCACGATCGGATACGTGTGGTTCATCCCTCCGTCGGTGAAGCCGCTCAGCGAGACGTACATGCCGACCTGAGCGGTCGTGAAGTCATGCCCGGTGACGGTGATCGCCGCGCCGCCGCTCGCGTTCGACGCCGAGTAGGTGCCGGCGACGTTGTCCTGGTGATCGGTGACGCAGACGTAGGCGCCGCCTTGGAACGTGCAGGTGCCGACCGGCTTCTTGAGGCCGTCGCCCGAGATCGTGATCGGACCTTCGTCGACGAGGGGGTGCGGCTTGTGGGTCGAGTCGTATTGCACGACCGTGCACTCGCCGATCGCGCCCGACCCGAACGTCACCATGCCGCCGTCCTCTTTGGTGAGGTCGGAGAACTCGAGCGAGATCGACGCGCCGCCGAGCGCGAGCTGCGCCGCGCCGGGGTCGGTGATGTTCACGCTCGCGACCGCGAGCGTGCCCGTGCGGACCTGCACGCGCGCGTCGGGTGTCGCGTCGATCGCCTTCGCGGCGTCGCTGACGCGGGCGTCGGCGGTGTTGTTGTTCTTGTCGCCGCCACAGGCTGCGGCGGCGAGACCGGCGCCGAGCGCCAAATAGGTGATCAGTCTGGTCGATGCACGCATGCAAGGCCTCCAGGTCTATGCCCACCGCCCCCGAGGCAGATGGGTGCGAGCCACCGTAGCGCCGTCGCGATCGACGGAGCAACCAAATGGGTCACATTCTTCGCGGGGTTGCGCGTGATTCACGGTGCGCGCGCGCACGGTACGCTACGTCGCGAACGATCGCGCACGAGTGATCTCCACGCGCGTCGTAGCGGTGTGAATTCGCAGCGGTTCCGATCGGATGCGATCCCCTCGCATGTGGATAACTTGATCCACCTCTTCGCCGCGCGATAGCATTTTTCTCGTCGACGGTTGCCGCGCAAGTGGGCGCCGGACCGCCGAAAAACCCGTGGGCGCATCGCGCCCGCGACGGCACCCGTCTGCTCGCGCGTTACGCATCTGCTTATATAAAGGAGATCGAGTGAGACCCGCTGCGCTCGTCGCCGAGGCGTTGGAACGGCACGATCCATTCTTCCTGCCGCCCACCGCCACCGCGGAGACCTCACCAGAACCCATGCGCCCGGTCGCCCCCTGCTCGGACACGTCGGCTCCTCGGCGCGCAGTCGCCGACAGCGACACCGCGGGCCGCACCGCGCTCTTGGTCGACGCGCTCCGGCGCGGGCGCAAGAAGGACGCGACCCCGGCGCCCGAGCTCGCGGCCGCGCAGGCGTCGCTCGAGCGGCGCGTGCGCGCGCACATGGAGCGCGGCTCCGTGCGCATCACGCTGACCGACAACCGCTACACGATGATCTCGGTGCGGCGCCTGCCGCCGCGCGGCGCGCGCGATCGTCACTACGACGTCCGCCTGCACATCATGTTCGCCGACGCCGATCCGGTGATCACGCGCGCGCTCGCCCGCTACGTCGCCGAGAACGATCGCGACGCCTCGCGCGTGCTCGGCGACTTCATCGACTCGAACCAGGGCCAGGTCAAGGGCCGCGCGCGCCGCGCGCCGACCCAGATCATCGTCACCCGCGGCGACGTCCACGATCTACGCGCGATGTACGACGAGCTCAACGCGCGCTACTTCGGCGGTCGCATCGAAGCCGCGATCACGTGGGGCCCGCGCACCGGCCGCGTCCGCCGCCGCAACTCGATCAAGATGGGCAGCTACTCGGTCGAGGATCGCCTGATCCGGATCCACCGCTCGCTCGATCGCGCGTTCGTGCCGCGCTTCTTCGTCGAGTGGATCGTCTTCCACGAGATGCTCCACCAAGTGCACGACATCAAGGTCAAGAACGGCCGCCGCGAGTTCCACTCCAAGGCCTTCATGGCCGACGAAGCGCGCTTCGACCGCTACGAAGAGTCGCGCGCGTGGGAGCGCAAGCACCTCGACGCGCTCTTGACGTACTAGCTCGTCACTTGTGCGACGCGAGCCACGCGTCGACCTTCTCGATCGTGCCGTCCTTGTGGTTGCTCTGCGCGAGCAGCGGCTTCGCCTCCTCCGCGAGCGCGCGCCCGGCGGCGTGATCGCCGGCCGCCCATTTCGCCTTGGCGAGCTCGAAGCGGAGGTTGCCGCGGTCGTGCGGGTCGCCTTCCGCGTCCATCTCCTTCTGCGCCTTGACGAGGTGATCCAACCCCGCGAGAGGTTCGCCGACGTCGACGTGCGCCCATCCGAGCCCGTATCGCGCGAACGCGACGTCGAAGCCGTCGGGCCCTTCGATCTTCGTCCAGAGCGCGACCGCGGTCTCGAACTCGGGTATCGCGTCCCGGTTGCGATTGGCTCCTAGAAACGTCTCACCCAACGCGATGTGTGTGCGGGCGATGTCGCCCGCGGCGAGCTCGTTCGTCTCTCGCAGCGCGAGGCACTCGCGGTACATCGCGATCGCGTCGTCGTATCGGTCCTGGTAGCGGTAGACGTCGCCCAAGTTGTAGAGGATCGACTGCTGCGCGCGCGTGTTCCCGAGAGCACGCGCCGCCGGGAGGATCGATTTGTACGCGGTCTCCGCCTCCGCGAACCTCTCCTCGAGCGTGAGGACGAGACCCAAATTCGAGATCGCACCGATGTGCGCAGGCGAGTCCGGTGCGACGAAGTGATCGAGCAATTCGATCGCTCGTCGCAACAGACGCTCCGCCTCCGGCAGTTGTCGGCGCTGATACGCGACGATCCCGAGGTTCTGGTAGACCTTCGCGACGTCGGGAACCTCTTCAGTTCCATAGACCCGCCGGAACCGATCGAGCGCTTCGGTCAACGTGTGTTCGGATTCCTCGAAGCGGCGTGCTCTCTGGAACATCGATCCGAGCGTCGCCAATGCCCCCGCTTGCTGCAGCGCTGAGCCGTACCGGTTGGTAACGTCTGCGCTCTCGCGCGCGAGAGCGATGCCGCGATCCAGGTCGCCGTGGTTCACCGCGATCAGGGACTCCTTGCCCAAGAGGTTGGCGAGCAAGTCGTGGTCATCGACCGACTCGCTGATCGCGCGGGCCTCGCGGATGTACGTGTCGGCTTGATCGAGCGATCCCTTGTTGGTCGCGTTCTCGTACGCGAGCTGGATCAGAGCTTCCGCGCGCAAGCGATCGTCCCGCGCTCGATCCGCCGCGATGACCGCAGTGCGCAAGACGTCCTGAGCTGCGTCCGCGCGCCCTCGTGCCTCGAGGGTCCTGCCGTACAGATACAACATCTCGGCGATCTGCGGCGCGTATCCCGTCGAGAGGGCACGACCGAGCAGGGTCGGTGCGACCGCTTCTGCCGTGGTCTCGTGCCCGGCGAGCATCTGCGCGCGAACCTCGTTCATGAGCGCGTTCAACTTGGTGATCTCCGCACGTCGGGCAGGGGCCGAAGGGAGTGGCGCGATGTCGCGAAGCCTTGCCTCGTCGGCGCAGTCAGCCACTGATCCGAGTGCCTGCAAGAGATCCGTCGCCGATTTGACGGTCGACGCGTCAGCGAGGGCGAGCTGGTCGCTCACGGCTTGCAGCTCGCCGATGCGGCGATCGAGGCAGGCCATGCGTAAGTCTGACGATTCGCTCGATCGAGCGCCGATCGCTCGGCTGACGCAGACATCGCGGCGCATCGCAGCGATGTGATCGGCTCGTTCGTCGAGTCCGGACACGACCGCGTGGAGCGCGGCCGCGTTGTACGGCACGCCCGTCGCGGCGAAGGCGCGCGCTGCGGCGGCACGCTGCTGTTGCCCCCATGCCGCGCGCACTGGACCGTCGATCTCGCTGCACGGCGACTCGGCTCGTGTTGCGCTCGGCGACAGCACGAGCACCGCGATCGTCGATGCGATCCCGATCGCCGCCGCGCTCGACGCGACCGCGAGCGCGTGCCTCCGGAGCCAACGACGAGCGCGCGTGATCGCGGAATAGCGATGCGCGGCGACGAGCTGCCCGGTCTCGTAGCGATGGAGATCCTCGGCAAGCTCGCGCGCGCTCGGATATCGCTCCGCAGGCACGCGCGTCATCGCTTTGCCGACGATCGCGAGTAGATCAGGCGCGACGTCGGGCGCGATCGTCGCGAGCGGCGCGGGCGCGCGGTTCGCCATCACGCGCGCGATTACCTCGGTGCCGCCGCTCGCGTCTGCGTAGGGCGCGCGCCCCGCGAGCAGATGATAGAGCATCGCGCCGATCGCGTAGACATCGGAGCGCGCGTCGACCGGCGCTCCGAGCGCCTGCTCCGGCGCCATGTACGCCGGCGTGCCCATGACCTCGCCGTCGCGCGTGAGCTCCGCACCGATGGCGGTCGAGCCCGCGGCGGCGTCGAGGTCGCCGATCATCTTCGCGAGTCCCCAGTCGATCACCGCCACTTCGCCGAACTCACCGACGACGACGTTCGACGGCTTGAGGTCGCGATGGATCACGCCGCGCGCGTGCGCATACGCGATCGCGTCGGCGACCGCGGTGACGACGCGCAGCAGCGCGAGCCGCGCCTCGAAGGTCCCCGCCTCGCGAATCCGTTCGCTCAGGTTCGGTCCGCCGAGGAGCTTCATCGCGTAGAACGGCGCGCCATCCGCGTCGCGACCCGCGTCGTGCACCGGCACGATCGATGGATGCTCGAGCCGCGCCATCACCAGCGCCTCGCGCTCGAGGCGGCGCGCGCCGCGCTCGTCGAGCGGCTGCTTGACCGCGATGCGACGGCCGAGCTTGCGATCCATCGCGATCGAGATGCGACCACCACCGCCGTGCGCGATCTCGCTTATCAGCGCGTAGCGATCGGTCTCCTGCCACTGCTCGCCGAGCGCGTCGGGCGGGCCCTCGTCGTCGGGATCGGTGCTGCTCTCGCTCAACGCGGCGACTATCTCACCTTGACGGGCTCTTGGCGTACTGAGAGCTTCGTTCAGCTTGGCCGAGGTCGATCCACAAGCGCCGACGCGCACGATTCCTTCGTCGCCGAGTGGTCCACGCACCGGCGATCGAGTCGGCCGCTACGTGATCGAGCGTGAGATCGGCGCGGGCGGCATGGGCGTCGTCGTCGAGGCGCGGGACCCCGAGCTACAGCGGCAAGTCGCGCTCAAGCTGGTGCGCCCCGACGCCGGCGATCGCGCGTACACCGCGCGGCTGGTGCGCGAAGCGCGGGCGATGGCGAAGCTCGAGCACCCGAACGTCGTGCGCGTGTACGACTCCGGCGAAGTGGGCGGCGAGGTCTTCGTCGCGATGGAGCTCGTGGTCGGACGCAGCCTTGGCGCATGGCTGCGCGCGGTGCGCCGTCCATGGCGCGACGTGCTCGCGCGCTTCGTCGAGGCGGGCCGCGGGCTCGCCGCCGCACACGCCGCCGGCATGGTCCATCGCGACTTCAAGCCCGACAACGTGCTCGTCCGAGATTCGGACGGAAGCGTGGCGGTGACCGACTTCGGGCTCGCGGTGCCGGCCGATCGCGAGCACCACGGCTCCGGCGCTGCAGTCGTCACGCCGATCTCCGGCGACGATCCGACGATCAAAGGCGGCGGGCCTTCGGGTGACTTGCCGACGCCGCCAGGCTCGACGTTCACGCTCACGCGCACCGGCGTCGCGGTCGGCACGCCGCCGTACATGGCGCCCGAGCAGCACATGGGCGCCGACGTCGACGCGCGCGCGGACATCTTCAGTTTCTGCGCATCGCTCTACGAAGGCGTCTACGGCGAGCGCCCGTTCGCGGTCGACAACGCGCGCCGCCACGATCCGGACGCCTGGTCCGCCGCGATCGCGCGCGGCCCGCGGCCCGCGCCGAAGGGCCGCGCGGTCCCCGCGTCGCTCCGTCGCGCTTTGCTGCGCGGCCTCGCCGCCAATCCATCCGATCGCTGGCCGTCGATGGATTCGCTGCTCGTGGCGCTGCGCTCGATCCTGTCGCGCCGCCGCCGCGCCGCGCTCGTCTTCGCGAGCCTGGTGGTGGTTGGCACCTTCGCAGCCGTCGTCATCGTTTCTCGTCGCACTCCGATCGATCGATGCGGGGAAGAAGCCGCGCGCGTTCGATCGGTGTGGGGCCCGACCGATCGAGCACGCGTCGATCGTGCGATCCGCGGGACCGGCAAACCCTACGCCCCGCAAGCAACGGCCACGGCGATTGCGTCGATCGATCGCTGGTCGACCCAATGGCATGATGTGCGCGAGACAACGTGTCGCGATGCGGAACGCGGAGCTCTGCCCGAGAGTGCATGGCGAACGATCTCCGCGTGCCTCGATCAAGGCCTAATCGAGGTCGACGGGCGTATCGAGCTTCTCTCAGAGGGCGGTGATGTCGTCGACCACGCCCGACAGATCGCGTCCCTGCCATCAGTTTCGGAGTGCAGCCGCCTCGAACATGATCCGCTGCCCAGCGATGCGCGCTGGCTCGCGGAGATCCGCGGAGTGCAGCGCGACCTCGCCGAGACTAGGCGACTGCACGCCGCAGGCAACAACGGAGCGGCCTTCGCAAAGGCGCATCCGGTGCTCTGGCGAGCGCGCGGATTGGGCTGGCGGCCTCTCATCGACGACGCCGCGAATGAAGTACTACGTCTCGATCTCGCCGAGGACGTCTTCGTCGGTGAACCGGACGCGCTCGCGCGCGAGATTGCCGCAAGTGCTGCCGAGCGCGGTGATGATCTATTGGCACTACACGCGTGGCAGACGCAGCTCGACCTGGCGGACACGCTCGGCCGCTACGACGGACTCGACTACCTTGTCCAGGCTGCGCGCGCTGCCGCGACGCGCGCGAGTGATCGCGACGAGCAGGCGATCACGGAGGCCTTGATCGGCGTCGCCCTCGCGCATGCATCTCGGCCGAGTGAAGCGCGGGCCACCTGCGAGACGGCGCTTGCGCGTGTCAGCGAACCGACACGTATGGGCGATCGTGGCTTCAACCGGCTGCTGTCGTGCAAGGCGTTGGTCGAGCAGGAAAGCGGCGACTGGGCCGCAAACCTGAGCACCGCCGAGCGTTTGTTGGCGGAGCTGATCCATCAATACGGACCGCGCCACATCGTGATCCTCGACGACCTTCAGCAGATCGCCAACTCCATGTCCATGCAGGGGCGCACTCGCGACGCGCTCGTCGTACTTTCGACTGCGCACGCGATGATCCTCGAATCTCGCGGCGCCGACAGCGGCCCGGCGGCGATGTCCTGGTCGGCCCTCGCACAGTCCCAAGCGAAGCTCGGCAACGCGACCGCCGCGCGTGAAGCCCTCGACCACGCCAAGGCGATCGTCGACGCCGGGCGGTTGCCGCCGCCGACGCGCGACGAAGTCCTTCGCCGGCGTGCATCGACACTCTTGAAGATCGGTGACACCGATGCGGCGTTGGCGACGATGGCGGGCATGCTCGAGCGCGTGTCTCGAGAGCACCCGGGGACCATGGCCGAATACGCGACGGTCATGTACTACGCGCAAGCGCTCGAGAAAGCGCATCGGTACGAGGATGCGGTCGCGGTGCTAGGAAAGTTGATCGACCATCCAGGCGCGATCGCGCCGAGCTTCGTCCTCATCCTCGAAGCCCTCCGCGCTGAGTCGCGCCTCGATCTTCATCGAGCGGACGAGGCCGCTCGCGATCTCGGCGCCGCGTGGGAGCGCACGGATCGCACCAAGATGGCATCACGCGATCTGGCCGAGGTAGCCGACATCTTGTCCGATGCGTACGAGCAGTCCGGCGACCAAGAGCATGCTCGCAGTGTCGGAGAGATTGCTAGGGCTGCTTATGCAGCGGACGGCCAGACCGAGGCTGCCAAGGACATTGACAAGCGCCTCGCTCGCCTACGTCACTCGTCGTCGGGCCACGAGTAGCGTCGTCGCTCGACGACCGCACCGCCCGCGAGATGCGCGATCAGATCGTCGACGTCGTTCTCGTCGAGGTTCGCGTACCAGACGCCGTCGGGATACACGACCGCGTTCGGGCCGTCGAAGCAGGGACCGAGGCACGCGCACGACGTGATGCCGATCTTCGTCGCGAGCTCGGGGCGCGATGCGATCGCGCGCTCGAGCGCGGACACGATCGCTTGCGAGCCGCGCGCGCCGCACGATGGCTTGCCGCCACCCGCGCGCGCCTGCGTGCACACGAAGATGTGTCGCTCGAAGCGCAACACGGCGACTATCTCAGGTTGCTGCGACGTGTCAACGCGAGGGCTTCGCACCGACGAGAAACCGACCTACGCGCGCGTCGGAGCGCCGCCGGTGTTTGCCGTTCTCACGCACACGAAATCGTCATTCCGTGCTTGAACGCGTCTCGCGCTTCCGCCACGATTCGTCCCCGGTCACAAGTTCGAGTCGCCTGGCTCCAACGCGTGACCAAGGCTCCTGGGGGGAACCAGGGCGATCCGTTTCGGACCATCGATGAGCGCGACGCCTCAACATCACATCATCAAGGAGACGTCCGACACGATCAGTCGGATGCTCCAAGACGAGTTCAAGCGCAACGGCTACAAGCGCGTCCACATCATCGACGGCGCGCCGAAGCCTGACGCGATCGAAGGCAAGCTGCCGGCGGTCTCGGTCTATCTGTATCAAGTCGCGTGCGATCCCGACGGCACCGACTACACGCCGCACTCCGAGCTCGTCGAGGTCGCGCAAGACGACGGCTCCGTGAAGGAGTTCATGCGCAAGCGGCCGCTGTGGCTGCGCCTCGACTACCTGATCAGCGCGTGGGCGCAGACGCCCGAGGACGAGCAGCTCCTCGTCGGCTTGCTCGTGCGCACGATCTTCGAGAACCCGGCCGTGCCCAAAGACAAGATGCGCGGCACGACGTTCCCCGAAGACTTCGATCTCTACTTCATCCTCCAGACGCGCCTCGACGAGGGCACGTTGTCGCGCTTCTGGGGCAGCTTGAACCAGCCGGTGCGTCCGGCGATCCAGGCCTACACGTTCGTTCCGATCATTCCGGAGAAGCTCGAAGAGTTCAAACGGGTGCAATCGCGCGAGCTCATGTACCGCTCGATCACCGATCCGAAGGTCAAGGAACAGGGCCCGGCGCCGAACCCGTTCGCACGTCGTCTCGATCTCGGAGGAGGGCGCCGCGGAGGCGGCGGAGGGGGCTGATCACGTTTCTACGCTGCGCGACGTCCGCGCAGCGTGAAGACACCGGGCCGGGGGGCTCGGTGCGAACCAAGAACGCCGGCAACGTCCGGCAAGACCGATAGACGTCCATGGAAGGGCGCCATCGTCTGACGCGAAGGAGAGAGAGCACATGGCCACTAGCTACCTGTCACCTGGCGTGTATGTCGAGGAAGTGGATCGCGGCGCGAAGCCGATCGAAGCGGTCGGTACCAACACCGTCGGTTTCCTCGGTGAGTCGGCGAAGGGCCCGATGAACGAGCCCGTGCTGATCACCAACTGGTCGCAGTTCGTGAAGACGTACGGCGACTTCAAGGATTGCTCGGAGCACCTCGCTCACGGCGTCTACGGCTTCTTCAACAACGGCGGCTCGCGCTGCTTCGTTGTGAACGTCGGCGCGCCGGCGGATGCGCCGGCGACGGCGAAGCCCGCTGCGGCCGGCGACAAGAAGGACGACAAGGCTCCGGCCGCGGCTGCCCCGACGGGCGGCGGTGGTCGCGAGGCGCTCTACATCGGCAAGGACAATGGTCCCGGCCAGCGCTCGGGCCTCAAGTGCTTCGAGGAAGTCGACGAGATCGCGATCGTCGCGGCCCCCGGCCAGGTTTCGCCGGCGGTGCAGGACGCGATCCTGTCCCACTGCGAGACCCGCAAGGACCGCTTCGCCATTCTCGACTCGCCGGAGACGATCAGCGGTGGCGTGGACAAGCTCCCGAAGCCGCGCGACTCCAAGTACGGCGCGTACTACTTCCCCTGGATCCAGGTCTATGACCCGGACAAGGGCAACGTGTTCGTTCCGCCGTCGGGTCACATCGCGGGCGTGTACTCGCGCGTCGACTCGGAGCGCGGCGTCCACAAGGCGCCGGCGAACGAGATCGTTCGTGGCGCGCTCGGCCTCAAGTACAACGTCTCGAAGGGTGAGCAGGACCTGCTCAACCCGAAGGGCATCAACGCGATCCGCTTCCTGAACGGCGCGATCCGCATCTGGGGCGCGCGTACGCTCTCGACGGATCCGAGCTGGCGTTACATCAACGTCCGCCGCCTGTTCATCATGGTGGAGTCGTCGATCGAGCGCGCGACCCAGTGGGTCGTCTTCGAGCCGAACGACCATCGGCTTTGGAAGCGGGTGCAGCGCACGATCACGTCGTTCCTCACCTTGCTCTGGCGCAACGGTGCCCTCATGGGTACCGCCCCCGAGCAGGCGTTCTACGTGAAGTGCGACGCCGAGACCAACCCGCCGGAGGTCGTCGACGCTGGTCAGCTGGTCTGCGAGATCGGTCTTGCCCCGGTGAAGCCGGCCGAATTCGTCATCTTCCGTATCGGTCAGATGGCGTCGGGCGGCGGCGTCGAGGAGTGATGTAACGGACGCGGGGCCGGGGGAAGGAATCCTCCGGCCCCCGCGTAGTACGGAGCAGTCGGAACAACAGGGAGCGCGGCGACGCAATCATGCACGCAGCGACTCCACGGTCGTCGAAGAGACAAACGATAGGGAGAACGTCGCGAGCTACACGGTAGGTAGGACCGGGCAACGCCCGGTGGTGGTCGAGAGAAGAGCCGTGTGGTCCGCGCCGCTCCCCGTGTCGGGCCGGAACGAAACGAAGACACGACGGAGAAAAAAGAAATGGCGTCAGCTCGTAACTATACAAACGCGATGTTCGGGTTCGACCTCAACGGCAAGCTCCAGGGCATGCTGAAGAAGGCGACCACGCCCGAGCTCAGCGGTGACAAGCACGACATGAAGTCGGGCGTCGACTGGGTGACCAAGAAGTCGATCGCCAACATCGCCTGGGGCGAGGGCGGCATGTCCGTCGCCGCCTCGATGGGCGGTGAGCTCCAGAAGTGGATCCAGCAGTCGTTCGACCACGCCGGCACGTCGGCGTACCGCGACGGCGCGATCCTCAGCGCGAACTTCGACGGCATGGAGATGCGGCGCGTCAACTTCATGCAGGCGCTGATCACGGAGTGCTCGTTCTCGAACCTCGACGCCGCGAGCAAGGACGCGATGTACTGCGACATCAAGTTCAAGCCCGAGTCGGTTCGCCACGTCAAGGGCACCGGCAAGAGCGTCTTGTCGGGCCTCGGCAAGCGGCACAAGGACTTCATGTGCGCGAACTTCCGCGTCGAGGTCGCCGGCCTCGACGTGTCGACCGTGCAGAAGGTCGAGCTCCCGAAGTTCACGCAGAAGACCGCGGTCGACGCCGTCGGTCACCTCCGCGAGAATGCGCTGCTCGCGCACAGCCTCGAGCTCTCGGACATCAAGTTCACCGTCGGTTCGGGTCCGGACGGAAAGGTCGAGGACGCGTGGATGGCGGCGGCGGAGAAGTGGTTCATCGCGGGTGAGACCCTCGAGGAGCACCACATCAGCATCGCGGTCCACCTGCTCCTGCCCGACATGAAGACCGAGATCGGCAGCATTACGTATAACGGCTGCGGCTGGTTGAAGGTGAAGACGTCGGACCTCGAGCGCAGCGACAAGCCGTCGACGTTCGACGCGACGTTCTACGTCGAGGAGTGCAAGCTCGCCCTCGCTCACCAGGACGCGGGCTGATTCTCACGTCTCGCGCTCCACAGCAGGCGCAGATGGCCTGCTAAGATGCGGCCCGCTCGGGGACTCCGGCGGGCCGCGTCCCATTTTCGGGGACGTGGCTCTACACCTGCGTGTGAGGAGAGAGCTTCGCAATGGCCTTCAAGACAGAGTTCAAGTTCCGCCTGCCGCGCGGCTACGTGGACGACAGCGGTGAGGTGCACCGCGACGGCGTCATGCGCCTCGCGACCGCGCGCGACGAGATCATCCCGCTCCAGGACTACCGCGTCCAAGCGAACCGCGCGTACCTCGTGATCATCTTGCTGTCTCGCGTGATCACGCAGCTCGGCGATCAGAAGCACATCGACGCCGACATCATCGAGGGCTTGTTCTCGACGGACCTCGCCTACCTCCAAGAGTTCTATCGCAAGATCAACGAGGAGGGCGGCGCGCCCAAGCATCACGTCAATTGCCCGAAGTGCGGCAACGAGATGGATGTCGACATGGTGACCGGCGCGCTCATCACGGGCGAAGGAGGTGCGGCCGGTTCCGGCCAGGGGTGACCTGGGCGGCGGTCGCAACCTATCCGCGCGAGCAGCTCTATCAAGAGGTCTCGTACATCGCCTATCACTTCCATTGGTCGATCGACTTGATCCTCGACATGGAACACGAGGAACGACACATCTGGCTGCGCGAGATCGCGCGCATCAATCGCGAGATCAACGAAGCGCGTCGCCGTTAGGCGCGAAGAGACAACTGAGGGGCCCGCATGCGACCGTCCGCCGATTTCCGTCCACCCGGCATCTACCAAGCGTTCACGCAGCCGGTGTCGCCCGATCTCACGATCGCCGACACGCGCACGACCGGCTTCGTCGGCTTGACCGAGAAGGGACCGATCAACGAGCCCATTCGCATCGCGAACTGGGACGAGTTCATCGAGACCTTCGGCTACTCCGACGATCACTTCCTGTCCGACAGCGTCCACGCGTTCTTCCGCAACGGCGGTAACGCGTGCTTCGTCGTCCGCGTCGCGCACATGCCGCGCGACGGCGAAGCGCTCGGCGTCGATCACGCGGTCTGCGCCGAGCACGTGCAGGTCGACGACTGGTCGAAGCCTTCGCTCAAGGTGCGCGCGCTCAACGAGGGACGCTGGGGCAACAACGTCTGGTTCAAGTGCGTCCACACCAAGGGCGCGACCGCGTTGCTCACGCGCGATCTCGACATCGGCGCCGGCGAAGCGCACGTCAACTCGACGCGCGGCTTCGAGGTCGGCGCGCTGGTGCGCATCTTCGACAAAGAGAACAGCGACTGCGTCGTCCTCACCGAGGTCAGCGACAAGTTGATCAAGTGGGGCGTCGAGACGCCGGTCAATCGCCGCCATCGCGCGGCGGCGCCGACCCACCTCGAGGTGCTCGACTTCGAGCTGCACGTCGCGCTCAAGGATCGCCGCGAGGTCTTCAAGCAGCTGCAGATGCATCCGACGTCGCGCAACTACGCGCCGCGCGTGATCGCGTCGCGCTCGCGCTTGATCCGCTGTGAGGATCTCGGGACCAAGAGCCCGGTGCCGCACAACATGCCCGAGCCGCTGCCGCTGACGCGGCTCGCGGGCGGCCGCGACGGCATCGACGCGATCACGACCGAGGACTTCATCGGGATCGATCACGGCCCGGGCAATCGCGCGGGCCTGCTCGCGCTCGCCGCGCTCGACGAGCCCGCGATCCTCGCGATCCCCGACGCGATGATCTTCCAGCTGCGCGAGCCCGGCCCCGCGGGCGAGATGCGCGTCCAGCGGATCCAGGACCAGATGGTCACGATCTGCGAGAACCAGAAGGACCGCTTCGCGATCCTCGACATCCCGCAGTCGAAGGACATCGAGTGGGTGCAGCGGTGGCGCCGCCGCGTCGACTCGAGCTACTGCGCCTTCTACTGGCCGTGGCTGCAGTACGAGCAGCCGACCGGCAAGACCCGGCCGATCCCGGCGAGTGGTCCGATGGCCGGGATCACCGCCCGGCGCGACACCGAGGGCGGCGTCCACTTCGTCCCCGCCAACGTGCCGATCGCCGGCGCGACCGATCTTTCCCTGCGCGTCACAGAAGACCATCTCGGTCTCCTAAACAATGATGCGGTCAACACTTTCCGGGTGCAGCGCGGCGTGCGCCCGTGGGGTGGCCGCACCGCGTCATCCGATCCGAACTGGCGGTACGTCAACGTGCGCCGCTTGTTCATCATGCTCCGGCGCAGCCTCGACGCGGGCTTCGCGTGGATCACCTTCGAACCGAACGACGCCGGCACCTGGCACACGATCCGGAGTCGCGTCGAAAAGTTCCTCGGGACCCTCTTCCAACAGGGCATGCTGGTCGGAGGGAAGACCGAGGAAGCCTTCTTCGTACGATGCGATGCGGAGACGAATCCGCCGGACAACATCGACAAGGGCATCCTCACCTGTGAAATCGGCGTGGCCCCGGTGATCCCCACGGAGTTCATCATGGTCACGATGGTGCAGCAGATGGGCGGCCCCGACGCCGGTTGACCGACGGCTGACGAAGACTGACGAGGAGAGACAACATGGCTGGCTCGAGCAACGGAACGACGCGCAAGGATCCGCTTCCCGCATATGTCTTCCAGGTGAAGATCGGCGGGACCGCGTCCGCGTTCTTCAAGTCGGCCGCCGGGCTCTCGTACGAGATGGAAGCGGTGCCGCTGAAGGAAGGCGGCGTCAACAACACGACGTGGCAGCTCGTCGGCGCCGTGAAGTGGAAGAACATCACGCTCAAGCGCGGCTTCTCCAAGGACTCCGACATCCTCAAGTGGCGCAAGGAGTGGATGGAAGGGACGATGGAGCGCAAGAACGTCGACATCATCCAGCTCGACAGCCAGCTCAACGTCGTCCAGACGTGGACGGCGAAGGACTGCATGCCGCTCAAGTGGGAGCTCAGCGAGTTCGACGCGTCGAAGAACGAGGTCGCGATCGAGACGCTCGAGCTCGCGCATCACGGCCTGACGATCTCCTGAGCGCGCGATGAAAGACGAACCCACCGAGACCAAGGCTCTGACGGCGGCGCTCGAAGCGCCGACGCCGTTCCAGTCGCGCGCGACCTCGATGGCGCTGCACGCGTCGGAGCGTCATGTCGAGCGATGGGCGCCGGAAGGCGGGCAGGGCGCGCCGCGCTCGCGCTCGCTGCGCTCGCTCGCGTTCGTCGATCGCCTGGTGTCTCCGTGGGTCGAGGCGGCGCAGAAGTCGGCGTCGCTGCGGGTGTTCGACGATTACGCGCAGAGCGGCTGGGGCCAGCGCGCGGTCGCGCCGGTGTCGTGGGTCTTCCCGCGTCCGTGGTACCAGGACGAGCTCGACTGGATGGCGGCGGCTCGCCAGGTCTCGTACGCGTCGCCCGGCCGCTCCGCGATGGCGGTGACGACGCGCGGCACGTACGTGCAGACCGCGCCGAGCATGGCGGCGCCCGCGGCGATGCCGATGGAGCTCGTCGCGCCGTCGCTGTCGATCGCGTCGTCGTCGATGCAGATCGCGCCCGACGGTGGGATCGGCAACGCGTTGCCGGCGGTCCCGTCGGCGGCGGTCGCGGCGCGTCCGCTCGCCGCGTACAGCCCGCTGGTGCCGTTCGCCGCCGCGCAGGCCGCGCAGGTGTTCGCCGGGACGATCGGCCAAGCGATCTCGAGCGGCCTGTCGACCGCGGAGCGCTCGCCGATCCTCGGCGCGCTGTCGTTCGTCGCGCCGGCGGAGCTGCGCGCGCCGCGTGGTCGCGAGATCTCCGCGCCGGAGCCGGCGAGCGAAGCGCCGCGGTTCGCCGCGCCGCGCGCGGCCGCGCCCGCGCCGAGCACGCCCGCGATGCAAGCGCAGCTCGCGACCGCGATCCGCCAGATCGAAGAAGTTCGCGCGCAGTCGCGCGCGCAGGTCGAGGCGCCCGCGCAGATCGCCGCGCCGTCGGCGACCGCGCCGTCGATGACCGCGCCGTCGACGACCGCCGAGACGATCACGCAGGCGCAGGCCGAAGCTCCGCGCACGGCCGAGACCGCGCGCGAGCTCGCGCCGTCGGCGGCGCCGACGATCAGCGCGCCCACCGCGACGGCGACCCAGGAGACGATCCCGGGCGCGATGTCGCCGGCGGCGATCGCGTCGCTCGCGCAGACGATCTCGTCGTCGCCCGCGGCGGCGAGCGCGTTCCGCGCGATCGAGCTGCTCGCGCGTGGCGCGGCGGCGGGCGTCGCGCCCGAGCCCGCCGGTGGTCCGCGCGTCGCGATGCCGGCCGGGCTCGGCGGCCTCGTCAGCGGTGTCGACACGGCGAGCGTCGTGCGACGCCCGATGACCTCGGCGGTGCCCGCGATGGCGATGGCGGCGCACGCTGCCGCGCCGTCGGCGCCCGCGCGCGAAGCCGCGACGACGGAAGCGGCCGCTCGTCCTTCGTTCGCGCCCGTGTGGGCGATGCCCGCGGCCTCGGCCGGCGCGCTCGGCGCGATCGCGGCCGAGCGTCCCGCCGCCGTCGAGCACGTCGCGTGGGCGGATCGCTGGCTCGCGCGCTTCGCGGGCGCGTCGCCGCAATCGCTCGCCGCAATCGACGCGGTGACCGCGCCGATGTCGTTCGCTTCGTCGCCGTTGCTCGCGCCGCTGCGCATGCGCGCGTCCGCGGCGCCCGACGCCGTGTACGTCGCGCCGGCGGCGCCCGACTTCCGTCGCGCGCCCGAGGCGCGCAGCGCCGGCGACGTCTTCGAGACCCGCGCGACCGCGCGCCCCGCCGCGCGCGCGCCGATCGCACAGCCCGTGATCGCGCCGGAGCCCGCCGCGGCGCCGCCGATTGCCGCGACGCCGACGCCGACGCCGGCCGCCCCGCCGGCCAGCGCGCCGCGCTTCGACGACGCCGAGTCGGTTCCGGACGACGTCTACGCCGCGATCTTCCGCCCGCAGGCGGCGCCGCAGCGTCCCGCGCCGCGCGCGACCGCGCCGGCCGCGCCTGCGCCGGCCGCCGCGGCCGCGACCGCGACGCCGGCCAGCACCGCGCCCGCCGGCGCGCCGACCGTCAACACGCCGAGCGTGCAGCTCGTCGATCGCATCGCGCGCACCGTGCCGTCGGCGCCGGGCGCCGGCATGCACGCCGCGCTCGCGTCGTCGCCGATCGCGCCCGCGCTCTCGTCACTGCTCGCGCTGCCGTCGGCGCCGTCGTTCGACACCCGCGCGCTCTACACCGACGGACTCGTCGCGTCGTACCTCGACGGCGTGCTCGCGCCGGCGATGCGCTTCGCGACCACCGGCGGCGCGGCCGCGTGGCCGACGCTCGCCCACTTCGGGCACTTCGCGACGCCGGAGGCCGCGATCAGCGCCCAGGCGACGATGTCGCGTCTCGCGTCGCTCGCGCCCGAGGCGGCGTACGTCGCGCCCGAGCTGCCCGGCGCGCCCGCGACCGGCCGCGAGCTCGGCCCGACCGGCGCGCTCGGCGAGGAGCGCATCGCGCGCCGCGCGCCGTCGATCCCGACGCCCGCGACCGCGGCCGATCGCACCGACGGCGCGATCGCGCCGTCCACGACGTCTGCTGCGTCTGCGGCCGCGCCGGCCGCCGCCGCGACGACGCCCGCTGCGTCCGCTCCGTTCGCCGCCGCTCGCGCTGCCGAGATGATCGCGGTGCGCTCGCAGCTCCTCGCGTCGCCGATCGCCGAGATGATCACGCGCGCCGACGCGTCGCCCACCGCCGTCACGCCGTCCGCGTCGATCGGCGCCGCGGCTGGATCTCCGAGCACGATCGGCGCGAGCGCGATGGGCCTCGATGCGCCGCTCGCGCAGCCGCCGCGCACCGCGTGGACCGGCGCGCCCGGCATGACGGCCGTCATGGCGCAGAGCTGGGCCGTCGAGCAGGAGCGCAGCTCCGCGGATCTCTCGTTCGACTTCGTCGCGCCCGAGATCGTGCTGGCCGCGCGCGTCTACGGCTTCGGTCCCGCCGAGGCGGCGCAGGCGCAGCGCCTCGCGATCGCGGGCCCGAGCGGCCTCGCCGCGATGGCGACCGCGATCGATCTGACCTTCCTCCGCGCGGTGCAGGCCGGCTCCGACGTGCAGACCGCACGCGCCGCCGCGATCCGCGCGGGCGGCGCGCCGAGCGCGCGTGCGCTCGCCGCCGTCGAGGCGGGCATGCCCGTCGTCGCGCCGTCGGAGACCGCGGCGCCCGACGCGACGCGGGGCGCGATCGCCGGGGGCACGATGCCCGGCGCGCCCGCGTCGCCCGGCATGATCGAGACGCGCGCCCCCGATGCGATCGCCGCGCCGATCACCGCGTATCCATCGGCTTCAGCCTCCAGCGCCGCGTCGGCGTTCGCGGCTCCGGCGCCCGGCGAGCGCGCGCAGCTGTTCGGCATCGAGAAGCGCCTGCCGCGCGGCGCGTTCCTCTGGCCCGCCGCCACCGTCGGCGCGGTCGGGCTCCGCGCGACCACGCCCGAGGGCCTCGCGACCTTGCCGGTCGCCGCGCTCGAGCTGCTCGCCGCGAGCGCCGTCGCCGATCTCGGCTCGTGGGTCGTGAGCCGCGAGGTCGCGGCCGCGAGCGATCCGCGCGCGGCGTCGCGCGCGCCGTGGTCGATGGCCGCGTCGATGATGTCGATGACGTCGGCGTCGTCGCCCGACGCCGCGACGTATGCCGATCAAGCGGTCGCGCCGAGCGCGACCTCGCCCGCGAGCGCGGCCGCCCCCGCGTCGACGATGCTGGGCTCGCTCACCGGCACGACCGACGCCGCCGACGCGGGCCTCCCCGCCGGCGAGCCGGGCCTCGCGACCGTCAGCGCCGCCGCGCTGCCGTCGCCGATGCTCGGCGACGCGCCGGTGCGCCGCCGCTTCGAGTCGGTCTACCTGGCGCTCTCGCAGTCGAGCGACGGCCGCTCGCTGTCGCCGTCGGCGCGCGCCGCGCGCGCGCTCGCGATCCTCTCGCGTCCGACCGGGCTCGCCGGTGACGAGCGCGCCGTGTCGCCGACCGAGCGCGCGGCCGCCGCGTGGTCGATGATCCCGCTGGTCTTGTCGGGCGAGCGCGAGCGCGCCGCCGCGAAGGCCGAGATCGACGACAGCGCGCCGCTCGGCGCCGATGTCCGCCCGGGCCTCGCCTCGCTCGCGTCGCGCGCCGGCGACGCGCTCGGCTCGTTGGTCGCGCCGAGCACCGCGGAGCTGCGCAGCGTGCGCGGCGCCGCGCGCCCCGGCGCTCGCTTCGCCGACACCGACCGCACGTACGTCGAATCGAGCGAGCCGCCCCCGTCGCGCGAAGAGCGCGCCGCCGCGGCCCGCCCCGAGCGCGAGGTCGGCGCCGTGCTGCGCGCGCCGACCGCGTCGCCCGAGCTCGTCCGCACCGGCGTGCCGTTCGCGCGCCACGGCGGCGGCGAAGCCGAGATCCCGCCCTGGTTCGAGAGCGCCGCGCGCAAGGTGCTCGGCTCGTACTCGCCCGGCTCCGATCTCAGCGTCGCCGACCTGACGCTGGTCACCGCCGCGCCGTCGCGCGCGCAGGCCTCGATCGCCGCCGACGCGCGCGGCTCGTCGTCGCGCGGCGCGCCCAGCTCGCCGGGCGCGCACGGCGGTCAGTCGCACGGCAAGGGCGAGAAGCCCGACATCGAGAAGATCGCGCAAGACGTCTACGCCGAGATCCTTCGCCTCATCGACATCGCGCGTGAACGCAACGGGGAGCCGTATCTATGAGCAGCAGCCCGAACGACATCCGCCCCAGTGGCAAGATCAGCGACCGGTTCGAATACGCCGGCACTGACAAGCTGCAGAAGCTGCAGATCGGCAGCCTCGACGAGCCGACCAAGGGCATCGAGGCGCAGTACAACCCGCGCGAGCTCTCCGTCGACAAGTCGGTCCCGTGGTCGAAGCACAAGGACTCGAAGGGCGATCAGCCGCACCTCGAGTTCACCGGCGCCGACGGCCGCTCGCTCGGCCTCGAGCTGACCTTCGACGGCTTCGAGAAGAAGGCGAGCGTGCAGGCGCAGGTCGACGCGCTCCTCGAGCTCGCCAAGGTCCGCGACGCCAACGCGAGCGACGAGGACCACAAGCGCCCGCACAAGGTCGCGGTCGTCTTCGGCCGCGGCTCCGGCAACCTGCCGGCGTTCGTCGGCGTCATCGAATCGGTCTCGACCAAGTACACGATGTTCCTCCCCGACGGCACGCCGGTCCGCGCGACCTGCACCGTCAAGGTGAAGGAAGCAGACAAGCTCAGCTTCAAGAAGGGCACCTGAGCGGAGGGCTCGCATGGCGCAGGACCCGAACAGCAGAGCTGGCGCGGCCAAGATCAAGATCAAGATCAACGGCACCGACGTGCCCGACGACGAGGTGATCCGCTTCGTCGTCGATCAGGATCTCAACCAGCCGTGGATGGCGGTGATCACGCTCCAGAACAAGGGCCACCGGCACTCGAACGCGCACGCGCAGGGCGACTCGGTCGAGGTGCAGGTCACCGATCAGAACACGTGCATCTTCAAGGGCGAGCTCGTCGGGCTCGAGCCGACCTACGAGGCCGGCGGCGAGTCGAAGTGCGTCGTCCGCGCGTTCGACAAGCTCCATCGCCTGCTCCGCGGCCGCAAGTCGCGCACGTTCCAGAAGCAGTCCGACAACGACATCGTCAACGCGATCGTCGGTGATCACGGCCTGTCCGCGCAGTGCGACAGCGACGTCAACATCAAGCACGAGCACGTCTACAAGCACGCGCAGAACGATCTCGAGTTCCTCCGCATCCGCGCGGCGCGCATCGGCTACGCGGTGTGGGTCGAGGACTCGACGCTCCACTTCAAGAAGCCCAAGACCGATCAGGACTCGGGCATCGAGCTCAAGATCTCGAAGAACCCGGGCACCGGTCACCGCATCAAGAAGGCGGGCTTCCGCTCGTCGTCGGCGGCGGTCGTCAACAGCGTGGAAGTGCGCGGCTGGGATCCGGAGAAGAAGGAAGCCATCTCGGGCGTCGTCAACGCGCAGTCGTCGAAGCTCGGCGCGACCAACGCCGCAGGCGCCGCCAACCCGTTCGGACAGGCCAAGACGGTCACCGTCGATCATCCGATCCGGAGCGTGGAGGAAGCCAAGGCGATCGCGCAGTCGAAGCTCGACGACGCCTCGATGAGCTTCATCACGGGCGAGGCCGAGTGCATCGGCCATCCCGACTTCAAGCCCGGCATCGTCGTGAAGATCATCGTCGACGAGACCACGACCGACAACCTCTTCAACGGGAAGTACTTCCTCACCGGCTGCGCGCACATGTACAGCCACGGCGGCGGCGGCCACGGCGCGTCGGCGCAAGGCGGCTACACGACCGTCCTCAAACTCGCGCGCGACGCGCAGAAGGGCCAGTAGTGCGCGCAGGCGGTCCTCGACAGCCGAGCGGCGACCCGACGTTCGTCGGCGTGTATTTCGCCGTCGTCACCCAGAACAAGGATGACGAGAAGGGGATCGCGCGCATCAAGGTGAAGTTCCCCTGGCTCGACAACGGCGATCAGGATCAGAGCTGGTGGGCGCAGCTGTCGACGCCGATGGCGGGCGACAAGTTCGGCTGGTACACGCTGCCCGACGTCGGCGACACCGTCGCGGTGATGTTCATCGCCGGCGACATCAACTATCCCGTGATCCTCGGCGGCGTCTGGAACAAGACCGACAAGCCGGCCGAAGACGGCGGCGGCGGCAAGAACGACTTCCGCGGCTATCGCAGCCGCGCCGGCTCGGTCGTGATCCTCGACGACTCGTCGAACGGCAAGGTCGTGATGGCCGACAAGACGGCCAAGAACGTCGTCGCCGTCGGCAAGTTCGCGAAGTCGGGCGACGGCCCCAACGCCTCCGATGTGCCGCGTCCCGGCGACGCCGGCTCGGGCGGCGTCCTCGTCGCGGCGATGGACGGCAAGCTCAACATCACCTGCAAGAACGGCAAGCTCAAGGCCGAGGGTCTGCAGGTGAAGGTCACGGCGCAGAACGCGGTCGAGATGAAGTCGGGCGCCGACCTGATCTTCGACGGCGGCATGACCCAGGTCATCGCGAGCGCGCCGGCCAACATGGACGGCTCGAACACCAAGATCGGTCCCTGAGGTCCTAACTCGTGTCGCGTCTCTTCGATCCCGATCGCTTCATGGCGACCCCGCCGCGCGCCGACAAGGTGCGCGGCGTGCACGTCGGCATCGTGACCGACAACAAGGACAACAGCGGCGACGGCAACCCCGGCTATCGCGTCAAGATCAAGCTGCCGTGGCTCTCGGCCGATGACGTGACGTACTGGGCGCGCATCGCGGTGCCGATGGCCGGCAACCAGCGCGGCACCTACTTCTTGCCCGAGAACGACGACCAAGTGCTCGTCGTGTTCGAGCACGGCGACATCGAGCGCCCGATCGTGATCGGCGCGCTCTGGAACGACAAGCAGAAGCCGCCGCAGTCGAACGACGACGGCAAGAACAACGTCAAGGTCATCAAGTCCAAGACGGGTCACCGCCTGATCATCGACGACAAGGACGGCAGCGAGAAGCTGATCATCGTCGACTCGACGAAGAAGACCAAGATCGTCCTCGACGCGTCGAAGAAGGACGCGACGATCGAGACCGGCGACGGCGACATCGAGATCAAGGCGTCGGCCGGCAACGTGATCTTCAAGAGCACGTCGGGCGCCATCAAGGTCGGCACCACCGACAAGCAGACCTACAAGGTCAACCCGCCCGGGATGCTCAAGATCCAGGCGCAGGCGTCGGTCGGGATGAAGGCATCGAGCGACCTGTCGATGAAGGCGCCGATGATCATGATCAACTGCGGCGGCGGTGGCGGCGGCGGCGGCGGCGCGGGCGGCGGCAGCCCCGAGCAGGATCAGTACGGCGACAGCGGCGGCGCGGGCGGCGGCGGCGCGGGCGCGAGCGCCAGCGTCACGGCGACGGTGAGCGGCACGGCCGCGATGCCGCCGACGGCGGGCACGCCGATGCAGCGCGCGGCGGCCGCCGCGAACATCGACGTCGCGGTCGCGGTCGAGATCGACGTCGACGTGCCGGCGCCTCCGGGCGTGCCGACCGCGCCGACGCCTCCGGCGATCGGCACGCCGATGCAGCGCATGGCGGCTGCCGCGAACATCGACCTCGCGCTTCCGCCTGCACCCGGTTCGCTCGCGGGCTCGCTGAGCGTCCCGCTTCCCGGCGTGCCCGCGGCTCCGACGGCGCCGAGCGCGCCGAGCGTTCCGGCGCCTCCGGCGGTGCCGAAGATGGCCGACGTCGCCGAGGCGAAGTCGAGCGCGATCGGCGTCGCGACCGCGAAGATCGATCCGGTGACGGGCGCGGTGATTCCGATCGCGCCGCCGAAGGCGCCCGCCGCCGCGGCGACGGCGCGCGCGGCTGCGCAAGCGGCGGCGAAGGGTGATGTCGCGGGTGTTGCGGCGGCAGCGGGTGCGCCGACGAGCGCGGCCGGAGCTGCGGATGCTGCGGGGGCAGCGTCCGCGGACGGTGGCGCGGGCGCGGCGGGTGCTGCAGGTGCGGCGGTGGCTGCGGTCGCGGCGGGCAACGTCGCGGGCGCGGTCGGTGCGGTCGGCGGCGAGGCCGCGGGTGCGGCGGCCAAGGGCGACGTCGGCGGCGCCGCGGGCGCGGCGGTCGGCGGCGATGCGGGCGCGGCGGTGTCGGCGGGCGCGAAGGGCGACACCGCGGGCGCGGTCGGCGCCGTCGGTGGCGCGACCGCGGGCGCGGCGGCGTCGGGCGATGTGACGGGCGCGGCCAGCTCGGCCGCGACGGCGCAAGGCGGGACCGCGGGGGCGGTCGCCGGCGGCGCGGCGCAAGGCGGCGCGCAAGGCGCGGCGGCTGCGGCGGTCGGCGGCGGCGCGGCGGGCGCGGCGGTGCAAGGCGACGCGAAGGGCGCGGCGGCGCAAGCGGTCGGCGGCAGCGCGGCGGCGGCGGCGGTGCAGGGCGATGCGCAAGGCGCGGCGGGCGCG
>DATJIA010000311.1:0-20464 GCA_035493675.1 Kofleriaceae bacterium | reverse complement strand
GAGCGCGAACGAGATACCCAATGAGAAAATGATGCCCAGTCGGAATTGCCGCATGACTGCCGATCTCCGAATTGCCCTTTCATTTGCTCCTACGGGATCGAGGGCGATCGGCTCAACGAAATTCGTCGCGAATCACGAATAATTTCCAGCGTGTCCGGCCGGACACGCACAGAATAGCGATCACCCGATTAGGGTGATTAGCGATCTCGTCAGTTGGTCCTTCGACTACGCCCGTCGCTTCGCTCCGGGCTCCGCTCAGGACGAACGGCGGAGACGGCGCTGCTCAGGACGAACGGGGAAGACGAAGACCCGTCGATACGACAGGCCAGCCGCAGTGCGCCGCGGCGTCGCGGTGTGGCGCGGGAGCACGGATCGCGGTCGGGTAGCGAGGGAGATGCGAGCGGGGAGGACGGGCACGTTCTTGCAATGACGAGGGGCGTGGAGCGAGAGCGCACACCGGCCGTCGTCGAACGCGAGGGGCGGAGCGCGATCGCGCACCTCCGGGGCGACCTGGGGATCGGGAACGCGAAGGAGTTGTATGCGTGTCTGCGCGGGGCGGCGAAGCGGCGCGGCGTGAAGACGCTGGTGATCGACTTCGAGCAGGCGGAGAAGATCGATTCGGCGGGCGTCGCGGTGGTGTCGCTCGTCGAGAAGCAGGCGCGGCGCGGCGGACGCAACGTCGAGATCCGGAACGCGAAGGAGCACCACAAGGCCGCGCTCGAGATGCTGCCGAGCGGAGCCAAGCCGACCGAAAGAGAAGAGAAGCCCGGGGCGATCGAGAACCTCGGCGGTCACATCCTCGACGGCGCGAGCGGCGCGGCGCGGCTCGGCGGGCTCATCCGCGAGACGCTGCGGCAAGCGATCGCGGTCGTCACGCGCCGAGAGAAGCTGCCCAACGGATCGATCACCGCGCAGGTCGGCGCGATGGGCGTCGATGCGCTGTTCATCGTGAGCCTGCTGTCGTTCCTGCTCGGCATGACGATGGCGTTCCAGGGCGCGGTGCAGCTGCAGCGCTTCGGCGCCGGGCCGTTCGTCGCCGACATGGTCGGCATGTCGATGGTGCGCGAGCTGTCGCCGCTGATCACCGCGATCATCTTGACCGGGCGCACGGGCGCGGCGATCGCGGCGGAGCTCGGAACGATGCAGGTGCGCAGCGAGATCGACGCGCTGCAGACGATGGGGATCGGGCCGGTGCGCTTCCTCGTCGTGCCGCGCATGGCCGCGATCACGATGACCGGCCCGGCGCTCACCTTGATCTCGATGTTCGTCGGGATCGCGGGCGGCATGCTGGTCGCGTCGGCGTCGCTCGGGCTGCCGGTGTTCGCGTACTGGGATCGCGTGGTCGCGCGCGTCGAGCTCGCCGACTTCGTCCACGGCATCGCGAAGAGCTTCGTGTTCGCGTGGATCATCGGGTTCGCCGGCTGTCACCTGGGGCTGAAGGCCGGCGGCGACGCGTCGAGCGTCGGCACCGCGACGACCAAGACCGTCGTCGTCTCCATCTTCTTCGTGATCGTCGTCGACGCGATCTTCGCGACGATGTGGCCGGTCGGGAAGCACACGCTATGAGCGCCGTCCTCGAGACTCACGATCTCTGCGTCGGATACGACAAGCCGATCGTCGAGCACGTCAATCTGCGGATCGAGCGCGGCGAGATCGTCGCGCTCCTCGGCGGCTCGGGCTCGGGCAAGTCCACGCTCCTGCGCGCGCTGACCGGACTGCAACCGCCGCTCTCGGGAACGATCAAGGTCTTCGGCGAAGATCTCTATTCGCTCGATACCGATGATCGCAACGCGCTCCTGCGCCGCACCGGCACCGCGTTCCAGCAAGACGCGCTGTTCGGCGCGATGACGATCGCCGACAACGTCGCCTTGCCGCTGCGCGAGCTGACCGACCTGCCGGATCCGATCATCGACGAGATGGTCCGCATCAAGCTCGCGATGGTCTCGCTCCACGGGCTCGACAAGCGCCTGCCCGCGAACCTCTCGGGCGGACAGCGCAAGCGCGCCGCGCTCGCGCGCGCGACCGCGCTCGATCCCGAGCTCGTCTTCTGCGACGAGCCGAGCGCGGGCCTCGATCCGGCGAGCGCGGCGGGGATCGACGAGACGCTCCTCCGCATGCGCGACATCTTGGGCGCGACGCTCGTGGTCGTCTCGCACGAGCTCGAGTCGATCCGCACGATCGCCGATCGCGCGGTGATGCTCGCCGGCGGCGGCGTGCGCGCCGAGGGCACGATCGACGAGCTCGAGCACTCGAACGACGACGACGTGCACGCCTTCTTCCACCGAGGCGCGACCGCGCGCAGGGAGTACGCATGACGACCAAGGCGCAGAAGCTCCGCGTCGGGCTGTTCGCCGCGCTCAGCGCGGGGCTCGTCGCGATCGTGTTGATCGTGTTCGGCGGGTTGCGGTTCTGGGAGAAAGAGGACCACTACCGCATCGTCTTCCCCAAGTCGGTGATGGGCCTCGACGAGGGTGCGCTCGTCTATCTCGCCGGCATCAAGGTCGGCACCGTCGACGAGATCGGCGTGTCGCCCAACGATCTGCGCGCGGTGGTCGTGTCGATCAGCGTGAAGCACGGCACGCCGATCCACGCCGACACCGAGGCCCACCTCGAGTACGCCGGCATCACCGGCCTGAAGGTGATCGATCTCGAGGGCGGATCGTACGCGGCGCCGCAGGTGCCCGAGGGCGGGGTGATCATCGCGGGCACGTCGGTGATCGACAAGCTGAAGGATCAGGCCGAGCAGCTCGCCGAGGAGAGCGGCCACATCATGGATCGCGCGAACCAGATCGCCGACAACCTCGCCGCGCTCACCGACCCGAAGCGCTACGAAGCGATCGATCAGATCCTGGCGGAGATGAAGGTCACGTCGGTCAACCTCGCGCAGGGCACCGGCCTCGTGCGCGGCATGATCGCGGAGAACCGCGTCGCGCTGCACGGCGCGATCGACGCGTTCCACCAGTCCGCCGACTCGGTGAACGGCGCCGCCGCCGACACCGGCGAGCTGATCGCGCAGATCAAGACCTTCGTGATCGCCAACGAAGGCCCCGTGCGCTCGGCGCTGTTCGATCTGCGCCAGGCGAGCCGGAGCTTCAAGGAGCTCGCGCGCGACGTACGGCAGCGACCGTCGCAGCTCTTCTTCTCGTCGCCGCCGGAAGATCGGAAGTTGCCGTGAAGCGAGCCCTCCTCTTACTCGCCGTGATGGCGTGCGGCGGCAAGACGCCGCAGACGCGCTTCTACCAGCTCGCCACGCCCGCGTCGCACCCGGCGCAAGCCGGCGACACCGTCGTCGTCGTCGAGCCGCTCGCGACCGACTCCGCTTACGACGACGAGCGGATCGTCTATCGCCAGTCGCCCTATCGCCTCGACTACTACGCGTATCATCGCTGGGTCTCGTCGCCGGGCACGATGGTGTCCGACTACCTCGCCGAGTCGCTCGCGCACACCGGCCGGTTCCGCGCGATCGCGCGCGAGCTGACCGACGCGGCCGCCGTCGTGCTCGGCGGCCGCGTGATCGCGATCGAGGAGGTCGATCGCACCGATCACCACTGGGTCGGTCGCATCGCGCTCGAGCTCACGCTCACCGACGCGCGCACCGGCGAGGTCTTGTGGTCGCAGCAGTTCGAGGAGACCGAGCCGCTGCCGCAGCAGAGCCCCGAGGGGCTCGCCGCCGCGATCTCGCGCGCGATGGGGCGCGTCGTCGAGCGCGTGGTGCCGACGATCGCCGACACCGCGACCCAACAGGCGCTGATCCACACGCAGAAGAAGCCGATGGCGAATCGCGTGCCGCGTTAGTACGGTAGGGCGATGCGCTTCGCGGTGTTGCTGTTCCTTGCCGCTTGCGGCAACGCCGAGCCGACCGTCGACATCGAACCCTCTTCGCTCGACGAGCTGCGCTTCGCGATCGTCGGCGACACGCGCCCCATCAACGAGGATGACACCGCGAACTATCCGACCGCGGTGATCACCGCGATCTGGGACGACGTCGCGCGCGAGTCACCTCGCCCGCCGTTCGCGCTGTCGACCGGCGACTACATGAACGCGTCGCCGAACGGCCACGAGCAGGATCCGCAGCTCGATCTCTATCTCGGCGCGCGCATGCACTTCGACGCGCCGGTCTACGCCGCGATGGGCAACCACGAGTGCACCGGCTCGACGGTCTCGAACTGCGGCGAAGGATCGAGCGACGGCGTCACGCGCAACTACACGAGCTTCGTGGATCGCATGGCGAAGCCGCTCGGCGTCGATCGTCCGTGGTACGCGGTGCACCTCGGCGCGACCGACGGCAGCTGGACCGCGAAGATCGTCGTCGTCGCCGCCAACGCGTGGAGCGACGAGCAGGCGCGCTGGCTCGACGACGCGCTCGCGCAGCCGACCACCTACACCTTCGTCGTCCGCCACGAGCCGCACCAGGCGACCGCGGTCGCCGGCGTCGACGCGAGCGCGGCGATCCTGGCCAAGCACCCGCTCACGCTGCTCGTCACCGGGCACGTCCACACGTACGCGCACTACCCGGAATCGCGCGAGGTGATGATCGGCAACGGCGGCGCGCCGCTGACCGGCGCGATCGACTACGGCTACGCGATCGTGTTCCGCCGCCCCGACGGCGCGATCGAGCTCACCGCGTACGACTACCAGACGCGCGCGGTGATCGATCACTTCGCGATCACCGCCGACGGAGCGCCGGCGCCGTGACGGCACGGAGCGTGCGAACGACCTCCGCGTGCAACGAGCGTCGCGCGTAAGTCGTAGCAGTCCAAACGGGGGGACCGAGGCGTTACCGCACGGTGTGGCGAAGTCGCGCGGTCCGGAGAGGCCGTGAGCGCGATGTTGGCGGCGGCGCGCGCCGAAGACTGCCTCGCCGGCGGCGGCGAGATGGGTGCGTTCATGCGCGGCTTCGACTGGTCGCGGCACCCGCTCGGCCCGGTGTCGCGGTGGCCGCAGAGCCTGCGCACCGCGGTCAGCATGATGCTCGAGTCACGGTTCGCGATGGTCGTCGCGTGGGGGCGCGACTTCCGCTTCTTCTACAACGATCGGTATCGGCCCGTGCTCGGCGCGTCGAAGCACCCGCGCGCGCTCGGCGCGCCGGCGCGCGAGATCTTCCCGGAGGTCTGGCACGCGATCGGCCCCGAGTTCGAGCGCACGCTGCGCGGCGAGGCGTTCGCGATGGACGACTGGCTGCTGCCGCTCGATCGCAACGGCTACGTCGAGAACTGCTGGTTCACCGTCTCGTACTCGCCGATCCGCGACGAGAGCGGCGGCGTCGGCGGCATGCTCGCGGTCGTCGCCGAGACCACCGGCCGCGTCGAGAGCGAGCGCCGGCTCACGACCTTGCGCGAGCTGTCGCGCGGCGCCGCGGGCGCGCAGTCGAGCGAGGACGCGTGCGCGCGCGCGGTCGAGATCGTCGCGCGCGAGCCGCTCGACGTGCCGTTCGCGCAGCTCTATCTGCTCGACGACGACGGCCGCTGCGCGCGGCTCGCCGCGCACGCCGGCGCGATTCCGGACGCCGCGCGCCCGCCCGTGATCGAGATCGACGACGAGCGGGCGTGGCCGCTCGGGTCGGTCGCGCGCACGCGCGAGACCGCGGTGGTCGACGACCTCGCGCGGCGCTTCGGGGCGATGCCGGGCGCGCCCTGCCCCGAGCCCGCGCACACAGCCGTCGTGATCCCGCTCGCGCGCCCCGGGCTCGAGCATCCGTACGGCTTCCTGATCGCGGGCGTGTGCCCGCGCCGCGCGCTCGACGATCGCTATCGCGAGTTCTTCGAGCTCGCCGCCGATCACATCGCGACCTCGGTCGGCAACGCGCGCGCGCTCGAGACCGAGCGCCGTCGCGCCGAGGCGCTCGCCGAGCTCGACCGCGCCAAGACCGCGTTCTTCGGCAACGTCAGCCACGAGCTGCGCACACCGCTGACGTTGATGCTCGGCCCGCTCGAGGATCTGCTCGGCGACCCGAGCGCGACGCTCGGCGCCGGCGAGCGCGCGCACCTCGAGGTCGTGATGCGCAACGCGCGGCGCCTGCTCAAGCTGGTCGGCGGGCTGCTCGACTTCTCGCGCATCGAGGCCGGGCGCGCCGACGCCGGCTACGAGCCGGTCGATCTCGCCGCGATCACGTCGGAGATCGCGGGCCAGTTCCGCGCCGCGATCGAGCACGCCGGCCTCCGCTTCACGGTCACGTGCGATCCGATCGCCGCGCCGGTCTACGTCGATCGCGAGATGTGGGAGAAGATCGTCCTCAACCTGCTCTCGAACGCGTTCAAGTTCACGTTCGAGGGCTCGATCGACGTGCGGCTGCGCGACGCCGGCGACCACGCGATCCTCACGATCGAGGACACCGGCACCGGCATCCCGGCCGACGAGCTGCCCAAGCTGTTCGAGCGCTTCCATCGCGTGCGCGACGCGCGCGCGCGCACGCACGAGGGCACCGGGATCGGGCTGGCGCTCGTGCAAGCGCTCGCGCACCTGCACGGCGGCGGCGTGCGCGTCGAGAGCGCGATCGATCGCGGCAGCGCGTTCACCGTCGCGATCCGGACCGGGCGCGCGCACCTGCCGGCCGATCGGCTGCGCGAGCGCCCGCGCGATCCCGCGGCGATCGCGCGCGCGTTCGTCGACGAAGCCGCGGGCTGGGCCGCGCGATCGCACGCGGCGGCGCCGCCCGCGCCGGCCGCGCGCGTGCTGATCGCCGACGACAACGCCGACATGCGCGACTACCTCGCGCGCACGCTGAGCGCGCGCTACGCGGTCACGGCCGTCGCCGACGGCGCGTCGGCGCTCGAGCACGCGCGCGCCCACGCGCCCGAGCTGATCCTCACCGACGTGATGATGCCCGGGCTCGACGGCTTCGAGCTCCTGCGCGAGCTGCGCGCCGATCCGCGCACGCGCGAGCTGCCCGTGATCATGCTGTCGGCGCGCGCCGGTGAAGAGGCGAGCGTCGAGGGCCTGCGCGCCAGCGCCGACGACTACCTGGTCAAGCCGTTCAGCGCGCGCGAGCTGATCGCGCGCGTCGATTCGCAGCTCGCGGTCGCGCGCGCGCGCCGCGAGGCCGCACTGCAACGCGAGCACCTGCACGCGCTGTTCATGCAGGCGCCCGCGCCGATCTGCATCCTGCGCGGGCGCGACTTCGTCGTCGAGCTCGCCAACCCGCGCTGCTGCGCGCTGTGGAGCCGGTCGGCCGAGGAGGTCATCGGCCGGCCGCTGCTCGACGCGATGCCCGAGCTCGAGGGGCAAGGCTTGGATCAGCTGCTCGCGGGCGTGATGGACACCGGCGTGCCGTACCTCGGCAAGGAGCGCGCGGTCCGGATCGCGGCCGGCGGCGAGGAGCGCTCGCGCCTGCTCGACTTCGAGTACGCGCCGCTGCGCGCGCCCGACGGCACGATCGACGGCGTGCTCGTGCTCGCGACCGACGTCACCGACGCGGTCCAGGCGCGCGAGGCGCTCGAGCGCACGGTCCGCTACAACGAGATGTTCACCGCGATGCTCGGTCACGATCTGCGCAACCCGCTCGGCGCGATCTCGACCGGCGCCCAGCTCCTGGTCCGCCGCACCGACGACGAGCGCATCGTCACGCCGGCCAATCGGATCCTGTCGAGCAGCGAGCGGATGGCGCGCATGATCGATCAGCTGCTCGACTTCACGGTCGCGCGCCTGGGTCGCGGCCTCGAGCTGCACCGCGAGCGCGTCGATCTCAGCGCGGTCGCGCGCCAGGTGATCGGGGAGCTCGAGGCGGTCTACGCGTCGCGATCGATCGAGCTCTCGATCGCGGGCGATCCCGCCGGCGCGTGGGACGCCGATCGCTTGTCGCAGTCGCTCTCGAACCTGCTCGGCAACGCGCTCGAGCACGGCGCGCTCGGCGCGCCGATCCAGCTCGAGCTCGACGGCCGCGCGCCCGACACGCTCACCGTCCGCGTCAAGAACGGCGGCGCGATCCCGCCCGAGCTGCTGCCCGTCGTGTTCGAGCCGTTCCGCGGCTCGCGGCGCGCCGAGCGGCGATCGCGCGGGCTCGGCCTCGGCCTCTACATCACGCGCGAGATCGCGCGCGCGCACGGCGGCCGGCTCGACGTCGCCTCGACGATCGAGACCGGCACCTGCTTCGAGCTCGAGCTGCCGCGGGCGGGCTCGTGAAGATCCTCGTCGTCGACGACGATCGCGATCTGCGCGAGACCCTGCGCGATCTGCTCGAGGACGAAGGTCACGTCGTCCACCTCGCCGCCGACGGCGCCGAGGCGCTCGCCCTGCTCGAGCGTCAGCCCGCGATCGGCGCGATCGTGCTCGATCTCGCGATGCCGGTGATGGACGGCTTCGAGCTCTACGATCGGCTGCGCGCCGATCCGCGCTACGCGCGCGTGAAGAAGATCATCGTGACCTCGCAGCAGGCGCGCGGGCCCGCGGGCGCGCCGCTCTTGCGGAAACCGATCCGGATCGACCGCCTGCTGGCGCTGATCCACGCCCCGTAGTTCTGCGGGGTTATCCGCCGTCGTTGACAGGTCATCCGTTATAACGGACAGTGGGTCCATGCAGAAGGTCGCGGTCATCGGTGGGCTCACCCGCGCGACGGATCAGTGGAAGCGCGCGGGCGCGGCGATCGGCGTCGAGCTCGAGCACCACGACGGGCAGAGCGCGGGCCGTCGAGCGGGCGACATCGCGTCGATCGTGCGGCGCGCCGACGTCGTCCTGATCATCACGGATCTGAACAGCCACAACGGCGTCGCGCAGGCGCGGCGCGGCGCGCTCGCGCACGGCCGCCCTCATCTATTGTTGCGTAGGTTGCGTCCCGATGGCCTGGCCGCCGCGATCGCCGAGGCGTTGAGCCAGCGCGCAGCAGCGTGAGATAATCACGGGCTGGTGATCCCGAAGACGATCCACGATCGTTTCGAGCTCGGGGCCGAGGCCGCATCTGGGGGGATGGGCACGGTGTACCGCGGTCGCGACCTGTCGACGGGCGAGCAGATCGCGATCAAGGTGCTGCGCCGCGCGGGGACCGCCGAGCAGAAGCGGTTCGATCGCGAGGCCGCGATCCTCGCGTCGCTGTCGCATCCGACGATCGTGCCGTACGTCGCGCACGGGATCCTGCCCGACGGCTCGCCGTACCTCGTCATGAAGTGGATCGACGGCGAGCTGATCGACACGCGCATGCAGGGCCAGGGGCTGACGATCGCGGAGACGCTGGTCGTCGCGCGGCGGGTCGCGGAGGCGCTCGCGTTCGCGCACGGCAAGGGCGTCGTGCACCGCGACATCAAGCCGTCGAACCTGATCGCGCCGGGCGCGCTGCTCGAGCAGACGATGGTGATCGACTTCGGCGTCGCGCGCGACGCGACGATGCCGGGCAGCTTGACCGAGACCGGCGCGGTGGTCGGCACCCCGAGCTACATGGCGCCCGAGCAGGTTCGCGGCGAGCGATCGCTCGGGCCCGCCGCCGACGTGTTCGCGCTCGGCTGCGTGATGTACGCGTGCTTGACCGGGCGCGTGACGTTCTCCGCGCGCCGGTTCCTGGCGCTGCGCGCGAAGATCATGTTCTGGGATCCGCCGCCGATCCGCGAGGTCGTGCCCGACGTGCCCGCGCCGCTCGAGGCGCTCGTGATGCGCATGCTCGCGAAGGCGCCGGCGTCGCGCTTCCCCGACGGCGCGGCGGTGCTCGCCGCGATCGACGCGCTGCCCGCGATGGCGCCGTCGGAGGCGCGCTACCCGCGCGTGTACGGCGCGAAGTCGACGCCGAAGCCGCCCGTCACCGGCGGCGATCCGCCGCGGCGCGTGTCGATCGTCGTCGTGACGTCGCCCGATTCGCTCGACGAGAGCGAGCCGCCGTCCGACGACGACTCGATCACGGACATGTCGCTCGCCGAATCGCTCCTCAACTACGGCGCCGCGGTCGACGTCCTGCCCGACGGCGCGCGCGTCGCGACCTTGACCGACGCCGACAGCGCGCACCAGCAGGCGGTCGCCGCGGTGCGCTGCGCGCTGGTCCTGCGCCAGCGCTTCCCCGAGTGGCTGATCGGGATCGCGACCGCCGAGGTGCGCCCGTCGGAGGAGCCCGATCTGATCGACGAGCTGGTCGGCGCGCTCGCGCAGGACGCGATGGCGACCGTCTTCAGCGGCGTCGTCGACACCGCGGTGCCCGAAGGCGCGATCCGCCTCGACGATCGCACCGCGTCGCTGGTCGAGCGCGACTTCAGGATCATCCGCGCGCGCGGCGCGGCGTACGTGTCAGCGGGTTGACCATGGATCTCGTCGGGCGCAGCTTCGGCGAGTTCGTCGTCCGCGAGCCGCTGTCGAGCGGCGGCTTCGCGCAGGTGTTCCGAGCCGAGCAGCCGGCGCTCGCGCGCGAGGCCGTGATCAAGGTGCTGCAGCGGCGGCACATGGACTCCGACACGGTCGTGCAGCGCTTCTTGCGCGAGGCGCAGCTCGCGTCGAAGCTCGATCATCCGTTCGCCGCGCACACCTACGCGTTCGGCGCCGAGCCCGACGGCGTCCTCTGGATCGCGATGGAGCTCGTGCGCGGCACGCCGCTCGATCGCCTGCTCGAGGCGCAGGGCCCGATCCCGCTCGAGCGCTTCGTGCCGCTGGTCGAGCGCATCTGCGAGGTGATCCACACCGCGCACGAGCAGGGCATCGTGCACCGCGATCTCAAGCCGGGCAACGTGATGGTGCTCGCGCGCGCGGGCCGCCTCTTGCCGAAGCTGCTCGACTTCGGGATCGCGAAGGAGGCGGGCACGATCGAGCACGTGTCGCCGGCGTCGTTGGAGGGCGAGCTGTCGGGCGGCGGGCGCTTGACCGAGCTCGGCTCGTCGATGGGCTCGCCGCTGTACATGGCGCCCGAGCAATGGGTCGACGCCGGCGCCGTCGACGCGCGCACCGATCAGTACGCGCTCGGCGTGCTGTGCTACGAGGCGCTGACCGGCAAGCCGCCGTTCACCGGCGCGACGCGGATCGCGATCGCGCGCGCGCACGCGCAGAAGCAGCCGCCGCCGCTGGGCGAGGGCTTTCCACCCGCGCTCGACGCGGTGCTCGCGCGCGCGATGGCGAAGCGCGCCGCCGATCGCTACGCGACCGTGCTCGAGCTCGCGACCGCGTTCCGCGCGGCGAGCGGGATCGCGAGCGAGGCGGTCGCGCTGCCGCGGCTCGCGGAGGCCGCGCGCACGGCGGCCTTGGCGAGCGCGCCCTCGCCGCTGGCCGACGCGGTCGCGGCGCTCGAGGCCGCGCGCAACCCGCACCAGGCGCGCGACGCGATCTGGCAGCTCGTCCGCGTCGCGACGCGCCTGGTCGGCGTGATCGCGCTCGCCGGCCACGCGCACGTCGGCGGCGGCCACGCGAGCGACCAGCTGCGGAAGCTGTCGCGCCCGTCGCTCACCGACGACGAATGGCTCGAGCTCGCGCGCGCGCTGGTGCGCCCGTTCGCGGCGATCCGCGACGCTCACCCGGTGCCCGAGCTGGTCGCGTACGACGCCGCGTCCTTGTCCGCGCTGATCGCATTGCGCACGTCGGCGCCCGCCGGCGCCAGCGACGAGCGCGTGCGCGAGCTGCTCGATCGCGCGCTGCCGCTGGTCGCGCGCCTGCTCGCCGAGCTCGCGTGGCTCTCCGACTATCCGCTGGTCGTGCCCGACGCCGACGGCGCGAGCGTGTGGATGGGCGTGCGTCGCGGCGAGCGCGCGCGCATGCGGCTGTCGGGCGGCGCGCTGCCCCTCGGCGAGCCCGCGCTCGTCGATCGCGACGGCGTGCGCGTGGTGTCGCTCGCGCCGTTCGTGCAGCTGCTCGCGCCGGCGCCGGGCGCGCCGGCGCAGCTCTTCTTCTTCGACGGCAAGGGCCGGCGCGGCGCGCGCCTCGCCGCGCTGCCCGATCCGTTCGAGCGCGAGGACGAGGCGGTGTGGTCCGCGCTCGACGCCAGCGTGCGCGACACCGATCCCGGCGGCGCCGCGCCCGACGAGGAGCGCTGCCCGTTCCCCGGCCTCGCCGCGTTCGGGCCCGGCGACGCGTCGCGCTTCTTCGGCCGCGAGCGCGAGACCGAGGCGTTCGTCAACCGCTTGCGGATCGCGCCGCTGCTCGCGGTCGTCGGTCCGTCGGGCGCGGGCAAGAGCTCGTTCGTGCAGGCGGGCGTGATCCCGGCCTTGCCCGACGGCTGGGAGGCGATCACCGTGCGCCCCGGCGCGGCGCCGCTCGACGCGCTCGCGGCGCGGCTCCACGTCGACTCGGTCGAGGGCGACGCGCTCGGCGAGCACCTGCGCGCGCGCCGCGCGCCGACCGTGCTCGTGATCGATCAGCTCGAGGAGCTCTTCACGCTCTGCCAGGATCACGCGACGCGCGAGCGCTTCGCCGACGCGCTCGCGCGCGCCGCCCGCGCCGCCGACGATCCGGTGCGCGTCGTGCTCACGCTGCGCGACGACTTCCTCCTGCACGTCGCCGCCCTGCCCGCCTTCCGCACGCGCCTCACGCCGGCCTTGCAGCTGCTCACGACGCCGGCCGCGCCCGAGCTGCGCCGCATCTTCGTCGAGCCGATCGAGCGCGCCGGCTACGAGCTCGACGATCCGCAGCTCCCCGACGACGTCGTCGCGGCGCTCGCCGACACGCCCGCCGCGCTGCCGCTGCTCTCGTTCACCGGCGAGAAGCTGTGGGAGCTGCGCGATCGCCGCTTCCGCCAGCTCGGCCGCAAGGCGTACGAGTCGCTCGGCGGCGTCGGCGGCGCGCTGGCGCAGCACGCCGAGGACACGCTGCGCGCGATGCCCGCCGAGGAGCAGCGGCTCGTGCGCGAGGTCTTCCGCCACGCGGTCACCGCCAACGGCACCCGCGCGGTGCTCGCGCGCGCCGAGCTCGATCAGGTCCTGGGCGGCGGTCCGCACGCCGCGGCGGTGATCGAGCAGCTCGTCGGCGCGCGCCTGCTGGTCGTCCGAGAATCGGACACCGGCGATCGCATCGAGATCGCGCACGAGGCGCTCCTCGAGGCGTGGCCGCGCCTCGTCACCTGGCGCCGCGAGGATCGCGAGGGCGCCAAGCTCCGCGATCAGCTCCGCGCCGCCGCCCGGCAGTGGGACGAGCGCGGCCGCCCCGCCGGCTTGCTCTGGCGCGGCGACGCGCTGACCGAATACCGCCTGTGGCGCTCGCGCACCGAAGGCGCGCTGACCCAGATCGAGGACGCCTTCACCAGCGCCTCGCTCGCCGACGCCACGCGCGGCCGGCGCATCCGCGTCGGGCTGTTGGTCGCGGCGTTCACGCTCCTCACCGCCGGCGTGATCGCGCTGCTGTTCCTGAACGCGCGCGCGACCGCCAACGCGCGCGAGCTGCACGACAACCTGCAGCGCCAGTACGAGGATCAGGGACGCCGCCTGGTGCTCGCCGGCGATCCGATGCACGCGCTCGCGTTCCTCGCCAAGGCGGAGGAGCTCGGCGCGCGCGGGGTCGGGCACGACTTCCTGATCGCGCAGGCGGTGCGCGCGACCGACGGCGAACAGCTCGAGCTCCGCCACGACGGGCCGGCGCGCAGCCCGCGCTTCTCGCCCGACGGGACCCGGCTGGTCACCGCCGGGCTCGATCACGTCGCGAAGATCTGGGACGCGCGCACCGGCGCCCTGCTGCACACGCTCGCGCACGACGGCAACGTGGTGCTCGCGCGGTTCAGCCCCGACGGCACGACCGTGGCGACCGCGAGCTTCGACAAGACCGCCGCGCTGTGGGACGCGCGGACCGGCGCGCGCCTGCGCACGTTCGCGCACGACGACTTCGTGTGGTGCGCGCAGTACTCGCCCGACGGCAAGACCTTGGTCACCGCGAGCCGCGATCAGACCGTCAAGCTGTGGGACGTCGCGACCGGCGCGCTGCGGGTCACGATGCGAGGCGAGCGCGCGGGCCAGCGGACCTGCGCGTTCTCGCCCGACGGCGCGCGGATCGCCGTCGGCGACGAGGCCGGCGTGACGCGCGTGTGGGACGCCGCGACCGGCGCGCCGCTCGCGACGCTCGCGACCCAGCACGGGATCGTCAAGGCCATCGGCTGGTCACCCGACGGCGCGCGCCTGGTGACCGCGAGCGTCGACGGCACCGCGGTCGAGTACGACGTCGCCTCCGCGACCGCGCTGCACACCTTCGATCATCACCTCGCGTGCTTCGACGCGACCTTCAGCCCCGACGGCAAGCGGATCGCGACCGCCGCGAACGACAACACGGCGGTGCTCTGGGACGCCGACACCGGCGCGCGCCTCTTGACGCTCGCGGGGCACTCCGCCGGCGTCGCGACGGTGATGTTCACGCCCGACGGCGCCCGCGTGATCACGACCTCCGCCGACGCGACCGCGCGGCTGTGGGACGCGACGACCGGCCGCACGCTCGCGCGCTGGATCGGTCATCGCGACATGGTGCTGCACGGCGCGCTCGACGCGAAGGGTGAGCGCCTCGTCACCGCCGGCGAGGACGGCAGCGTGATGGTGTGGAGCGTGCGTCCGACCGAGGACGACCTCGTGATCTTCGCGCACCCGACGCCGATCGATCTCGCGACGTTCTCGCCCGACGGCACCCGCGTGGTCAGCGCGGGCCGCGACGGCACGATCCGGATCTGGGACGCCGACACCGGCGCCGCCGTGCGGGTGTTGCGCGGCCACACCGGCGCGGTGCTCGCCGCGCGCTACTCGCCCGACGGAGCCGCGATCGCGAGCGCGGGCGAGGACGGCACCGTCCGGATCTGGGACGCCGCATCGGGCGACGCCTTGCACGTGCTCGCCGCGCACCACGGCATGGCGCTCGACGTCTCGTGGGCCCCCGACGGAGCGACGCTCGCGTCGGCCGGGATCGACGGCGTCGCGCGCGTGTGGTCGCGCGACGGCGACGCGCGCGTCACGATCCCCGCGGTCGGCCACTTCCGCCTGCGCGCGGTGCGCTTCACGCCGGCGGGCACCGAGCTGGCGACGACCGGCGAGGACAACACCACGCGCTTCTACGATCCGTCGACCGGACGCGCGAAGGAGATCCGGAAGTTCTACGACACCCCCAACGCGGTCGCGTTCGATCGGACCGGCGCCGCCGCGTCGCCGGTCGCGAACCGCAGCATCCGTGTCTGGGATACGGCGACTGGCTTCACGATGAAGGAGCTCGTCGGTCACGAAGCGACCACCAACACGGCCGAGTGGAGCCCCGACGGCACGATGATCGTGTCGACCGCGCTCGACGGCACGGCGCGGCTGTGGGACGTCGCGACCGGTGATCTCGTCGCGACCTTTCCCGAAGGGCATCAAGTGCTGTCGGCGAGCTTCTCGCCGGACGGCACGCGGGTCGTGACCAGCACCAACGACGGAACGGTCGCCATCCGGAGGTTGCCGCGGTGGAAGAGCTCTTCGCTGGAGCTCGATCGCCTCCTCCGGTGCCGCGTGCCGTTCCGGGTCCGAGACGGCCAACTCGTGGAAGTCGGTCGCGATCGCGCCGAATGTTCCGCCTCGATGTGAGGGTCCTCACAAATTAGGCGGAGAACTCCGGAGAGTTCTGGCGTAATGTCGACATCGAATTTTTTTTGGTCACACGCCAGGGGTGAGTTCTCTCCCTGCTGAACCTAGAGGAGGGCATGACGATGAAGAAGCAGATCGCGCAGAAGAACACGACCATCAAGCTCGGTTTCAAGGCGGAGACCGTCCGCCGCATGTCGGAGCTCAAGCCCGACCAGCTCCAGGACGTGGCCGCCGGCCAGCTGCCCGCGCACGCCTGCACGAGCAACAGCGGCACGTCGAGCTTCTGATCTAGTAGAGGAACAGCCGCGCCCAGCCGAGGTCCTCGGCCGAGAGCGTGGCGAGCAACGCCAGCGCGATCCCGCTCGTCCCGACGAGCAACGAGGATCGCGTTTCGCGTTTGCTCATCTCGATCGCCGCGCGCGCGTATCGTCGTGCGGCGTCGCCGAGCCGGTCGTCGCCGAGCACGCGCGCGAGGTGGGCGAGCCCGAACGCGCGCGAGGCGGCGCCATGGCACAGGCCCGCGTCGTAGTGCGGCACGTGATCGATCGCGGCGCCGGCCGCCGTCGCCGCGAGGTCGCGCGCGCGCGCGATGGCGTCGCCGTCGCCGAGCGCGGCACCGGCGCGCTGCAGGGTCGCCGCGATCGCGAGATCGCCGTAGCACCACCCATCGCACACGTTCTGCGGATCGATCTCGATCCCGATCGCCATCGCGAAGCGGGGCGCCGCACCGCCTCGATCCTGCATCGCGAGCCAGCGCGCGCCGGCCGCCGCGGGCGCGCGCGCGGCGTTCACGCCCGCGGCCATCGCGGCCGCGAGGAACGCGACGACCCCGGCGACGCCGTGAGCCATGCCGAGATCGATGTATCCGTCGGGTGCGCGGCCCGGCCGATCGCGCCGGCGCCACGCCGCGCCACCCGCGGCGGGCTCGGCGCGCGCCACGAGCTGCGCGACGACCCGCTCGACGAGATCGATCCGCCCGCGCTCGAGCGCGAAGACGCCGTAGCCGATCAACCCGGCCCAGAGATCGCAGTCGAGCGCGCCGGACGCCTGCGCGAGCAGCTCGGACACCACGTCGTAGATCCGAGCGAGCGTGTCGGCGTCGCAGTCGACGACGTCGCGCAGCTGGTGCATGACCCACGCGGTCCCGACCAAGCCCGTCCCCAACGACGGTCCCGGCGAGCCCGCGTCGAGGAGCTCGAGCGATCGCGCGAGCGCGGCGTGAGCGCGCGCGTCCTCGCCTTCGAAGCCGGCGCGCGCGAGCGTGCCGTGGAGCAGCGCGGCGCCGGCGGCGCCGTGCGCGAGGCTGCCGTCGTCGAACGTCCGCGCCGCGAGATCGTCCGCGATCGTCCCGATCGCGGCGCGCGCGGCGTCGGCGTCGGCGCCGGAGAGCAGCGGCGGCCACGTCACGTCCACGCGATCAGGATATCAGAGCGACTTCAGGTGCTCGACGAGATCCGATCCTAGATCTCGTACGTCAGCGTCACCTCGATCGTCAGCGGCTGCTGCTCGCCGACGAGGCCGCCGCCGCCGCCGGCGCTCGGGAAGTACTCGTTCGAGTAGAGGTACGACTGGCTCGCGTCGCTGACCGCGGTGATGCGCACGAGCGAGAGCCCGAGCGTCTGCGCGGTGTCCTTCGCCTTCGCCTGCGCCGCCTCGAGCGCCTGCGCGCGCACCTGCTTGCGGATCGCCTCGAGGTCGCTGCGGCGGAAGCGGCTCGACATCTCGCTCACGCCGGCGTCGGCGGCGGCCTGCATCAGCGGGCCGACCTGATCGAACGCGCGCGTCGTCGCGGTGATCGTCACGTGCGCGCGGAAGCCGTCGAGCACGCTGCGCGAGCTCTCGGAGCGATAGACCGGATCGACGCCGAGCGTCGACAGCGCGAGATCCTTGTCGGCGACGCCGAGCTTCTTCAAGGCGGCGATCACCGCGTCCTGCTTCTTGCGCGCGGCGGTCAGCGCGTCGCCGGCGCGCGGCGACTCGGCGTCGACGGTCAACGTGAGATCCGCGCAGTCGGGCGTGACCGCCAGCGTCGCGCTTCCGACCGAGGTCAGCGCGTTCGCGTGATCGCCGCTGCCGGCGTGCACGACGATCGGTTGTTGCGAGCCGCGCGAGCACGCGGCGACGGCGATGGGGGACGCGAGGGCGGCGGCGAGGAGCAAGGCCTTCATTCGTTGCATGCACGGTAGACAGCCGAGCGCCCGCGGTTCGTGCACGCGATCGCGCGTCCTTACAGACGCCTTACGGTGCGCTACGCTTGGTGCATGGACGTCAAGATTCGCTACTGCAACTCTTGAGGCTATCAACCCAAGGCTGCCCGTGCGGCGGCCGAGCTGAAGAAGGCGCTGGGCGTCGACGCGGCGCTCGAGGTCGGGAGCTCGGGCGAGTTCACGGTGTGGGTCGACGGCGAGAAGGTCGCGGAGAAGCGGTTCGCGCGCTTCCCCGAGCCCGCCGACGTCGTCACCGCGGTGCGCGCGCGAATGTCGACCTAGTCTCGCAGCCTTAGGGGCTCGTTGCAGGGTTCGCCGCCGGATCGCGTGTGTCCGGACGAGGCCCCATGCGAACCCACCGCGACGACGCTCACCTCGACGACCACGCACCGACGCCGGCGCCGACCGCGCCCGGCCGCCGCTCGCTCACGCAGACGATGACGGCGCGCGAGGATCGCGCCGCGCCGCGGCTGCCGAGCGGCGCGCGCGAGCTCGAGCTCGTGCAGCGCAAGATCACGCGCGGCGCCGACGTCGACGCGTCGACGATCGCGGAGCAAGCCGAGCGCGGCGTCGCGACGCCGTCGTCGCGACTGCCGCACCTCGATCGCGTGCAGGCCTCGTTCGGATCGTTCGACGTCGGATCGATCGAGGCGCACACCGGCGACACCGCCGCGCGCAGCGCCACGTCGATGGGCGCGCGCGCGTACGCCACCGGCAACCACGTCGTGCTCGGCGACGGCGCCGATCTGCACACGGTCGCGCACGAGGCGGCGCACGTCGCGCAACAGCGCGCCGGCGTCGCGCGCAAGTCGGACGCGCCCGGCGACGAATGGGAGCGCCACGCCGATCTCGTCGCCGATCGCGTCGTCGCCGGTCGCTCCGCGGAGGATCTGATCGGCGCGCTGTCGGGGCTCGGCGCGAGCACCTCGGTGCAGCGCAAGATCCTCAGCGACGGCGAGCCGGTCTCCGGCAAGCTCGGCGAGCTCGGCAAGGCCGACCGCAAGCGCGCCGACGAGGAGCTCGATCTCGCGCGCGCGAAGATCGGCAAGGGCGTCGACGAGGATCGCCTCCTCGGCCGCTGGGCCGCGCTCGCCAAGGGCAAGAAGGAGTACGACCTCGACACCAAGGGCAAGGTCGCCGCGGGCTTGGTCCAGAGCTACGAGAAGTCGGCGAAGTCGGCGACCGGCGCGAAGGGCCGCAGCAAGGAGGGCGAGAAGATGGTCGAGGGCATCCACGATCTCGACGGCTCGCTCACGTACCACAACAGCGCGCGCAACCCGATGCTGCGCCCCGACGACCTCGCGGTGTTCGACTGGGACAAGAGCACGAAGAAGCAAGAGCAGACCCAGATGCACCTCGCGACCGTGCTCAACACCGAGAAGAAGCAGCGCGGCGAGGAGACGCAGGCGTCGCTCGCCAAGGACAAGAAGTCGATGTTCGTGTCGACCAACAAGAACAACGTCAACAACGAGCTGTCGTCGGAGCTGACCGATCGCATGGACATCGAGAAGCTCGCCGCCAAGGTCGCCGTCGAGCAGGGCCTCGAGTCCATGGATCTCGAGACCGCGATGAACGATCGCGTCGTGCGGCACGCGATGAAGCTGTTCGAGCGGTTGAAGCTCTACCTCAAGGACGACGGCGTGATCCTGGTGCCCGGCGCGGTCGACGCGAAGCTCGACGGCCGTCACGCCGAGATCCGCATCGAGCAGGACAAGGGCTGGGACGAGAAGACCCACCACCTGCCGACCGGCACGATGTATCCGTGCATGGGGTGCCGGCTCTACTTCAACGAGGAGGGCCACGACGTCGGCGTCCGCATGGGCCCGATGTGGGTGACGACCTCGGCGCTGTCGACGCAGATGGAGCCGCAGATCGCGAATGACCTCAAGATCGGCGGGCTCGGCGCCGAGGTCGACAACGTCGCGAAGCTGCTCAGCGCGCAGTTCAAGCGGCTGCAGAAGAAGTCGGTCGAGGTCGGCATGGGCAAGGCGAAGGACGGCGAGCACACGCTTCGCCACCAGGCCGACTCCGAATCCGAGCTCGACGAGAGCGACTTCGAGCGCCTGCAGAAGGCGATGGTCAAGCAAGGCAAGCCGCTCGCGACGACGTCCGCGCCCGCCAAGCGCAAGAAGGGCGAAGAGCCGCCCGACGACGACGAGCAAGAGCTCAAGTCGAAGAAGCAGAAGACCAAGAAGAAGCCCGCGAAGTCGGTCGAGACCGACGACAGCGAGCACGAGAACGACGACTGAGCCGCCCGCGCGTTCGTGCTATACCGACCGCGCTCGCGAGAGTGGCGAAACTGGTAGACGCGCAGGATTTAGGTTCCTGTGGGTAACCCCCGTGCGGGTTCGAGTCCCGCCTCTCGCACGACGATCGCGCGTCAGCCGCGGTTGCGCTGCAGATCGGGATGGAGCGCGCGCAGCGCCTCGTCGGCGAGCTTGAGCGCGTGCTTCTTGCTCTTGGGCGAGACGAACGAAGTCGGCGTCGGCGTCGGAGAGCCGGTCGTGCTGGAAACGACGGTCGCGATCGCGCCGTCGTCGCCCCAGCGCGAGACGTACACCTCGTAGCGGTGGAATGGCGTGGGCAGCCCGTGCGCGTCGTGATCGGTGCCCGAGAAGAGGATGCTGACGTGCTTCGCCATGGAATTACATGGATCGAACGCCTGTGTGGCGGGATTCCTGCGGCTCTGCGACGAACTCGTGACATTCAGCGGGCGAGCCGGAAACCGACGCCGCGCACGGTCACGATCCGCGCCGGTCCGAGGATGCGGCGCAGGTTGAGGATCACGTTGTCGACCGCGCGCTCGCCGACGCCGACCTTGCGCGCGCCCCAGGCGGCGTCGAGGAG
>DATJIA010000310.1:0-5545 GCA_035493675.1 Kofleriaceae bacterium | reverse complement strand
GATCGACCGACCCGCGCGCGGCCGCGCGATCGCGGCGCAAGAATCGCCACGCGCGGCTCTGCGCGAGACGGCCGCCGCCGGCGCCCACGATCGCGAGGACGATCTTCGTGCGCAGGTTGCGCGGCCGCGTGACGTGGAAGACGAGGTCGGCACAGATCAGCGTGCGCGACGCGCGATGGAAGACGACCGCCTCGCCCAGCTTCGGCGCGCCCGCGATGACCTCGACGTCGAGCTCGTCTCCACCGCGCCAGGCGCCGCTCGCGAGCTCGCGATCGAAGCGCAGGTCGGGTCGCTTGGCCGCGAGCCCGGGCGCCGCGTGGGTCTCGGCCTTCGGCCAGCGCGCGATCGCCCCCGCGACGAACAGATGATGGATCCGCGTCGGCGCGACGATGTGCGCGACCGGCCCGAGCGCGTCGATCGCCGCGGCGGTCTGGTCGGCGATCGCGACCGGCGAGTAGAGGAGCAGCGACCGATCGCGCAGCCGCACCAGCGTGGCGCGGCTCGGCATGTACACGCCGCCCGGCTGCCGCAGCTCGCCGCCGTCGACGTGCCAGACGTCGTCGGCGATGGGAATCAACGCGCTCACGGCATTAGTCAAGCATCCTTGACCACCTTGGTCAAGCGGACTTGACTTCTTGGTCAAGTGTGGTTGACTAAATCCTCGGATGGACACGACTCGTTCGATGCCGCGTTCGACGCTCGAGCTCCTGTTCCGCGCGGCCCGGCTGGTCAACGAGCGCGCCGTGCACGAAGCTCGCGCGTCGGGCGCCAAGGGCCTGCGGCTCGCGCACACCCAGCTGTTCCCGCACATCACCAGCGACGGCATCCGCCTGACCGAGCTCGCCGCGCGGCTCGAGATCAGCAAGCAGGCCGTCGGTCCGCTGATCGACGAGCTCGTCGCGCAGAAGGTCGTCGAGCGGATTCCCGATCCCGACGACAAGCGCGCGAAGCTCATTCGATGGACGCAGCGCGGCCGTCGCGCGCTCCTGCACGGGATGACCGTGCTCGATCGTCTCGAGCGCGATCTCGCGCACCAGATCGGAGCGCGTCGCATGACCGAGCTCGCCGACACGCTCGACGCGCTGGTCGCCGCCGTCGCGCGCTGACGTACAGCTTCGCGCGCTGAAGTGCCGAGCTGTGGCGTACGCGCACGTCTGCGACCGCGCAACGCGGCGTGCGCGTATTGCGTGAGGCTGGCACGACGATCGCACTCCTCCAGCGCACAGGAGGAATCTCATGCACATCTTGTGGATGGCCATCATCGGCCTCGTCATCGGCGCGCTCGCGAAGTTGGTCATGCCCGGTCGCGATCCGGGCGGCGTCATCGTCACCTCGCTGATCGGCATCGCCGGCGCGATGACCGCGGGCATGTTGGGCCGCGCGGCCGGTTGGTACCGCGAGGGTGAGCCCGCGGGCTTCATCGCGTCGGTGCTCGGCGCGATCTTGCTGCTCGCGATCTATCGCGCCGTCGTCGGACGTCGCGGCACGCTGACCGGCGGCGGCCCGCTGATCCGCTGAGGCACGCGCGCCATCCCGCGCACGTGCGCGCCGCCGCGCACGTGCGCACCGCCGCGCGTGGCAAGGCGCGGCCGCGCTGGAACAAACGCGCCGCGCGACGAGTATGATGCGACATGCGTCTGCTCATCGCCGGCGGCGGTACCGGCGGTCACCTCTTCCCCGGCGTCGCGATCGCCGAGGAGCTGCGCGCGCGCGAGCCCGACGCGGCGGTCCGCTTCGTCGGCACGCGCCGCGGGATCGAGGCGCGCGTCCTGCCCGAGACCGGTTGGGACGTCAGCTTCATCGAGGTGAGCGGGCTCAAGACCGTCGGCGCGCTCGGCGCGGTGCGCGGCTTGTTCCGCTTGCCGCGCGCGCTGTGGCAAGCGCGGCGTACGTTGAAGGAGTTCCGACCCGAGGTCGTCGTCGGCGTCGGCGGCTACGCGAGCGGTCCGGTCGTGATGATGGCGCGGCTGCGCGGCATCCCGACGGCGATCTGCGAGCAGAACTCGATCCCGGGCCTCACCAACAAGATGCTCGGCAAGATGGCGCGCACGGTCTTCTTGTCGTTCGAGATGAGCCGCCGCTTCTTCAAGCCGAAGAAGATCGTGATGAGCGGCAACCCGGTGCGGCGTCCGATGCTGCAGAAGCTGCTCGCACCCGGCCCGGCGAAGAAGGGCCCGCTGCAGGTGCTCGTGTGCGGCGGCTCGCTCGGCGCGGTCGCGGTCAACGAGCTCGCGTCGCAGGCGCTGATCGAGCTCGCGCGCGAGCGCCCGCTCGCGATCGTCCACCAGACCGGCGACAAGGGGTTCGACGAGACCGCGGCACGTTACAAGGCCGCCGGAATCGACGCCGACGTCCGACCGTTCATCAAGGAGATGGCGACCGAGTACCAGCAAGCCGACGTGATCGTCTCGCGCGCGGGCGCGACGACGGTCGCCGAGCTCGCGATCGCGGGCAAGCCGGTGATCCTGGTGCCGTACCCGTTCGCCGCCGACAACCACCAGGAGCTCAACGCGCAGGAAATGCGGGATGCGGGCGCGGCCCTGATGTTTCGTCAAGCGGACTTGACGACCTCGATCCTCGCGGACGAGCTACGGAAACTGCTCGACGACGACGATCGCCGCGCGCGGATGGGATCTGCTATGAACGCCCTCGCCAAGCCCGAGGCGGCCTCGACGATCGTCGACTGGTGCCAAGCGCAGGCAGCCAAACGAATGAAGGCGAAGCGCTGATGTTCCGGAAGCAAGACACCAAGATCCACTTCGTCGGTATCGGCGGCATGGGCATGTGCGGCATCGCCGAGGTGCTCGCGAACATGGGCTACAAGGTCACCGGCTCGGACATGAACGAGACCGAGATCACCAAGCACCTGGCAGGCATCGGGTGCAACGTGATGAAGGGCCACCGCGCCGACAACCTCGGCGAGGCGGACGTCGTCGTCGTGTCGTCGGCGATCAAGGGCTACAACCCCGAGGTCGAGGCCGCGCGCGCGCGCCAGATCCCGGTGATCCCGCGCGCCGAGATGCTCGGCGAGCTGATGAAGTTGAAGTACGGCGTCGCGGTCGCCGGCGCGCACGGCAAGACCACGACGACGACGATGATCCACACGGTCTTGATGGCCGCGGGGTTGGATCCGACGGCGGTGATCGGCGGACGCGTCAACTCGCTCGGCCTCGCCAACGCGCGCTGGGGCAAGAGCGACTACCTGGTCGCCGAAGCCGACGAGAGCGACGGCTCGTTCCTCACGTTGTCACCGACGGTCGCGATCGTGACGAACGTCGACGCCGAGCACCTCGATCATTACGGCACGTTCGACAACGTGAAGAAGGCGTTCGCCGACTTCTGCAACCGCGTCCCGTTCTACGGGCAGAGCGCGCTCTGCCTCGACAACCCGGGCGTGCAGGCGATCCTGCCCAACATCTCGAAGCGGTTCACGACCTACGGCGTCAGCGCGCAGGCGAACTACAGGGCGCGGAATGTCCGCCACGAGGGCCTGTCGACGCGCTTCGTCGCGTGGCGTCGCGCCGAGGAGCTCGGCGAGGTCGTGCTGCCGATGCCGGGCATGCACAACGTGCTCAACGCGCTCGGCGTCCTCGCGATCAGCGACTTCATGCACATCCCGTTCGAGACCTACGTGAAGGCGCTCGCCCACTTCGAGGGCATCCAGCGCCGCTTCACGGTGCGCGGCGAGGTCGGCGGCGTCACGATCGTCGACGATTTCGGCCATCACCCGGCGGAGGTGCGCGCGACCTTGTCCGGCGCTCGGACGAGCTTCGCCGGGCGCCGCGTGATCGCCGCGTTCCAACCGCATCGGTTCACGCGCACGCGCGATCAGTTCAGCGAGTTCGCGAAGGCGTTCGGCGACGCCGACAAGGTCGTCTTGTGCGACATCTTCCCCGCCGGTGAGAAGCCGATCGACGGCATCACGAGCGAAGCGCTCGTCAAGGCGATCAAGGACTCCGGGCAGAACGAGGTGAGCTACGTGTCGCGCCGCGAGGACATCGCCGGCTGGCTCGACGGCGTCGCCAAGCCCGGCGATCTCGTGATCACGCTCGGCGCCGGCAACATCCAGGTGAGCTGCAACGAGCTGATCGAGCTGCTCGAGAAGCGGCTCGGCCCGGCGACGAAGAAGAACCTGGTCCGCATCTGACGGATCGATCGATGGACGAGATCCTCATCGGCGACGAGATCGAGGAGGCCGCGGGGGAAGAGATCGCCGCGGCGCCCGCGCCGAACGCACGCTCGATCCTGAGCGCGGCGGATCGCGACGAGCTGCGCGCGATCGCCGGCGAGCACGTGCGCTTCGACGAGCCGATGCGCCGCCACACCACGCTCAAGATGGGCGGCCCCGCGGACGCGCTCGCGCAGCCGGGATCGATCGACGAGCTCGCGAAGATCTGTCGATGGGCCGCCGCGCGCGGCGTGGGCGTCACCGTCGTCGGCGGCGGCTCGAACCTGCTCGTGCGCGACGGCGGCGTGCGCGGCCTCGTGCTCGGCACGCGCAACCTGCGCGACCTGCGCCTGCTCGACCCGACGACGATCCGCGTCGAGGCCGGCGTGTCGACCGGCAAGGTCCTCTCGCTCGCGACCAAGAACGACCTCGGCGGCGTCGAGTTCCTCGGCGGCGTGCCCGGCTCCGTCGGCGGCGGGATGATCATGAACGCGGGCACCTACGTCGGCGAGTTCAAGGACGTGACGACCTTCGTCGAATCTGTCCGGATCTCGGACGGCGCGGTCGTGCGGCGCACCAACGCGGAGTGCGGCTTCCGCTATCGCCACAGCGATCTGCCGGCGAGCGAGGTCGTGGTCGCGGCCGAATTGCAGCTGAAGCCGCGCCCGCGCGCCGAGATCCAGGCGGACGTCGCGTCCTTGCGCAAGCGTCGCAGCGAGCGCGAGCCGAAGAAGGTCGCGTCGGCGGGCAGCATCTTCAAGAATCCGTCCGGCGACTTCGCGGGCCGCTTGATCGAAGCCGCGGGCTTGAAGGGCACGCGGGTCGGCGATGCGATCTGCTCGCCGGTGCACGCCAACTGGCTGGTCAACACGGGCGCCGCGCGCGCGAGCGATCTGCTCGCGCTGATCGAGCTCGTGCGCGCCCGCGTGCAGGAGGCGCACGGCATCATGCTCGAGCTGGAAGTGAAGGTGATCGGAGATGACTGATCGCAAGCGCATCGGAGTCGTGATGGGCGGTCTCTACGCCGAGCGCGAGGTCTCGCTCAACACCGGCGCGGGCGTGCTCGCCGCGCTGCAGGAGAAGGGGCACGACGCGGTCGGCATCGATTGGAAGGACGGCACGTCGCTCGCGCACTTGCTCGAGGACGCGGGCGTGCAGATCGTGTGGAACGCGCTGCACGGCACGTTCGGCGAGGACGGCGCGGTGCAGGGCTTGTGCGCGTGCATGGGCATCCCGTGCACCGGCAGCGGCATCCTCGCGAGCGCGCTCGCGATGGACAAGGTGATGTCGAAGCGGATCTTCGAGCACAACGGCGTGCCGACGCCGAAGTGGGAGCTGCTGCACAGCGCGAACGATCGCGTCACGCTGCCGTTCCCG
>DATJIA010000309.1:0-8022 GCA_035493675.1 Kofleriaceae bacterium | reverse complement strand
TCCGCGGCGCGCACGTGCGAGCGCGTCGGCGTGCCGAACAAGCAGGCGCTCTATCTCGGCATGCTGGCCGAGTCGCTGTGGACGGTCGGTGAGTCCGGCGCCGCGATTGCCGCGCTCGAGGAAGGTGCGCAGGCTGCGTCGGCGCTCACGCTCAGCCACGCGTTCATCCTCTTGCAGCTCGGCCAGCTCGACGACGCGGTCGCATGGCTCGAGCAGTTCGTCGGCGGCGAGCCGGATCCGCAACGGCGCGCGGTCGCGCGGCTCGGGCTCGCGCGCGCCCACGCGTGGAGCGGTCGCGTCGCGGATGCGCGCGCGCAGTGCGACGAGGCGCTCGCGATCCTCGAGCCGACGCCGGTGCCGCGCTTCGTGCTGCCGGTCCGGTCGATGCGCAACGCGCTCGACGGCAAGCTCGACGCGCTCGTCGAGACGCTGGACGCGATCGAGTCGGCGTGCGCGCCGTACGAGTTCGGCGAGGCGGTGCTCGACGCGGGCGAGGCCCTCGTCGAGCACGACGCGCGCGGCGGCTTGGTCGCGCGATACCTGTCCATCGCAGGTCGGGCCGCGCACCGCGGCCTGCGCTATCGAATCGAAGATCTCCGCGCGACGCTGTTCGAGCGGATCGGCGACAACGAAGGCGCGCGTGAATGCGTGCAGCGCTCGCACCACGAGCTGGATCGCTTGCTCGATCGAATGAACGACGAGTACCGCGAACGGATGGCGGACCACCCGTGGGTCAAGGCGATCCGGCGCGTGCGCGCCGTGCCTTGATCAGCCGCCCGACGAGCCGCCGGTGCCCGGCGCCGGGTTCTGGCTGTTGCCGATCACGCCGCCACCGCCGTGGACCGCCTTGAGCTCGGTCTCGGACACGCCGAAGAGCTTCTTGGCGGGCTTCGTCTCGGTGCGTGAAGGCAGGATGTTCTTCTTCATGCCCGTCACACTAGGCGTCACACACCGCTCACGCAACAACAATCTCTAATAATTTCAATCATTTGAAACTCATGTAAGGCACGCTGCGTGAAGTGTGCTCACTGTGAGTCTTCATCACCAAACTTGCGGTGGCAGATGGTGACGAACCACACGGCAGAACCCGGCAGCGACCGTGCTCGCGTGCCCCGGTGAGGCAGCCGATCACAGCGCGCGCCGCGTAGATCCGCGTGAGCAGGTCGGCGAGCCGAGGTGCGTGATTTGCACAGTCGGGGGCGGTCATGGGTGTACGCGCGCGACTCGCGGTCGCCGAGGACGACGCCGGCATCCGCGAGGCGGTCGCGACCACGCTGCGCGAGCAAGGGCACGAAGTGCTCGAGGCCGTCGACGGCAGCGCGCTGCTCGGCATCCTGCGCGCGGGCTCGGTGCAGCTGGTCGTCACCGACATCTTGATGCCGGGGCTGCGCGGCGACGACGTGCTCCGCTATCACCGGTCGAAGGGCGACAAGACGCCGTTCGTCGTGATCACCGCGGCGTCGAACCCGATCGTCGAGATGGTCGAGCAGGTCGATGCGGTGACGCTGCTGAGGAAGCCGTTCACCGAAGCGGCGCTGATCGAAGCCGTCGACGCCGGGCTCAAGCCGGCGGTTTGATCGCGCTGGTCGCGCGGTTCCAGTCGCCGATCGTCGCGACCAGATCCGCGACCGCCAGACGCTCGGGCGGCGTGAGGTACGGGTTCCAGATGTCGCCGAGCAGGACGAACCGGGTCTCGCCGCTCCGGTTCCACGCCTGGTGCTCGTAGGTGTCGTCGAACGCGAAGCAGCGCCCCGGCTCCCACGACACCTCCTGCACGCCGACGAGGTCGAGCGCGCAGCCGGGCGGGATCACGAGCCCGAGGTGCAAGACCGAGCGCGTGTTGGTCACGCCGCGGTGGGGGAGGATGTGCGCGCCGGGCCGCATGATCGAGAAGCACCACTCGGGGCCGTGGTCGCGCACGTGATCGAGCGGGAGGCGATCGAGGATCGCCGAGGTCCGCGGGCAGGCGGCGTGGTGCTCTTCGATCCGCGAGCCCTCGTCGTAGAAGAAGTATGCGTCCCAGTCGCCGCGGGTGAGCGCGGCCCGCCGCTCCTCGGGGACGTCGTAGTGGAACGGCTGGATGCCCTCGTGGACCGCGAGCGCTTCGTCGCGGATCGCTTCCCACGAAGCCTCGTACCAGTCGGCGAAGTCGAGCGCGTCGCGCGGGAACACCGGCGCGATCGGGAGATCGGGGAAGTACAGGAACGACGGCTTCTGTCGCGGGTCGGCGTACACGGTCGGCTCGGTGCCGAGGTACATCGCGAGCGCCTTCGCGACCCGCTTCATCTCGGAGGCGCCGTGCGCCCGCTCCGCGCCGCGCATCCAGTCGGCGAACAGCTCGGCGCGCCCGCGGCGCATGACCGCGATCGCGTGCGCGACCTGCGCGCGCAGCCACGGCGGCGTCGAGGTCTCGCTGGTCCAGAAGCCGTGCACCTGCGCGGTCTGCACGGCGCGCGTGTACGAGATGAGCGCGCCCCGATCGTCCTTCGCGTGCTCGCGCAGGCGGCCGAGGTGCAGGCGGCTGACGAACGCGCGCGGCAGCTCGTCGCAGATCGCGGCGAGCTCGGCGGTCGCGCGCGGCGATCGCAGGAGCTGGTTGTGCGCGCCGCCGAGGTGCTGGTGCAGCACGATCTGGTCGGGCGACGCGAGCACCGCCTGCTCGCAATGGCGGACCGCCGCGGCGGGATCGCCGCGATGCAAGAAGATCGCCCCGAGCGTGTCGTGCGCCTCGGCGTGCGCGGGGTCGAGCTCGACGATGCGGCGGAATAGCGCGAGCGCTTCGTCGAGTTGGTTCGACTGCGCGGCCTTGCGGCCGCGGGCGAGGAGCGACGCGACGTCTTCCATGAGCGCTGTAATCATGCACCAACCGTGTAGCGCACGCGCACGACTGAGACCGAGATGCTCGACGACGAGTTGAGACTCGCGTCCGACGACGATCGTGCTTGCGTTCTCGACGGGAGGGCCCTAACCAGGAAGAACGGGTCTACGCGGACCACTCGAGGGGGCTGGATGCACGCGACGTCGGAGCACTACCAAGAGCCGGAGCGCATCGAGGACCGCCAGCGCATCACGGCCGCGCTCGATCACCTGATCGATCACGGTGTGATGGTCGAGCCGATCCTGATCGTCGATCCGGCGCCGGGCCACCGCGCGGAGCTGTGCGCCGGCCTGCGGCAGCGCGGGCGCCAGCACATCGTCGTCGCCACTCCCCTCGAGGCGATCGACGCGCTGCAGAAGGCGTGGCCGAACGCGGTGGTGATCGCGTCGTCGTTGACCCAGACCAGCGCGCGCGAGCTCGCCCGGTTCCTCGGCGAGAGCCGGCCGGACCTCCACATCTTGATCGCGTAAGGCCTGCGCGCGTCGGGGCGCGCGGCGCATCGCTTGCGCCCGTTCGGCTGCGCGGACGCGGTGATCGCGAGGCGCGCCCGTTGCAATCGCCACGATCCATGAAGGTCGCGGCGATCATGACGGATGACGTAGTGGTGTGCGGTGCGCACGATACGCTCGAGCGCGCGGCGCACTTGATGTGGGACCGCGACGTCGGGTGCCTGCCCGTCGTCGATGCGGTCGGCGGGCTGCTCGGCATCGTGACGGATCGCGACGTCGCGCTGACCGCGTATCGGCGCGGCCTGCCGCTGCGCGAGATCCCGGTGTCGATGGCGATGGCGCCGCGCGTGTACGTCTGCGCGCCCGACGACGAAGTGGGCGTCGCCGCGCACACGATGTCGGTCCGGCGGGTGCGCCGCCTGCCGGTGATCGACGACGCCGGCCATGTCGTCGGCGTCGTGTCGCTCGACGATCTGCCCACGTCCTCGGTCGGAACCACGCTCGCCGCGGTGATCGGCGCCGAAGCCGAGGCGGAGGGCTGACGAGTCTGCTAGCGTGGCGCGCCCATGAACGCGGTCGGTACCACCCTCGCTCTCGCGGCCGCGACCGTCGGCGCGCTGCACTCGTTCGCGCCGGACCACTGGGTGCCGATCGCGGCGGTGTCGCGCGCGCGCGGTTGGTCGCAGGGCCGCACCGCGAAGATCGCGCTCTTGTGCGGCTTCGGGCACGTGACGGTCTCGGTCGCGCTCGGCATCGTCGCGCTGGTCTCGGGCAACGCGGCGATCGAGGCGTTCGGCGCGCGGACGGGCGCGGTCGCGAGCGTCCTTCTGATCGGGTTCGGCGTCGCGTACGCGCTGTGGGGCGCGCGCCACCTGATCGTGCGCCACTTCCACGGGCACGATCACGCGCACTTCGATCACGTCCACGAGCCGGGGCGCGCGTCGGTGTGGACCTTGTTCGCGATCTACTGCGCGGATCCGTGCGTCGCGGTCGTGCCGATCCTGTTCGCGGCCGCGCCGCTGGCGCGCGCGACGACGGTCGCGATCGTGATCGTCTACGAGGCCGCGACGATCGGCGCGATGGTCGCGCTGACCGCGCTCGCGCGCGCCGGGGCGGGCGCGGTGCGCGGCGCGTGGGTCGAGAAGTGGGGCGACAGCGCGGCGGGCGCGCTGATCGCGATCACGGGCGTCGCGGTCGCGCTGCTCGGCTGGTAGTTGGCATCGCGGATGCTCCGTGTAGGGGCATGAGCTTCGGAACCATCCTCGTCGGTGTCGATCTCTCTCGGTCGTCGGACGCCGCGGTCCGGCAGGCGATGAGCCTCGCGCGCAAATGCGGCGCGCGCGTCGTGTTGGCGCACGTCCCGCAGAAGTACGCGGACGATCGCGTGAAGCTCGAGCCCTTGCGGCAGCAGCTCGCGGGGCAGGGCGTCGAGATCTCGACCGCGATCATGGAGGACGACGAGCCGGATCGCGCGCTCGCCGACGCCGCGAAGCGGTTCGGCGCCGACCTGATCGCGGTCGGCACGCACGGTCGCACCGGGCTGCGCCGCTTGTTGCTCGGATCGATCGCGGAGAAGACCGTGCGGTTCGCGGCGACCAGCGTCCTGGTCGCGCGCGGCGACGGCGCGCCCGACGGCGGCTACCAGCGCATCCTGGTCGGCACCGACTTCTCGCCGATGGCCGACGCGGCGATCGCGCGCGCGGTCGAGGTCGCCGCGCCCGGCGCGCCGATCCACGTCTTGAACGCGTGGCACGTGCCGGTCGCGGCGCCGATCGACGGCACCGATCCGACGATCGTCGTGCGCGCCGATCTCGCCGAGGACGCGAAGGTGCGCGCGGGCGAGCTCGTCAAGCGCTGGCGCGCGACCGGCGTCGCCATCGAGATGGAGACCTCGGAGGCGCCGGCCGCCGACGCGTTGATCGATCGCGCGGAGTCGCTCGGGGCGGAGCTGATCGTCGTCGGCAGCCACGGTCATCGCGGCGTGCGGCGGCTCGTGCTCGGCAGCGTGGCCGAGGCGACGGTGCGCCACGCGCCGTGCTCGGTCTTGGTGGCGCGGTGAGCGCGCGGCACGGCGCCGCGCTGGTCGCGATCGCCGCGCTGATCTCGGGGCCGATCGCGATGGCGCTGGTCGGCGCCGTGCATCCGCAGCCCGCCTGGGACGGCGCGGCGCGCTTCGCGCACGAGCTCCACCCGATCCAGCTGTTCCCGTATCTCACCGGGCTCGGGCTGGTCGCCGGGTTCGTCGTGCTCGTCGCCGGCTTGCACGCGCGCGCGCCGAGCGCGCGGACCGCGGCGGCCCTGGTCTTCGTCGGGATCTACGGCGCGATGGTCACGCTCAACTACGTCTTGCAGACGACGTTCGTGCCCGCGCTCGCGTCGCGCTACACGCCGGCGGACGACAGCATGATCAGCGCGCTCACGATGTCGAACCCGCGCTCGCTGGCGTGGGCGCTCGAGATGTGGGGCTACGGCATGAGCGGCGTCGCGACGTGGCTGTGCGCGTCGGCGATCGGCGGTCGCGCCGGCGCGGCGCTGATCGTCAACGGCGTGGTCAGCATCGCCGGCGCGCTGTGGACCGTCGCGCAGCCGGGCTGGGTGATGACGCCCGTCGGGCTCGTGATGTTCGCCGCATGGAACGGCGTGATCGTGATCGCGGCCGTGCTCGTGTGGATCGCGCCGAGCGGTCGCGCGAGAATCGGCGGCGATGCGCCGACTCGCGTGGATCATCCTGCTGCTGTCGGCGTGCGGTGACGATCTGACCGATCGCTTCGCCGAGCTCGTGCAGGTCTCGGGCGCGACGCCGTTCGACGCGACCTGCGGCAACGGCGGCGATCCGAGCCTGCACGAGGCGCAGGAGGTCGAGCCGTCGCTCGCGGTCGATCCGAACGACGCGCGGCACTTCGTCGCCGCGTGGCAGCAGGATCGCTGGACCGACGGCGCGTCGCGCGGGCTGGTCGCGGGCGCGTCGTTCGACGGCGGCCGCACGTGGACGACGACGCCGCTCGGCATGACGACCTGCGCGGGCGGCGCGTTCGCGCGCGCGAGCGATCCGTGGGTCGCGATCGGCGGCGACGGCACCGCGTACGCGATGGGGCTCACCGTCGACGGCGCGCGCAGCGGGATGGCGGTCGCGCGCTCGTCGGACGGCGGCGCGACGTGGGCCGCGCCGGAGCTGATCATCGACGACGACGATCCCGACGTCTTCAACGACAAGAACTCGATCACGGCCGACCCGACCGATCCGGCGCGCGTCTACGCGACCTGGGATCGCCTGACCGGCGTCTTGATGCCGATGAAGCCGATCGGCACCGGCCCGACGATGCTCGCGCGCCGCACCGCGGGCGCGTGGGAGACCGCGCGCGCGATCTACGATCCGGGCATCGACGCGCAGACGATCGGCAACGTCATCGTCGTCACGCGCGACGGCACCTTGGTCGACGTCTTCCTGCGCTTCCAGATGGCGTCGACGACGAGCCCGATGGTCGATCTCGACGTGATCCGCTCGATCGATCACGGTGACACGTGGTCGGCGCCGATCCACATCGCGGATCTGCAGGCGATCGGCGTGAAGGATCCGCGCAACGGCAGGTTCGTGCGCACCGGCGAGGGCCTGCCCGCGATCGCGTCGGACCCGACGAGCGACCGCGTGTACATCACGTGGGAGTCGCGGTTCGGGGACGTCGACGGCATCGCGCTGGCGCGCTCCGACGACGGCGGCCAGACCTGGGGCGCGCCGATCCAGGTCAACCAGGATCACGACGCGCAGGCGTACACGCCGTCGGTCGCGGTCGCCGCCGACGGCGCGGTCGGCGTGACCTACTACGACACGCGCGACGACGATCCGGTGCACGACGCGCAGCACTTCACGAACGCGGTCTTCCTCGCGACCTCGCGCGACGGCGGCGCGACGTGGAGCGAGGAGCGCCTGACCGGCGGCTTCGATCTGAGGCCGTCGCAGGTCGGCGACGTGTACTTCCTCGGCGACTACCAGGCGCTCGCCGCGAGCGAGTCGACCTTCGTGCCGTTCTTCGTCGCGGCGTACGTCAGCCCCGAGGATCCGACCGACGTGTTCGTGCGTCCGCTGCCGCCGCCGTGAGCGGCGCGCCGTCGCGCAGCGCGGTCGGCGTGTAGCCGAGCAGCGCGCGGCACGTGCGCGAGAAGTGCGCGAGGTCGGCGAAGCCGGCGTCGTGCGCGGCACGGGTCGCGTCGGTCTGCATCATCGCCGCGATCGCGGCGAGCAGCTTGCGCCAGAGCGCGTAGCGGCGGATCGGGATGCCGACGTCGCGCGCGAACAGCGCCGCGAGGTGCGCGCGCGAGATCCGCGCGGCGATCGGCGCGCCGGCGCGGATCGCCTCGACCGCGTGCGCGACCCGCGCGTCGATGGGGCGGGGCTGCTGCGCCACCGCTCGCGCGAGCTCCGCGCCGAGCCCGTCGAGCGTGTCGTTCCGATCGAGCGACGCGCGCGCGCCGTGCACGAGCTCGACCAGCCGCGCCGCGGCGGCGCCGCCGAGCGCGAACGGTCCGCCGCGCGATCGCGTGAAGCTCGCGACCGCGGGGGCGCGCTCGGGATCGTAGAGCGCGCCGATCAGCGGCCCGTCGCACCACGCCGCGTGCGCGTGATCGGGCGGGATCACGACGACCCGCCCGCGCACGTCGCCGCGATCTCCGGCGACCACGACGTCGCGCTCGAGCGCG
>DATJIA010000308.1:0-31800 GCA_035493675.1 Kofleriaceae bacterium | reverse complement strand
TCACGATCCCAAGCATCCGGTGCATGTCGTCCTGCGCGTGACGCGCGAGGTCTCGAGCCTGCGCACGCGCCACGCGTATCGCGCGATCCGGCGCGCGATCGATCGATGCCGCGCGCGTCCTGACTTCCGCGTCGCGCACATGAGCATCCAGTCGAATCACATCCACCTGCTCGTCGAGGCCGACGACAAGGACGCGCTCCGCAGCGGCATGCAGGGCTTCGCGATCAGCGCGGCGCGACGGCTCAATCGCGAGCTACGCCGTCCGCGCGGCGACGTCTTCGCGTTCCGCTATCACGCGACCGCGATCACCAACCCGACGCAGGCGCGCAACGCGATCTGCTACATCGTCAACAACTGGCGCCACCATCGCTGCGACCGACACGTCGCGTGGCGAACCGATCCGTATTCGAGCGCGCACGCGGTCGCCGACTGGCGCATCGAGCCGCATCCCGATCAGCTGCCGGTCGTCCGGCCGACGACGTGGCTGCTCACCGAGGGCTACAAGCGCGCGCCGCGGATCGATCCGACCGAGGTGCCGGGGCCGGACCCGATGCCGTAGTCACGGCCCCGCGACCGCGACCGTCCCCGTCAGCGCGAGATTGAGCACATCGACCTGCGCGCCGCACGTCCGCTTCATCGGGACCACGCCGTTCTCGAACGTGAGCGCGAACCCCGCCGGGTCCTTGCCGTTGCCGCACAAGCCGCTCGCCTTCACCGTGCCGGTCGGATCGGGCGTCGTCGCGCGCGCGAGCGTGCAGCCGTTGCCGATGTCGGCGCCGAGATCGATGATCTTCACGTCGGTGCCGAGCGCGAGCGCGCCCGACGACAAGCGATCCGGACGCGGGATGCAGAGCGTTACGGGGAACGCGCTGCCGTCCTGCGAGCCGCCGATCGTCAAGCTGATCACGCCCGACGGCGCCGAAGGATCGGGGCAGTCGTTGTTCGCGCTCGCGTGCAGATCCTTGTAGTGCACGTCGACGCCGGTGCCGGCGAGCTCGAGCCCGTTGTCGGCGGCCATGCCCGGCCCGCAGACCGGATCACTGCCGCAGCAGCTGAGCACCAGGACGCTAATCGCTGAAAGGAACCGTGAGTGCGACATGGCCGATCCCCGCGTTGCCGAAACGGTTGTGCTGGACGACGTACTCCACGATCACTTCTGCGCGCGCGTCGCCCCAGTTGCCCTCGAAGCCGAACGCGCGCCCGAGCACCGCGAACCGCGCCGTGATCGTCTCGCCGTCGAACGGTGACAGCTTCGGATCGTCGGTGAGGTACGGCTCGAACTGCGGCTGCACGGTCGGATAGACCGGCTTGAAGAACGACGCGCCGCTCTGGTGGTAGTAGCGGAAGCCGAGCCCGACCTCGAGATCGTCGCCCGCCGCCTGCACGACGCGCACCTCGGGTGTGTGCGAGAGCATGCCCCAATCGTCCGTGTACAAACGATAGGCCGCGATCAAGGTCGTCGCCGTGCTCGGCAGGAAGTGGCGCACGATCCCCGCGAACGCGTGGCGCGCGCGGTAGTCGGGCATGCGCTCGGGCACCAGCCCGGCGTCGGCGGTGATCACCGTGCGATACGGGTTCGCGAGGTAGCCCCAGAAGTACGCGAAGTCGTAGGTCAGCGATCCGACCGTGTTCTTGCCGAGCACCTGCGTGATCGATCCCGACAAGAGCGTGTTCGACAGGTGCTCGCTGATCGCGGTGAAGCCGGGGCCCGCGAACTGCGCGCCCGCGTTCGTGATGTGGTCGTAGCCGATGCCGCCGGCGAGCGCGAACGTGAAGTTCTTGTCGGCGAAGTCGTGCTCGAAGCGACCGCCGAAGAAGCCGGACTCGTAGTCGGGCTCGACCGACGCGCGCGCGAGCACGCCCCACCGGATCGGATGATCCTCGAGCTGCTGCGTGAAGCCGCCGCCGAGCTCGTAGCGCTTCTCGGTGAACGGCATGTTCGCGGCGCCGGAGCCGGGCGACGCCGACGTGATCGCGTCGACGAGGAAGTGGGCGTCGACGCTGCCGCCGTCGCCCGCGTCGAAGCGCGCGTCGATCATCGGCTGCTCGACGCGGGTCGCGTGCTCCTTGTAATAGACGCCGCGGACCGAGACCTCGCCGTCGGCGCGCGCGATCCCCGCGAGCACCGCGACGATCGCGATCGCGCGGATCAATTGCACCCGCATCCGCCGCCCGGCTCGCCGGTGCCGCCGTCGGAGCCTTCGCGCGCGCCGGTCTGGTGCTGGCGGAACCGCGCCTCGCCGGGCCCGCGGTCGCTGGTCATGCCGGGACGAGTCAGGTTCTCGCGCTCGTGCGGCCGCACCACGGCGCACGCGCTCGCGAGGAGGAACACGACGGAGACGACGCGAAACACGCCCGGCATCCTAACACCGGCGCGGTGCCCGTCCGGGAGGTGCGCGTCACGTGTTGGCGAGCGCCGTGGGTGGCGTGGTATTCCACACGCCATGCGGACGAGACATCTCTTCGCGATGGGCGCATTCGTTGCGCTCGCGGCGTGTGGCGGAACGACCAAGACGGGCACGACGCCGGAAGGATCCGGCGGCGGCACCGACAAGAAGCCGAACGGCACCGACCTCACGATCGATCTCGACGTCGTGCCGCTCAAGGGCCTCGTCTTCACGCCGGAGGCGATGGGGCGCCCGCCGATGCTCCTCGTCGAGGAGAAGAAGAAGCAGACCCTCGACAAGGATCGCGCCGACTACGCGAAGGCGCCCGATCTCGAGACCAAGAAGCTCGCGGTCAACGTGCTCGCGACCGCGCTCTACCAGGAATCGAAGAAGCAGAAGGACGACGCCAAGGAGAAGGCGCTCCGCGACGAGGCGAAGAAGGACCTGAACGAGATCCGCGCCGCGGCGGCGTCGGCCGGCGGCGCCAACGAGGTCTCGCTCCGCATGCTCGTCGTGTTCGACATGATCGATCAGGACTACGCGGCCGCCGCCGACGTCTATCAAGAGCTGCTCAAGCGGTTCCCGACCAGCGACAAGGCGCTCGACGACAAGGCGTGGCTCGCGCTCTGTTACCTGCGCCTCGGCAAGAACGCCGACGCGCTCGCGACCTTGTCGGGCCTGCAGCCGGACCCGGCGCACCCCGAGGCGGCGTACGTGATGGCGTGGGCGAAGTGGCGCGGCGGCGACAACGCGGGCGCGGTCGCCGCGATCACGGCGTCGGCGCAGGGCTGGAAGGACGGCAGCAACAAGCCGGCGCTGGTGCGCGATCTGTTGATCCTCCTCGGGCGCGGCGGCGCGCCCGCCGACGGCGCGCTGAAGACCGTGCAGGCCTTCTATCAGGGCAAGGCGCCGGTCTCGGTGCTCTACAACCTGCACAACGCGTACGCGTACGCCGGTCGCTGGGCCGACGCGATCGAGGTGCTCGAGAACATCATCAAGACCGTGCCGGAGCAGATCGCGAAGAACGATCTGCCCAAGTTCCGCAGCCAGCAGGCGCAGTACTCGGTGCGCCTGCTCGCCGCCGATCAGGTCGCGTCGTACGAGAAGCAGGCGATGGAGGCGTACGCGGCGTGCGGCGACAAGTGCACCGCGCAGGAGCTCGACGACGGCTACAAGGCGCTGCGCGGCCTCGCGATCACGTTCCACGCGATCTACGCGACGTCGATGGACGAGCGCTTCTACGGACCGGCGAAGGAGCTGTACGAGCTCTACGACGCGCTGCCCGGCCGCGCCGACGCCGAGGAGATGAAGAAGCACGAGTCGGATCTCGAGGCCGCGAAGAAGGCCGCGAAACCGGGCACCGGCACCCACGACAAGTCGATCATCGGCCCGCTGCTCGCGCAGCAGCACGCGCAGGAGATCCAGGCGTGCTACGAGGCGGCGCTCGCGGCGGATGCGAGCGTGTCCGGCATGCTCGGCTTGACGATCGACTTCGACGCGACCGGCAAGGTCGCCGGCGCGACGTCGAACCCGCCGCCGGGCAAGGAAGGGCTCGCGCGGGTCGGCGCGTGCGCGAGCGAGGCGGCGAAGGGCTGGATGCTCCCCGCGCGCACGATCCCGGGCAAGACGATCGTCAACGCGAAGTTCGAGCTCGCGCCGGCCGCGAAGTAGCGGCCGCCTTCGCTCGCCAGCGCAGGACGTCGACGGTCGCGGGCGCTTGGTTCGCGAGCGGCTCGATCACGAGCCGCGGGTGACCCATGTGGATCACGAGGTCGAAGCCGTCGAGCTGACCGTCGGGGCCGCCGTGCGCGGGGCCGTCCGGATCGCTGCGATCTTCCCAGAGCGCCGCGACGTGATCCCAATCGCGCGGCGTCATGTTCGCGTAGTCGCCGCCGTAGTCGATCCGGATCAGATCGCCGCGCGCGACGCCGGTGATCGGCGTCGCCGGGTTGCCCTGATCGTCGAGGATCGTCGGCTTCGCGATCACGCGCGTCAGCGCGGGCAGGCCGGCGACGTTGGTGTACTGGATCTCGCGGTGACCCTCGGCGCGCAGCGCGCCGACCATGACGTCGGCGCAATCGGCGCCGGTGTAGCGATCGGTCTGGTTCGACGCGCCGCCGCCGGCGGAGCCGAACACCTCCGGCACGAGGAGATACGCGGACAGGCGGCCGAGAAAATCATCCGCGAGGCGCAGCGAGACGCGATGCACGCTGCGCTGGATGCCGCCCTCGTCGACCGCCTCCGCGCCCGGCGAGCTGAGCTCGCTGTTGTCCGAAAACCGGACCGTCGCCTGGTAGAAGATCGTGCCGGCGCCGTCCACCGCCGACGCGCCGGTGTCGTGCGGCGTGATCGTCGCGGCGATCGTGCGCGCGGCGCCGAAATCCGCGATCGTCGTCGCGAAGTAGCGGAGCTGGTCGTAGCCGAGCCAGCGGCCGAAGTCCTTCGGCTCGGTCGAGACGTTGGAGTGGTAGTCGGCGGTGTTGCCGTTGGAGACGACCTCGCCCGGCTGGTGCCACGCGAACGGCTCGATCGTCGACCACCGCACGCTCGCGCCCAGCGGCCACGCGCGCCGCTCGCGCGCGGCGATCGTGCGGCCGCGGATCACGAGCGGCGCGACGTCGTCGTCGGCGAGGACGACCGTGCGGTCGCCGTCGCGCGCGATCGCGACGACTGCGAGCTCCGCGTGATCGGTCGTGCGCGCCTCGGTCGGCGCGTCGGTCCAGGAGGCGTCGGGCGCCGCGCGGCCGACGACGATGACGTGGGTGGGAACCAGCGCGACGATCGCGAGGATCATGGGGATCGATCAACGCGCGACCCGCGTGATCGATTCCGTGCCCCTGCCCGTGCCCTTGCCCGTGCCCGGCTTCTGGGGAGCGCGCGACCTTCCAACCTGCACAACCGCTCGTGCTCCGCGATCAGCCGCTTCGCCAGCGCCAACCGCTCGACGTGATCCGGATCGTGCACCGTCGCCGCCGCGCTGCGCGCGACGAACGCGGTCATCGCGAGATAACAGGCGTCGAGCTCGCGCGCCTGATGCGCGGCCGCCGCGAGGTTCCAATGATGGATCGGCCACGCCGGCTCGAGCCGCGCCGCGCGATCGAGCCAGGGCAGGGCGGCGCGCGGATCGCCCTGCGCCGACAGGCACAAGCCGAGGCTCGACGCGACCAGCGGATCGTCGGGCGCGCGCTCGGCGCAGTGCTCGAGCAGCGGGCGCGCGCGCGCCGGATCGCCGGACGCGAGCAGATCGACCGCGCGGCCGAGCGCCGTGACGATCTCGTCGGGCGCGGGGCGACCCGCGAGGTGCGCGTCGCCGAGCTCGAGCAGATCGCGGCCGAGGTAATAGGAAGGCGGCAGCCCGCGCCCCAGCGCGACCGCGCTGCGCGCCGCGTCCGCGACCAAGCGGCGCGCGACCTGCGGCGACGTCGCGCCGCCGAGGAAGCCTTGCCCCGCGAGCGGCGCGAGGATCTCGCCGCTCACCTTGCGCGGCGGACAATCGCCGTCGTACCAGGCGTCGGCGAGCGTGCCGGTCTCGTCGACGAGCACGCTGAACGCGCGCCACCGGCGCTGCCCCGGCACGCGCCGCGCGATCGCGACGACGGCGCTGCCGCCTGCGTGGCGGTGGACCTCGACGAGCGCGGGCCGCAACGTCGCCCTTCGACTCGGACCCTCCGGGTCCTCGCTCAGGGCGAACGGGGGCGGGGCGATCTTCAGCGGCGAGATGATCCGCCGCAGCTCGCCGCGCAACATCGGATCGACATCGACGCGCGCCGCGAGCTCGTCGACCAAGCGCTCCGCCGCCGCCGGCGCGATCTCGCTCAAGCCCTCGACGAGCTCCGCGATCGCCGGCGGCTCGAGCCCTTCCGCGACCAGCGCCGCCGCGCTCGCGACGTCTTCGACCGATCCGAGGTGACCCGCGAGCTCCTCGACCGAGCGCCGCTGGATCGCCGCCGGATCCGAGAAGCACGCCGGCATCGTGACCTCGCCGAGATCGGCGAGCAGCGCGAGCGCGTCGATCTTCGCGTCGTCGGGCGCGTCGCCGCCGAGCAGCTCGCGGACCGAACGGCGCACGCGCTCTTCGTCGCGAGGCGCTCGCGCGATCGCGCCGAGCAGCACGCGCGCCCACGCCCGCCGCGCCGGGCTCCCGCTCGCGAGCTCGCGCGCGCACGCCGGCACCGCGATCGCGCCGAGCTCGACGGCGATCCGCAGCGTCGCGCGGTCGCGCGCGCTCGTTCGAGACTCGTCGAAGCTCGTCACCACGCGGCGGAGCTTCGCGAACGATCGGTCGACCGGCGGAAGAATGACGATACGTTACGTGTATGGTCACGATCCGTCAACAGATCGGAGCAGTTTCCGATCAGTGCTGCGCAGAGATCGCAGCCAACCTGAGTTGTCGAGGCCTCAACCCTGTAAGCCGGTTTCCCTGGATCGAACCCCGGGTGGGCTCATACGTTTCTCGCCTCGGGAGGCAGTTGCCATGGCTAAGGATTCGACCGCGGTCCAGAAGCTGATCGAGCTCGCGCAGCAGAAGCCGATCGATATCGATCTCGGCGGGCTGTTCGAGAGCGAGCCGCCGAAGAAGGCCGCGCTTCCGCCGCCTCGCGCGACCGCGCCGATGGCCGCGATGCAGCCGAACGCGGCGCCGCCGCCGCTTCCGCGCACGCGTCCGTCCGGAACGCAGCAGGCGATCCCCGCGATCCCGGCCGGCACGCCGATGCCGGAGCGGATCGATCCGAGCGCAGCCGACGATCTGTTCGGCGGCAAGCCGCTGCCGCCGCTTCCGGTCGCGGGCCCCGCGCAGCCGCCGCCGGTCGCGGCGTTGCCGCCGCGTCGCAGCGCGCAGGTCCCGGTGCCGCAAGCGCAGCCGCTCCGCATGCCGCCCCCCCACGTCGCCGACGAGCTCCCGACGTCGCCGGTCTCGCTCGCCGACATGGCCGAGATGGAGAACGGCGATTGGTTCCAGAAGAGCGAGGCGATCGATCGCTTCGCCCCCGACGACGAGCTGTTCGGCACCGAGTCGGTCGGTCGCCGTCGCGGCTCCGCGGTCGTCGCGATCGCCGCCGCGTTCGGGCTCGGGCTCGTCGCCGCCGGCGGGTACCTCGTCTACAACAAGATGAGCGCGGACGATGCGAAGGCGACGGCCGCGCCCGGCTCGCCCGCCGCGAACATCGCCGCCGCCGCGGGCGGAGCGAAGGTTCGTCCCGCGCCGACGCCGAGCGCTGCGCCGGCCGCCGCGGTCTCACCGTCGATCGCCGCGGTCGAGCAAGTGTCGCCGCCTGCCGCTGCGCCGCAGCCGACCGTCACGCCGATCGATCAAGCCGCGCCGCCCGCGCCGGCACCTGCCGCCGAAGCGGTCGCCGCCGTCGCGCCGGCTCCTGCGCCCGCGCCCGCACCCGCGGCCGCTGGGCCCGTCGTCGGGTCGCTCATCGACGTCACGCTCAAGTCCGAGCCGGAAGGCGTCACGGTCATGCTGATCGACGGCGGTGGCGCCGTGAAGCTCGGCAAGACGCCGACGGTCGCGTCGCTCTCCGCGGGCACGCAGCACCAGATCTTGTTCAGCCGCGACGGCTACAGCGCGACGATCGCGACGATCGATCCCGCGTCGCAGACCGACATGATGGTCGCGCTCGTGCCGACGCCGGGCACCGCGTCGACGACCGCGCAGGTCGCCGCCGTCGCGCCCGCGCCGACGCCCGCGCCTGCGGTCGAGGAGGTCGCGCCCGCGCCCGCGCCCGCGCCGAAAGCGAAGGCCGAGCCGAAGCACGCGAAGACCGAGCCCAAGCACGTCGAGAAGACGGTCGCCAAGACCGAGACGCCCGCGCCGAAAGAGAAGACGTCCGCCCCGAAGCGCACCGCGGTCGCCAGCGGCGGCACCGGCACGCTCATGATCGGCGCGAAGCCGCCGTGCGACATCATCATCGACGGCCGCACGACCGGCCTCACGACCCCGCAGCGCGCGATCACGCTGCCGCCGGGCTCGCACAGCATCACGCTCGTCAACCGCGCCAACAACATCAAGAAGAGCTTCTCGGTCTCGATCAACGCCGGCTCGCCGACGAAGGTCGTCAAAGACTTCACGTCGCTGATCAAGAAGTGATGCCGCCGCGAAGAGGGGCGGGGCCGAGGCGCTGAAAGCGCCGAGCCGAGCGCGACGGCGCGCGAAGCGCGCCGCGCTCGGACCCCGGGGTAGCACCCCGAGCGGCGGCTGGGATCGACGCGCGCGAGGTAAACTCGCGCGCGATGAGACACGACCTGTGCATCCTCGGCGCGGGGCCGGCGGGGCTCGCCGCCGCGGTCCGCGCGCACGATCTCGGCAAGCGCGTCGCGCTCGTCGACGGCGGGCGCGCGGGCGGCACCGGCGTCTGGGACGGCGCGCTGTCGTCGAAGACGCTGTGGCACCTCGCGGGCGACTACGCGCGCGCGCGCCGCTGCGATCGCGGCTACCAGGGCGCGGCCTCGCTCGCGTGGAGCGACGTGCGCGCGCAGGTGAAGGCCGCGTGCGACGAAGCGACCGCGCTCGTCGATCGCCAGCTCGCGTACCTCGCCTCGCACGGCCCGGGGCGCGTCGAGCTGATCAAGGGCCGCGCGCGCTTCGTCGCGCCGCACGTCGTCGAGACGAGCGACGCGCGCGTCGAGGCCGATCGCTTCCTCGTCTGCACCGGCTCGCGCCCGCGCGCGCTGCCCGGCGTCGCCGTCGACGGCGAGCGCGTGATCACGAGCGATCACGTCGATCACCTGCCGGAGCTGCCGGCGAAGCTCGCGATCATCGGCGGCGGCGTCGTCGGGTGCGAGTACGCGACGATCTTCGGGTTGTTCGCGCAGACCGAGGTCGAGCTGCTCGATCGGCAGGCGCGCATCCTCCCGTTCGAGGACGAAGACGTCAGCGCGGTCGTCGCGACGCGCTTCGCGCAGATGGGCGTCACGATCCATCGGCAAGCGCGGCTCGAGTCGATCCGCACCGTCGACGATCACGCCGAGCTCGTGATCCGCTGCGGCGACGCGACGCTCACCCGCAAGGTCGATCGCGTGCTGCTCGCGGTCGGCCGCGAGCCCGCGACCGACGGCCTCGCGCTCGAGATCCCGGGCGTGAAGACGTCGCCGGGCGGCAGCATCCTCGCGCCCGAGACGCGCACGACCGCGCGCCACGTGTGGGCCGCCGGCGACGCGACCGCCGACGTCATGCTGGTCAACATGGCCGAGATCGAGGCGCGCCACGCCGTCGAGGACATGTTCGGCCTCGAGCCGCCGCCGATCCATTACGAGGCGCAGTCCGCGATCTTCTTCCTGTCGCCCGAGCTCGCGTCGGTCGGTCTCAACGAGCAGATGGCGCGCGCCCGCGGCGTGCCGTTCCGCGCCGCGGTGATCTCGAACGCGCTCAACCGCCGCAACCTCGCGATGCGCGCGACCGACGGCTTCGTGAAGTTGCTCGCGCACCGCGACGGCCGCGTGCTCGGCCTGCGCGTCGTCGGACCGCAGGCGGGCAGCTGCATCCAGGGCGTCGCGCTCTTGGTCGCCGGCGGCGGCACGCTCACCGATCTCGATCATTGCGTGCACCCGCACCCCGCGGTCACCGAGGGCGTGCAAGAGGCCGCGCGCCTGCTCCTCGGCCGCTCGCTGTACAAACCCGGCGCGGTCGGCGAGCTCGCGCGCATCGTGGAGGGATGAATGCGTGACGTCTTGATCCGCATGGCGCACCAGAACGCGTGGGCGAACCACCGGCTCGCGAACGCGATCGCGCAGCTCGACGACGCGGCCTACAAGCTCGCGACCCGCACGAGCTTCTTCCCGTCGATCCACCTGACGCTCGTGCACATCCTGTTCGTCGATCGCTACTACGCCGACGCGCTCGAGGACGGCGGCCTCGGCCGCGCCGTCTTCGACGACGAGGATCGCTTCGCGCGCGACGAATCACACGCGGAGACCCGCGCGCAGCAGCGCGCGATCGATCAGCGCCTGATCGCGATCACACAGGCGATCGAGCTCGACAAGCCCACCAGGATCCCGCGCGCCGATCACGTGCAGGTCGAGAAGGCCCACGACGTGCTGCTGCATGTCTTCGAGCACCAGATCCACCACCGCGGCCAGGTCCACGCGATGCTCGCCGGCACTTCGGTCGAGCCGCCGCAGCTCGACGAGTTCTTCCTAGCCGCCGAGCTCCCCCTGCGCGCCGCCGAGCTGACCGAGCTCGGCCTGCCGCTGCGCTAGAAAAAGATCGATCGATAGTCGATCCCGCGCCGCGCGGTTCGTCGTCCCGGTGAACCCCGCGAAAGGACAACGATGAAGTTCCTCACCATCTTCACCCCCGACTCCGAATCCCGCGAGATGCCGCACCCCGCCCACAACCAGGCGATGGCCACGCTGATCGACGACATGACGCGCGACGGGAGCCTGATCTCGACCGGCGGCGTCGGCCCGAACCCGCAGCTCGCCAAGGTCCGCCGCAAGAAGGGCAAGCTGTCCGTCGTCGACGGGCCGTTCTCCGAGGCGAAGGAGCTGATCGGCGGCTTCGCGATCCTGGAGGCGCGCGACCTCGCGCACGCGATCGAGATGGCCAAGCGCTTCGCCTCGATCGCCGGCGACGGCGAGACCGAGATCTTCTCGATCATGATGATCGACGACGGCGTGCCTACAGCGCCTTCGCCATGACGTAGTCGTCCATGACGTAGCCGCCGCCGATGTCGAACACCGCGCTCTCGCGGATCGCGTAGCCGCGGCGCTCGTACACCGCGATCGATCCCTTGTTCGCCTTGTTCACGGTCAAGTAGATCGATCGCGCGCCGCGCGCGCGCGCCCACTCCTCGGCGTGGAAGATCATCCGTCCGCCGACGCCGCCGCCGCGACGATCGGCGAGCAGGTACACCTGCTCGAGCTTCGCCTCGGGCTCGCCCGGCGGCACCGAGCACGCGCAGTAGCCGATCGCCTCGCCGCTGTGTCGCACGATCCACATCGCGCGCTCGTCCGAGCCGACGTACGTCTGCAGGCGATCGTCGCTGTAGCGGCCCGCGAGCATGAAGTCGATCTGCTCGCGCGTGATCATCGACGCGTAGTGCTGGTGCCAGATCACGTCGCCCAGCGAGCGGATCGTCGCGAAGTCGTCCGGCGTGATGGCGGCGATCGTGATCACAGCTCGATCTGTAGCCCGAGCTCGACGACGCGGTTAGGGGGAAGTTGGAAGAATGCCGTCGGCGGGCGCGCGTTGCGCGACAGGAACGAGAACAGGATCTTGCGCCACTTCGCCATGCGGACCTTGCCGCTGGTGAGCAAGGTCTGACGTCCCATGTAGTAGGTCGTGTCGGCCTCGCGCCAGTCGATGCCCTTCGACGCGCAGCGCGACAGGAACTTCGGCACGTCGGGCGTCTGCATGAAGCCCGAGCGCGCGTACACGCGGAAGAAGCCCTCGCCGAGATCCTTCACCTCGATCGACTTCTGGCTCGCGATCCACGGCACGTTCTCGGTGCGCACCGACAACAGCACGACCTGCTTGTGCAGCACCTTGTTGTGCTTCACGTGGTGGAGGAGCACGTTGGGGATGCCGTCCATCGACGACGCCATGAAGACCGCGGTGCCCGGCACGCGCGGCAATGGGTTGCCGGCGAGGTCCATCAGGAACAGATCGTCGGGCACGGTGCCCGCGTCCATGATCTTCGACAGCTCGAGGCGGCCGCGCCACCACGTCGTCATGATCACGAACACGCCGGCGCCGACCGACAGCGGGATCCATCCGCCCTCGACGACCTTGATCACGTTGGCCGAGAAGAAGCCGAGGTCGACGAAGATGAACGGGATGAACAAGAGGAGCGCGAGCCCCATCGAGTAGCCCCATCGCCGTCGACAGACGAGATAGTACAGGTAGCTCGTGATGCCCATCGTGCCGGTGACCGCGATGCCGTACGCCGCCGCCAACCCGCTCGACGATCGATACGCGAGCACCAGCGTCACGCACGCGATCATCAGCGCGTAGTTGATCTCGGGGATGTAGATCTGACCTTCGGCCTTGTGCGACGTGTGCACGACGGTGACGCGCGGCCAGTAGCCGAGCTGCACCGCCTGCGACGTCAGCGAGAACGCGCCGCTGATCAACGCCTGCGACGCGATGATCGCCGCCGCCGTCGCCAGGATGATCATCGGGATCAGCAGGCGATCGTCGATCAGGTTGTAGAACGGATGCGTCACCGCCTTGCCCTGCTCGAGCAAGAGCGCGCCCTGTCCGAAGTAGTTGAACAAGAGGCCGGGGAACGCGACGCAGTACCAGGCCCACCGGATCGGCTTCTTGCCGAAGTGGCCCATGTCCGCGTAGAGCGCCTCGCCGCCGGTGATCACGAGGACGACCGAGCCGAGCAGGAAGAAGCCGTGGCGTCCGTGGTGCGCGAGGAAGTCGATCCCGTACCAGGGGTTGACCGCCTTCAAGATCGTCGGGTGCTTGAAGACGTACGGCGCGCCCGCGACCGCGATCGCGAGGAACCACACGAGCATGATCCAGCCGAACACGCCGCCGATGCGCCCGGTGCCGTGGCGCTGCACGAGGAACAAGCCGACCAGGATGCCGACGGTGATCGGCACGATCAGCTGCACGAGCGCCGGGCTCTGCTCGCCGAGACCTTCGACCGCGCCGAGCACGGAGATCGCGGGCGTGATGATGCCGTCGCCGTACAAGAGGCCCGCGCCGAACAGCGCGAGCAGGACCGGCACGCCGATCTTCAGCGCGCGCGCGGGACCTTCGCGCTGATCGAGCAGCGCCGCGAGCGCGAGGATGCCGCCCTCGCCCTTGTTGTCGGCGCGCATGATGAACGTGAGGTACTTGACGACGACGACGAGCGTGAGCGCCCAGAACACGAGCGACAGCACGCCGAAGACGTTGTAGTGGGTCGGATCGACGCCGTGCTCCTCGCCGAAGCACTCACGCAGCGAGTAGAGCGGCGACGTGCCGATGTCGCCGTAGACGACGCCGAGCGCGCCGAGCCCCAGCGCCGCGAGCTCCTTCTTCGAGTGCGGCTCGTGCACCGCGTGGTGCACCGTGCTCTGTCGGTTCGTCGTCGCGGGACTGGCGCTGGCGTCGGTCATCTTCGCGGACGGAGCCCGAGGGGGCGCGGCCTGGGTAACACGGTCCGGCCGCACAGTCCATCCCACCCGCGTCGACGCGGCGTCACGAACTGGGATAGTGTCGCCGCACGTGTCGGAGCCAAGCAAAGGGCGGCTGAAGCGATCGGTCGGGTTCTACGGACTCATGTTCGTATCGCTCGGATCGATCATCGGATCGGGGTGGTTGCTCGGCGCGCTGAACGCCGCGGAGGTCGCGGGGCCTGCATCGATCTTGTCGTGGGTCCTCGCGGCGATGATGCTGTCGACGCTCGCGCTCACGTACGCGGAGCTCGGCGCGACGTATCCGGTCGCCGGCGGCGCGGGACGCTTTCCGTACTACTCGCACGGACCGTGGGCGGGCTTCGTCGCCGGTTGGGCGGGCTGGTTGCAGGCCGTGTTCATCGCGCCCGTCGAGATCCTCGCCGCGCTCAACTACGTCAACAGCGTCGACTGGGTGCACGAGCACTTCAACATGCTCGACAACGGCCTGTTGAACGGCAACGGCCTGATCGTCGCGCTGATCATGATGGCGCTGTTCACCGCGATCAACCTCGCCGGCGCGAAGTTCCTGTCCGACTCGAACGTCGTCGTCGTGATCTGGAAGACGCTGGTGCCGGCCCTCGCGGTCGTCGTGGTCGCGGGCATGAAGTTCGACGGCGGAAACTTCACCGCCGGCGGCGGCTTCATGCCGCACGGCTTCCACGGCGTGTTCGTCGCGCTCACCGGCGGCGTCGTGTTCGCCTTGCAAGGCTTCGAACAAGCGGTCCAGCTCGCCGGCGAGGCGCGCGATCCGCGGCGCGACATCTCGCGCGCGATCATCACGGCGATGGCGATCGGCGCGGTGCTCTACTCGGCGCTGCAGCTCGTGATGATCACGGCGTTCGATCCGGCGAACCTCCTGCACGGTTGGGAGAAGCCGCTCGGCACCGGCGTGTCGGCGTACGGCGCCTGGTACAGCATCGCGATCGCGGTCGGTGCGGGCTGGCTCGCGAAGGTCCTCCTGATCGACGCGGTGATCTCGCCGGCGGGAACCGGCATCGTCTACGTCGGCACCAGCGCGCGCCTGTCGTACGCGCTCGGCGAGGAGCGCGAGATGCCGACCGTGCTGTCGAAGACCAACGACAAGGGCGTGCCCGTCGTCTCGATCCTGGTGGCCGCGGCGATCGGCTGCATCGCGTTCGGCCCGTTCAAGGGCTGGAAGCAGCTGGTCGAGGTCGTCACCGGCTCGACCGCGATCATGTACTCGTTCGCGCCGCTCTCGCTCGCGGCGCTGCACAAGCTCGATCCCGATCGGCCGCGCACGTATCGCGCGCCGGTGCCCGCGCTGCTCTTGCCCGCCGCGTTCTGCTCCGCGAACCTGATCGTCTACTGGAGCGGCTTCGAGACCGTGTGGAAGCTGGTCGTCGCGATGGGCGTCGGCGTCGTGCTGTTCGCGATCGGCGCGGCGGTGAAGAAGACGGGGGTCTCGGATCGCCTGCGCTACGGCGCGTGGATCGCGCCGTGGCTCGGCGGTCAGGTGCTGCTCGGCTGGGTCGGTCGCTACGGCGGCCGCAATTACCTCGACAACTGGGTCGACCTCGTCGTCGTGATCGGGTTCTCGCTCGTGATCTGGTTCGTCGCGCTCTCGATGACGATGGAGCGCGAGCAGGTCGCGGCCGCGATCGAGAAGGACGCGCACCAGCTCGAACACATGGCGGCGTAAGCTCGTCCGCATGGCGGACCTCTACGGCGACGGCGCGCGCGGCTTCCAGGATCGGTTCGACACCCGGCGCATGGCCGATCGGATCGAGGCGCGCCTGGTGCGCGACGCGCTCTCGGACGACGACCGCGCGTTCCTCGCGCGCATGGACTGCTTCTTCCTCGCGACCGTCGACGCGCACGGCCACGCGAGCTGCTCGTACAAGGGCGGCGAGCCAGGCTTCGTGCGCGTGATCGACGAGCGCACGCTCGCGTTCCCCAGCTACGACGGCAACGGCATGTACCTGTCGCTCGGCGCGATCGCGGAGACCGGCGAGGTCGGGATGCTGTTCATCGACTTCGACGGGCAGTCGCGGATGCGCGTCGGCGGGCGCGCGTCTGCTTCGGTCGACGATCCGTTGATCGCGTCGTGGCCGGAGGCGCAGGCGGTCGTGCGCGTCGCGGTGCGCGAGGTCTTCCCGAACTGCCCGCGCTACATCCACCGGCGCGTCTTGGCCGCGCCGTCGCGGTTCGTGCCGAGCGCGGCGTGCGCGACGCCGGTGCCGTCGTGGAAGCGCGCCGACTGGGCGGCCGACGTCGTGCCCGACGGTGATCCCGCGCGCGATCCCTCGCGCGAGGTGCTCAAGCGATAGCGTCGACCGCGGTCGGCGCGAGCACGCGCATCAGCTCCGCGGGCGCGATCTCGACGAGGAAGCCGCGCGCGCCGCCGTTGATGTAGATCTTCGGCAGCTCCGCGATCGTCCGCTGCATGTAGATCGGCATCGCGCGCTTGAGGCCGAACGGCGACGTGCCGCCGACCTGGTAGCCCGAGTGCTTGTCGGCGACGTCGGGCGCGCACGGCGCGGTCGACTTGGCGCCGATCTGGCGCGCGAGGTTCTTGGCCGAGACCTCGTGATCGCCGTGCATCAAGATGCACAGCGGCTGCTTGCGATCGTCTTCGAAGATCAGGGTCTTGATGACGGCGTGCTCGTCGACCTTCAAGGCTTCGGCGGATGCGGCGGTGCCGCCGTGCGCTTCCCACGTGTAGAGGTGCGGCGTGAACTCGACCTTCGCGGCGCGCAGCGCGCGAATCGCCATCGTCACCGGGTGCTTGGGCGCCACGCGGGCATCTTGCCACACGAGACCGCGCGCGCCGGTGCTACGCTTGGCGAGTGAACGCGCACGAGCTCCGCGATCATGCGCATCATCACGACGCGGTGGTCGATCGTTCGCACGGCGAGCGCCGCACGCTCGCGGTCGTCTTGATCGCGACGACGATGATGATCACCGAGCTGGTGGTCGGCAACCTCACCCAGTCGCTCGCGCTCACCGCCGACGGCTGGCACATGGCCACGCACGTCGGCGCGCTCGGCATGACCTTCGGCGCCTACTGGTACGCGCGCACGCGCGCCGGCAGCGACGCCTTCACGTTCGGCACCGGCAAGGTCTACGCGCTCGCCGGCTACACGAGCGGCATCGTGTTGGCGGTGGTCGCCGGGTGGATGGGCTACGAGGGCATCGAGCATCTCGTGGACCGGCCGGACGTCGCGTTCGGCGAGGCGCTGCCGATCGCGGTGCTCGGGTTGATCGTGAACCTCGTCAGCGCGCTGCTCCTCGGGCACGGCGGGCCGGGGCATCACGAACACGACCATGATCATGATCATCACGATCATGACCACGACCACGACCATGACGACGTTCGGCATCACGATCACAACCTGCGCGCGGCGTACCTGCACGTCCTGGCCGATGCGATGACGAGCGTCTTGGCGATCGGCGCGCTGGTCGCCGGTCGTTACACGAGCGCGTGGTACCTGGATCCGATCGCGGGCATGGTCGGCGGCGCGGTCGTCTTGTCGTGGTCGATCTCGCTCTGCCGCGCGGCCGGCCGCCAGCTCCTCGACGTCGTCCCCGACGCCGAGCACGAGAAGAAGCTGCGCGCGCGCCTCGAAGCGGTCGACGACGTCCGCATCGCGGACCTGCACGTCTGGGAGCTCGGCCCCGGCCGCCGCGGCTGCATCGTCTCGCTCGTGACCTCCAAGCCGCGCGAGATCGACTTCTACCGCGGCGTGATCCTCGACGAGCTCGACATCGCGCACCTCACCGTCGAGGTGCACTGCTGCGAGCTGGCCCACGCGTAGCGGGCGATGTCGGTGCCGGACTATCCCGACGACGCCGATGGCGACGCGCTCCGCCGCGTCGCGGGAAGCGGCAGTGACATGTCGAAGCCCATGCTCGTCGACTTCATGATCGCGGCCGGCGCCGGCGCCACCGAATCGATCGCGACCGGCGCACGCGCGCTCGGCTACGTCGCCGCGATCGATCGTAACGATCGCGGGGAGCGGACTGTGTACTGCTCGAAGCAGATGCTGCTCGACTACGACTCGGTCATCACGGCGCAGCGCGAGCTCGACGAGATGAGCGCTCCTTTCGGAGGCCGCACCGACGGCTGGGGCACCTCGGGCAACCTCGAGGCGCCCCGCCCCTAGGTCGTTCCAGACCCGAACCGAAATCTGTAACGGGCGCCGGCGCGGAGCCGCGTGATCGCACGGACGTAGGCGCCCGCGCCGATGTCGGCGCTCGGGAAATGGAAAGCACAGGGGCGCGCTGCCTTGTGCCTGTACGTCGAAAATGATATTAGCCGAATCATGGGTCGAGGCCGAAAGCGCGCGTCGAGCCGAGCGAGCGGTCAGCTCCCGATCCGCTTCCCGCGGAAGCGCGCGAAGACCAAGCGGATGCACGGCGGCAGCCGCGAGGGCGCCGGGCGCAAGCCGGCGAACGGCGTGAAAGCCGGGATGCCGCATGTCGCTCGCCCGAAGCTGTCGCGACATCATCCGGTTCACATCACGGTGCGCGTCGCGCGCGACGTCGAGCGGCTGCGGAAGCGGCGCGCGTACCAGTGCGTATCGTGGGCGCTGATCCGCATGCACGCGCGCGAAGACTTCCGCATCGTCCACGTGAGCATCCAGTCGAACCACGTGCACCTGCTGGTCGAAGCCCACGACGAGCGCGCGCTGTCGCGCGGCGTTCGTGCGTTCGAGATCTCGTTCGCGCGCCGGATCAATCGCGCGATGCGCACGCGCAAGGGACGCGTGTTCCCGGATCGCTATCACGCGCGCCAGATCAAGACGCCGCGCCAGGCGCGCAGCGCGTTCGCGTACGTGCTCAACAACTGGCGCAAGCATCGCGAAGACGTCGGTCGATCGTGGCGCCTCGACCCCTACTCGACCGCGATCGCCTTCGAGGGATGGAAGCATCACGCGCGTCCCTTCCGATGGCCGCGCGACTACGAAGCGCTACCGGTGAGGTTCCCGACCTGCTGGCTCCTCACCGAGGGCTGGCGGAAGCACGGGCTGGTCGGCATCGACGAGCGCCCCGGGCCGAGCGAATGAAGGCGCAATCCGAGTAGCCGTCGCTGAGGACAGTCGTGTGCAGCGCGCGCGTCGCAAAGCGTCGCAATAACGCCGCGCGGTCGCGCGTCTTCGCGGGGTTGAGGGTGCGCGGAATTGGTAAGACCGAGGCACGCGGCTTGCTATCTTCGGCGGCAATGTTCCTTCGCCGGGTAGCTATGGGCGCGATCGTCGTCGCGGCGTGCGCGGATCCGGATCCGCGCGCGACCGGCACCAAGCGCGTCGAGGTGAAGGTCTGCCCCAACGCGGTCGTCGAGGGCATCGACGTCTCGGTGTACCAGGGCACGATCGATTGGGCGGCGGTGAAGGGCGCGGGCATCGACTACGCGATCATCCGCACGTCCGACGGCCTCGACTTCCCCGACTCGAAGTTCGCGACGAACTGGGCGGGCGCGAAGCAGGCGGGCGTGATCCGCGGCGTCTATCAATTCTTCGAGCCGGCGCAGGATCCGATCGCGCAGGCCGACATGATGCTCGACGCGATGGGCCCGCTCGCGCCCGGCGATCTGCCGCCGACGATCGACGTCGAGACGACCGGCGGCAAGGCGCCGGCCGAGGTCGCCGCCGCGGTGCGCGCGTGGACGGATCACGTCGCGGAGAAGATCGGGCGCGCGCCGATGATCTACGTCGGCAAGTACTTCTGGCAGGACCAGGTCGGCGGCGCCGATCAATCCGGCAATCCGCTGTGGGTCGCGCAGTGGGGCGTGACGTGCCCCGACATCCCGGGGCCGTGGACGACGTGGACGTTCTGGCAGTACAGCGCGACCGGGCGCGTGGCCGGGATCAGCGGCGACGTCGATCGCGATCGGTTCGACGGCGATCTCGCGGCGCTGGTCGACTTCGCCGGGCAGCACGCGACCTGCGGCGACGGCACCTGCGCGACCGCCGCGGGCGAGAGCACCGACACGTGCCCCGCGGACTGCAAGCCGTGCGGCGTGATCGACGCGAGCGGCGGCGTGATCGACGACGGCGACGCGTGCTTCGTCGGCGGCGGCGACGCGCAGTACCTCCGCACCGCGACCGACGCGGGCTGGCAGAACGATCTGACGTGGACGCACGCGACCAGCGACGCGGCCGAGGCGAACTACGCGACGTGGGAGCTCTACTTCGCGGAGGCCGGCGACTATCGCGTCGAGGTCTACACCGCGTCGAAGTACGCGCAGTCGAAGCTCGCGACGTACGTCGTCACGCACGGCGGGCGCGTCGACAACGCGCTCGTCGATCAGACGGCGGCCGACGGCTGGCAGGTGATCGGCGAGTACGACTTCGCGGCGGGCGGCAAGCAGTCGATCCATCTCGGCGACAACACCGGCGAGCCGCTCGCGGGGAACGTGCAGCTCGTGTTCGATGCGGTGCGCGTGACGCGGATCGATGCGCCCGGCGGCGGCGGTGGATCGAACGGCGGCGGATCGAACGGCGGCGGCTTGCTCGGCGGCTGCAGCGCGTGCAACGGCCGCGCGTCGCTGATCGGGATCGCGTTCGCGCTGCCGCTGATCATGCGCCGGCGCGCGCGTCCCGCTCGGCGCGCGTGAGCACGCGGGCGTGGCGGAGGTCGCGCTTGCACAGATAGGCGAGGATCGCGAGCAGGAACACGCCGCAGAAGATCGCCGCGCCGATCGGGTTGTCGTCGTGGCCCGGCGCCGGCGCGATCGCGAGGAAGCCGCGCGCGGGATCGAAGCGGAACTTCGCGCGCGAGAGATCCGGGTGGGTGTCGTCGGGGCGATCGAGGCAGCTGACGCGATCGATCCGGTCCTTGTCGTCGCGATCCTCGAGATCCATCGCGCCGAGGTTCGACGGCTCGTCGGCGGGGTAGAGCGTGACCTCGAGCGCGCGCACGCCCTCGCCCGGCGCGGTCGCGCAGTCGGTGATCGCGAGGACCGGATCACCCTCGCGCCACGCCTCGCCGACGATCGGGACGCGGCAGTAGTGCTTCTCGTACACGTTGCAGCCGTGGGCGTCGGCGACGCGCGGCGCGGTCCAGCGGTAGGTGCCGCGCGCGGCGAGATCGTCGCGCCAGGCGCCGCGCACGATCGCGCGCACCGGGCGATCGCGGGTGATCGATCCGAGCGCGCCGGCGTCGATCGTGATCGCGCGATCGCGGTGGAGCATCAAGGTCTGGTACATCGTCGCCGGGAACGTGCCGCCGAACGCGAGCGCGAAGATGCCGGTGCCGATCGTCGGGGCGATCAGATCGCGGCGGCGCAGGATCGCGTACGTGATCGCGGTCGCGACCAAGAGGCCCATCGTGCCGAACACGAGGTTCACGCCGAAGAACACCCAGGGCCAGCCGGTGCTCACGGGCCCGTACGCGAGCCCGAGCGCGATCGCCGCGGCGGGCACGAGCACGACGATCGCGCCGTACAGGCTCTTGCTCACGCGCGCTACTCGGCTTCGGTCTCTTCGCGCGACAGCATCTCCGCCAGGTCGGGGTGCTTCGCGATGTAGCGGCGCAGCTGATTGCGGTGCAGGCCGAGCGCGCGCGCGGCGCGCGTGACGTTGCCCTCTTCGGTCTTGAGCGCGGCGACGATCGAGTCGTGATCGGGGAGGGGCGCGGGCTTGCGCTGCGCGAGCATCGGGTTGGTCGGGTGGGCGGCGAGGTTGACCGTCGTCGGGCCGATCGCGCCGTCGAGGATCATGCCCGCCGACGCGTCGAGATCCTCGGAGCGCACGACCTTCTTCGCGGTGTCGCGCGCGCCGAACGCGGCGCGGCGCACCTCGCCGACCAGCTCGCGCACGTTGCCGGGCCACGGACGCAGCAGGCACGCCTCGATCAGCGTCGAGTGCACGCCGAGCTCGGGCGCGGCGCGCTGGATCTCGCGATAGACGAGCCACGGCACGTCTTCCAGGCGCTGGCGCAGCGCGGGCAAGCGCACCTCGGGACGACCGACGCGATAGTAGAGATCGTCGCGGAAGCGGCCGGCCGCGACGTCGCCGCGCAGATCGCGGAGCGTGGCGGCGACGATCTTGAGGCTCACGGTGCGCGGCTTCGCGGCGCCGAGCGGCATGACCTCGTGGGTCTCGAGCACGCGCAGGAGCTTCGCCTGCACGGGCAGCTCGAGCTCGCCGATCTCGTCGAGGAAGAGGGTACCGTTGTCGGCGGCGACGAGATATCCGTCGGCGTCGCGATCGGCGCCGGAGTACGCGCCCTTCTTCGCGCCGAACAAGAGCCGCTCCGCGACGCCGGCCGGGATCGCGGCGCAGTTGACCGCGATCAAGTCTCCGGTCGCGCCGCTCGCGCGATGGAACTGGCGCGCGGCGAGCTCCTTGCCGGTGCCGCTCTCGCCGGTCAGCAGCAGCGTGTCGCCGTTCTGCGCGGCGCGCCCGATCTGCGCCCACGCGTCCGCGAGCACGGGGCCGACCACGACGTCGCCGTCGAGCTGGATGTCGGTCTCCTCGTAGCGGCGCACGTCCGACAAGAGGATCCCGACCGTGCGGCCGGCGCGCACCACGCACGGCGGCACCACCGTGATCTCGCCGTCGACGATCGGCTGGCCGCCGACGAAGGTGCCGTTGCGGCTGCCGAGATCCGCGATCGCGAACGACGGCCCGTTCCAGCGCAGGCGCGCGTGCTGGCGCGAGATCCGATCATCGGTGGTCGTCGGACCGAGCAGCTCGCGTCCGAGCACGAGGCCCGCGCCGGTGACGTGGAAGGTCATGAGCGCCGGCGTGTCTCCGCTCCACACGATCACGAAGCCGGGCTGGGGCGGCTGGTCGCTTCGCTCCGGCTGCTCGCTGTCCCGCGCCGTCTGCCACATGCGGGAACCAGTATAGAGGTGGATCGACGTTCGCTGTCGCATCGGCGTGCGCGCGCGCGCGAATCGCGGCCGCGGCCGGCCGATCGCGTGCCTCTGCGATTTCGGCGCGGGCTCGGACACGCGTGTCACGCCGGGCGCTCTTCGTCGGGGCAAGTGACCGTTTCGTCGACGGAAACCGCGCCGAAAAGCGATGGCACGTCCGTCGCTATGGCCGCTCCCCACTCGAGGAGGAGAATCGCGATGACAAAAAATGATCTCGTACGACAAAAAAAGATCGGAATCGCTGCGACCGTCGCTGCGAGCTGCCTCGCCGCGTGCGGCGGCAGCGTGCAACCGAACACACCCGATGCGGGCAATAGCGCCGACGCCGCGCCGGTGCCGGTGCTGAAGCGCGCGTCGAAGTCGTCGACGGTCGCGATCACCGGTGACGACCAGACCGTGATCATGGTGAACCCGGAGACCAAGTCGGTGACGATCTTCGACGCGGTCGCGCAGTCCGCGCGCGCGACGATCACGACCGGCGACGAGCCGAGCGCGGTCGTGATCGCGCCCGACGATCACACCGCGTACGTCGCGAACCGCGCGAGCGCGACGGTCGTGAAGATCACCGGCATCGACACCGCGAGCCCGAGCGTGAGCGCCTCGGTCGACGTCGGCAGCGAGCCGACCGGCCTCGCGCTGTCGCCGACCGGCGCGACCTTGTACGTCGCCGAATTCGCCGAGAGCCGCGTGTCCGCGATCGACACCGCCACGATGGCGATCACCAAGAGCGTCGACGTCGATCGCCCGCGCGCGATCAGCGTCACCAACAACGGCGATCAATCGGACGCCGACGAGACCGTGGTCGTGCCGTCGTTCTACGGCGCGCCGATCGGCACCGAGGCGACCGACGCCAGCCGCGAGGGTCACGTCCACCTGCTCGCGTCCGGCGATCTGCACGAGCTGAAGGCGATCGTGCTCGCGCCGCGCGACTCCGGCTTCGCGCCGTCGACCGCGCCGTCGGGCACCGCGACCGTGCAGGTCTCGCCGAACCAGCTCTACGCCGCGGGCATCGCGGGCACCAAGGTCTACATCCCGTCGGTGTCGGCGTCGCCGGCGCCGCCGCTCGATTTCCAGGCGAACGTGCAGCCGGTCGCGTACGTGATCGATCTCGCCGCGAACGCCGAAGACACCGGCGCGCTCGGCTCGGCGAACCTCGCCAAGCTGGTCAAGGACAACACCGATCCGACCAGCACGCGCTTCTTCCTCGCCGACACCGTCGACGTCTCGTTCGTCGGCACCAGCGTCGCGTACTACGTCTCGCGCGGCGCCGACACGATCCAGCGCATCCAGTACACCGGCAGCGCGCCGGTCTTCGGCTCGAACCGCAACAAGCAGATCGAGCTCAACACCGTCCCCGCCGGCTCGACCAAGGCGTGCCAGAACCCGACCGGCATCGTCGTCAACCACGCGGGCAGCTTCGCGTACGTCAACTGCTGGGTGACGCGGCAGCTCGGCGTCGTCGATCTCTCGCTGCAGACGCTGACCAAGACCGTCGAGTCGGCGGCGATCGCGGCGGAGGACAGCGACACCGCGGCGGGCCGTCGCTTCTACTTCACCGGCCGCGGCCGCTGGTCGAAGAACGGCTGGTCGGACTGCGGCTCGTGCCATCCCGACGGCCTCAGCGACAACATCACGTGGAGCTTCAACGCCGGCCCGCGCGAGACGACGTCGATGGACGGCACCTTCTCGCACCACGCGAACGAGGCGCAGAAGCAACGCGTCCTGAACTGGACCGGCATCTTCGACGAGATCCACGACTTCGAGCGCAACACGCGCGGCGTCTCCGGCGGCCTCGGCGCGGTCACCACCGCGGGCACCGGCACGTGCGGCGATCTCACCGCCGAAGCGCGCGTGAACGTCGACCCGAACACCGCGTCGCAGCCGGGCGGCCTGTCGACGCCGGTCAAGTCGATCATCGCGCAGACCACGGTGTGCGTGCGCGACTGGGACAAGATCGAGGCGTGGGTGAAGACGATCCGCCCGCCGCGCGGCAAGCGCGCGCTCGACAAGGACTCGGTCGCGCGCGGCGCGATCGTCTTCGGCGAGAGCGACGCGACCCACGCGAACGCGGGCTGCGATCAGTGCCACGGCGGTCCCGGCTGGACCGCGTCGCGCGCGTTCTTCGCGCCCGACGCGCAGCGCGTCTCGGATCTGCACACGACGGCGTTCACGCCGCCGAAGGTGTGGGGCCTCGGCTGGAGCCAGGCCGGCTTCCAGATCCAGCAGGAGCCGGTCGCCGGCGGCCAGCGCCCGCCCGAGCAGGTCGCGTGCGTGCTGCGCAACCTCGGCACGTTCGGATCCGCGTCGCTCGAGCAGCGCTTGGTCAACGGCAACGTCGTCCCGGCGCAGGGCAGCCTCGGCTACAACATCCCGTCCTTGTACGGCCTGTCGCTCGGCGCGCCGTATCTCCACCACGGCCAGGCGAAGTCGCTGCAGGATCTGTTCGACGATCCGACGTGGCTCGCGCACGCCGAGGCGGGCAGCCCGGTGTGGCTGCACACCGGCAGCGATCAGGAGATCGCGCAGCGCAAGGCGGACCTGATCAACTTCCTCTTGTCGATCGACGCGTCGACCGACGAGCAGAGCATCCCGGCCGGCTTCGACGGCTGCCCGGCGAGCTGATCGGATCCACGCGTGGAGCGCGCGATGCCGGCGAGCGTCGCGCGCTGTGCGGGGAGGATCCGATGATCAAGCTCAGCTCACCGTTCGAGGTCGCGTTCGCGCGTTGGTGCGGCGCGGCGCCCGAGGTCGGACCGATGAAGTCGCCCTCGTCGGCCGACGACGACTTCGAGCGCGCGTTCCGCGAGTGGGAGGACGTCTCGTTCGACGCGCTCGTCGATCAGACGCTCGCCGACTTCGACGATGACGAAGAACCGACACGCGTGTTCGCGCGCACGCCGATGCGCCGGCGCGCGTAGACGCTGCTCCGAGAGAAGCGGATGGCCGTCCGCAGGGAGCTGGTGTGAAGAAGCAACGTTTGGACGAAGCGCTCGAACCGATCACCGACGACAACGCGCCCGCGCCCGGGCGCTCGACCTTGACCCAACGCCTGGCGCGTTCGAGCGCCGCGACCCCGAGCCAACCCGCGCCGCCGCCGGCGCCGACCGATCGCGTGTCGATCCTGCAGCGGCACGCCGCGCAGGAGATCGATCTGGCCCGCGCGATGGGCTTCTTCGAGCCGGGCGGCCCGAGCGCGCACGTCGTGCAGCGCCACGGCGACGCGCACACCGGCCTCGCCGACGAGCAGGTGCGATCGATCGCCGCGCGCGGCGTGTCGGGATCGGGCGCGCCGCTGCCGCACCTCGACGCGATCCAGCGCTCGTTCGGCGCGCACGACGTCAGCGGCGTGCGCGCGCACGTCGGCGGCGTCAGCGCCGCGGCCGCCGACGCGCTCGGCGCCGACGCGTACGCGACCGGCAACGACGTCGCGTTCCGATCCTCGCCCGATCTCTTCATCGCCGCGCACGAGGCCGCGCACGTCGTGCAACAGCGCGCCGGCGTGCACTTCAGCGGCGCGGTCGGCCAGGCCGGCGATCCGTACGAGCAGCACGCCGACGCGGTCGCCGCGCGCGTGGTCGCGGGGCAGTCCGCCGAAGATCTCTTGGGGACCCCCGCGCGCGGCGGCGCACCCCAGGTCCAGCGCAGCCCGAAGCTCAACCCGATGATCAGCAGCAAGGAGATCTCGTACAAGGCGGAGAACAAGTACGGATCGTTCTCGATCAAGGGCACCGCCAAGCGGCACGACGACGCGATCGTCAAGGACAAGGAGAAGGTCGCCGGCTTCGACGTCGAAGGATCGCTCGGCAAGCTCAAGCTCGCCGCCGAGGACAAGGCCGGCAAGTGGGCGAACGCGATCACCTTCGGGATCGCGTCGGGCTCGGTCACGCTCGGCGAGCCGTTCGAGGGCGTGAAGTTCAAGGCGGGCCTCGATGTCGGCGAGCTCAAGGCGAAGACGTCGAAGCTCACCGAGGCGGAGCTGACGCTCGCGAAGATCAAGCTCACCGCCGAGATCGACGCGATCGACGCCGGCAACGCGCTGGTCGCCGAGATCATGGGCGACATCCCGGAGGAGATCCGGCACGACTACGACCTCAAGCTGTCGATCGAGGTCGCGGTGAAGCTGCCGGCGACCGAGCTCGCGGCGACCGCGAAGATCCTCGCGCAAGAGGCGAAGGCGGAGGAAGCGACCGCGGCGATGGCGAAGGACTACGAGGAGCTCGCGCGCTTGAAGGCGCGCCGCGCGGAGCTGCAGGGGCTTCTCGACGAGAAGTTCGTGCTGATGAACGACGAGCTCGCGCGTGAGGAGATCGCGAGCGCGACCAAGCAGATGGAGGAGGCGACCGCGCGCATCGTCGAGAACGCGCGCGCGCTCGAGGCGGCGGAGAAGGAGATGGCCGACCTTCGCAAGCTGATCAAGACGCCGATGCTCGAGCGCCTCTTCGGCGAGGAGGCCGCGAAGATCATCGGCAAGTCGCTCGGCTACCTGCTCGGCGCGCTCGAGGTCGTCGGTGATCTGTGGATGGCGTACGACCTGGGCCGGCGCTTGATCGCGCTCGCGCAGGGCTACGTGACGATCGGGCTCGGCGGCGCCGAGGCCGGCGGTCCCGGGAAGGGTGGCACCGGCGCCGAAGGTGGCGGCACCGCCGACCTCGGCAACCGCGGCGACGACGAGGCGAAGCCGCCGCCGGGCCAGGGCTCCGCGCCGCCGAAGACGATCGCCGATCCGAAGGGCTCGCCGATCGCGGGAGAGCCCGACAAGGGCACGCCGGGCGAAGGATCGGGAGGCACCGGTGGCAAGGCGCCGGGCGACGACAGCGGTGGTGGATCGCCGGTGCCGTTGCCCGGCGCGACCGAGGCGAAGAACGGAACGTCGACGCCTCCGCCCGCGGGCGCGAAGCCGGGCGATCAGGATCACGGCACGCCCGGCGATGCGAGCTCGACGCAACCGTCGTCGCAGCCGTCGTCGCAACCGTCGTCGCAACCGTCGTCGCAGCCGTCGAAGGGCGACGACGGCGGCGGGACCGGTGACGTCGAGGGCAAGGGCGGAACCGGCGCGGGCAACGCCGGCGCGAAGCGCGACGCCGCCGCGGGCGCAGGCGGCAGCGCGAAGAAGGGCAAGAAGACCGGAGGCGGCAAGCACGCCCCGCTCGAGCTGCCGTTCGACGAGAGCTTGCTGCTCGCGCGCGACAAATCGACCGGCGAGATCCGGTTCAACGGCAACCTGCCGACCGGCACGATCCGCGATCAGTACGGTCGCCTCGTCATGATCGATCCGATCGACGTGAGCTCGAAGACGGTGAAGGGCGATCTCGGCGCCGGCGTGACCGACGTGATCGTCGCGGTCGCCGTGGTCGAGGTGCAGCTCGTCGAGGTCGGCGCCGACGGCGTGGGTGAGGTCACCGAGACGCGCACGCTCACGGTGCAGCGCTGGTTCGACGACAAGGGCCACACCGGCGCGATGCACGATCAGGGCGACAAGCTGGCCGAGCTGCTGGTGCCGTCGGGCGGCCGCTACAAGCTCGCGCGCGCGACCACGACGATCGGCGGCGCGAGCTTGAAGCTCTCGATCGCGGAGCAGGGCCCGACCGAGCAGGGCCACTATCGCGTCGCCTTCGACGCGTACGTCGTCAGCGCGAACCCCGGCGACGGCATCTTGGTCGCCGACGGGACTTGGGAGGCGTTCGAGCAGGGCAAGACGGTGCGCATCGAGATCGATGTCGCCGCGCCGTAGCTGCTACAACCGCGCGGATGACCGCCGTCACCTTCGATGCAGGACAGACGCTCGTCGAGCTCGATACGCAGCTGTTGGCGCGTCGCCTCGGCGAGCGCGGCGTCGAGGTACGCGCGGACGTGCTCGACGCGGCGGCGCCGCGCGCGTGGGATCGCTACGACGCGGCGGTGGGACGGGCGGCCGTGCCGTGGAAGGTCTTCATGGACGCGCTGCTCGAGGGCGCGCGGATCTCGCCGCGCGACGAGCTCGTCGAGTGGCTGTGGGAAGAGCAGCCGAAGCGGAACCTGTGGCGGCGGCCGATCGCGGGGATGATCGAGGTCGTCGACGCGATGCGCGCGCGCGGCGTGCGCGTCGGCGTGTTGTCGAACAGCGAGGGCAAGCTCGCGGCGTTGTTCGACGAGATCGGGTGGGGCGGGCGGTTCGACACGATCGTCGACTCCGGCGTCGAGGGGATCGAGAAGCCGGATCGGCGGATCTTCGAGCGCGCGGCGGCGCGGCTCGGCGTCGCATGCGACGCGTTGATCCACGTCGGTGACTCGCGGCCGGCCGACGTCGACGGCGTGCTCGCGGTCGGCGGGCGCGCGATCTGGTTCGGGCGCGTCGCGGAGGATCGCGGCGAGGCGCGCGTGCGGATCGCGCGCGACGCGGCGGGCGTGCGCGACGCGCTACGCGACTTCCGTGGCTGACAGGCGCTGGTACACGCGCACCTGCACGAGCGCGGCGAGGACGGCGATCGCGATGACGAGCACGCCGTCGAGCTGTTGCATGCGGAGGATCGGCGGCACCGGCGGCTTCTTGCCCGACATCATCGTGACGCGCGCGATCACGATCGGCGCCGCCTGCACGAGCTGCAGCGCGCCGAGGAAGAGCGCGAGGCGCAGGCGCGCGCCGCGGGTGAGCTCCGCGCTGCGGCGGATCGCCGCGCCGGGGCCGAGCTGCTCGACGGCGGCGGCGGGCGCGGCGACGAACGTGATCGCGGCGAGCGGCACCGCGGTGATCACCGCGGCGACCACGCCGAGGCTCACGAGCGCGAGCGCGAGCGCCGCGGCGAGCAGCGCGGGCACGCCGTGCACGATCGTGCGCGCGACGCTCTCCCGCATCCCGCCGCGCGCGTCGAGCGGCGACGCGATCAGCGCGGCGGCGGCGTGCGCGCACAGCGGCGCGGCGCAGATCGAGACGACGAACCAGATCGTGTACGTCTTCATCGCGGCGCGACCGTCGGCGGTGGCCGCGATCGCGTGCGACGCGGCGATCGTGTAGTAGAAGAGCGGCGCGATGCAGATCGCGAGCGCGGCCGCGATCACGATCGTCCCGGCGGTCGGAACGCGCACGAGATCGCGCAAGGGGTCGCGCAGGCGGAACGACGTCACGGCGCCAGCATACGCAGATCAGGCCGGCTTGTCCCAGCGCTCGAGCGCGCCGTCGAAGCCGCCGAGGTCGACGGAGATGCGCGACGCGAGGCGCAGCCCGCGCAGCGCGCGTTCGGTGCGTTTCGGCACCGGCGAAATCCACACGAGCCGTCCGCCGGGCGCGAGCACGCGCGCGACGTGCGCGGCGACCTCTTCGACGAGCGCGGGCGCGTCGCCGCGCAGGCGGCGGCCGAGCGGCGGATTCGTGATCACGAGCGTCGGGCGCGGCGCTGCGAAGGTGCGCGCGTCGGCGAGCTCGAGCCGCGCCTCGAGCTGCGCCGCCGAGAGGTTCGCGCGCGCCGCCTCGAGCGCTTTCGGATCGAGATCGGTGCCGATCAACGTGCACGGCCCGAGCTGCGCGCGCTCGACGAGCTCGGCGCCCGATCCGACGAACGGATCCCACACGACCTCGCGATCGCGCGCGCCCGCGACCCGCGCGAGCGCCGCGGCGATCGTCGGATGCGACGCCGCCGGCACGTCGCGCACGCGCCACGCGAAGCGGGTGTCGGTGAAGCGGCGCGGGCGCAGCTCGAGCCGGCGCGCGTCGAGATCCGCGATCACGTCCCAGGTCGTCGCGGTCGGATCGTTGATCAGCGACGGCCGCGCGGCCGCGACGAGCTTCGCGGTCTCCCAGACGATCGCGCGCTTGTGCCCGCCCGACGCGAAGTCGAGCCGCCACCGGATCGGCCCGCGCGTCAGGTGCGCGAGCAGATCGCTCGACGACGAGAGCGCCGAAGCGATCGCGCGCGCGGGCTCGCCCGATCCGAACGGGATCACGATCCCCGCGGTGAGCAGCGTGCGCGCGCGCCACACGCGCGCGAGCGGCTGCGACAAGCGGAGCCCGACCGCGCCGCGCGCGATCACCGCAGCGCCGAGCTCGCGCAGCTCCGACGCCAAGAGCTCCTCGAGCCCGCCGCGACATCGAGCGATCAGCTCGACCGGATCGATCGGCGCCGCGTCCATCGCGACCTCGCTCGCCGCGTCGCGCACCGCGCTCCGTTCCGCCATGATCAGCGCGCGATCGCGCTTGCGCCCCAGCTCCGCGTCGCTGCCCGCCGCGACGTCGCGCAACCGCGCGATCGCCGCGTCGCCGCCGACCTTGCCGAGCGCCTCGGCCACCGCGCGCCGATGATCCGGCGGCAGATCGCCGCGATCCCAGTACGCGATCAACGCGTCGCGCGCGAGCTCCCCGCCGATCTTGCCGAGCGCGATCGCCGCGGCGCGCCGCGCCCGCGGCCGCGGATCCGCCGCCAAGATCTCGATCACGCGCGCGCGCGCGCCCTCGTCGCGCTTCGCCGCCGCGCCGAGCGCCGCGACCAACCGTGCCGCGCCCGCGTCGTCCGTGACCGACAGGCCGGCGACGATCGTGTCACGCACGATCGTCACGTCCGCGCGCGACAGCGCCGCCTGCACGTACGGCACGTCGTCGTCGCCGCACGTCGCGCACAGCGTCACCAACGCGGGCAAGTCTCGCCTCGCCGGCGTGAAGCTCGGCGCGCGCGCGGCCTCGAGCAGATCGCGTCCTGCCACGTCGTGACGGTACATCGCGGTGAGGTCGCGCGGCCGATCGCTGCCAGTTGATCTTCGTCGTGCGGCGCATGAAGCTCGGGAAATGAGCCGCGGAGGCGCGGGGCAGCGCCGAGGAACCGAAGGTTCCGAGCCGAGGGCACCGCGCCATGCGCGGGCCCGAGGACGCGGGGGAGCACCCGCGCCGGAGCGGCCGGGATCGACCGGTCCCCTCGCCGAGGTCGCGCGCTTGTTCCTGCGCCTCGGTGCGACCGCGTTCGGCGGGCCCGCCGCGCACGTCGCGATGATGGAGGACGAGGTCGTGCGCAAGCGCGCGTGGGTCACGCGCGAGGAGCTGCTCGATCTGCTCGGCGCGTGCAACCTGATCCCGGGGCCGAACTCGACGGAGCTCGCGATCCACCTCGGGCACCGGCGCGCCGGATGGCTCGGGCTGGTCGTCGCGGGCGCGTGCTTCATCGTGCCGGCGGCGGTGATCGTCGGCGTGATCGCGTGGGCGTACGTGCGGTGGGGCGCGCTGCCGGAGGTCGGCGCGGCGCTCTACGGCATGAAGCCGGTGATCATCGCGATCGTCGGGCACGCGCTGGTCGGCATGGTGCGGACCGCGATCAAGGACGTCTGGCTGGGCGCGCTCGCGGTCGGATCGATCGTCGCGGCGGCGTTCGGCGTGCACGAGCTCGCGCTGCTCGGCGCGGCGGGCGCGCTCGCGATGGCGCGGGTCGCGGGCGCCCGCGCGCTCGTCATGAGCCCGATCGTGCCCGCGGCCGCGGCCATCACGCCGTTCTCCCT
>DATJIA010000307.1:0-12683 GCA_035493675.1 Kofleriaceae bacterium | reverse complement strand
GCGTTCGCGACCGGCACGATCGGCACGCCCGCCATGATCGCGGTGCGCGCGTAGCCGGTGCGCCCACCGAACTGCACCTTGTAGCGATCGCGATAGGGCCGCCAGGTGTCGCGATCGCCGCCGGGCATGACGAGCAGGTCGCGTCCCCACGCGCGCAGGACGTCGTACGCGACGCCGCGCCCCGCGCGCAGCACGCCGAGCCGCCCGAAGAAGCGCGCGGTCGTCTTGGTCGACAAGATCATCTCGTGCGCGAGCGGATGGATCGGGCGCGTGTTGCCGAACCGCTGGTACCACGCGTAGGCGAAGCCCCAGACGTCGGGGATGCTGGTCCCGCCCGAGTGGTTCGAGACGACCATCACCGGCTTGGGTGGAACATGTTCTAGTCCGCGCGCGTCCAGATCGAAGTAGCGGCCGGGCCCGAAGAACCTGCCGGCGAAGCGCAGGACCTGCGCGACGTACTCGGGATCGTACGCGCCCGGATCGCTCGCTCCGTCGGGAACTCCGCCTTTCCGGTGCAGCCACCGGAGCAGCGTTCCGCGTTCGTGCGTCGTCGTTTCCATACCCCTCGAGCCTAACCCGCTAGACAGGTCGAGTGAAACATGTTTCAGTCAGGAACATGTCGCGCTTCCCGATGCCCCGCTATCCCAACGGCTGGTTCTGCGTCGCGTACTCCGACGAGCTTCCGCCCGGCGCATCGAAGCCGCTCCGCTACTTCGGCAAGGACCTGGTGCTGTTCCGCACGGAGGGTGGCGAGGCGAAGCTGCTCGACGCGCACTGTCCGCACCTCGGCGCGCACCTCGGGCACGGCGGCAAGGTGAAGGGCGATTGCATCGAGTGCCCGTTCCACGCCTGGAAGTTCGACGGCGCCGGCACCTGCGTCGAGGTCCCGTACGCGAAGAAGATCCCGCCGCGCGCGCAGATCGCGACCTGGCACCTGCGCGAGGTGAACGGGATGGTGATGGCGTGGCACCACAACGCCGGCGCGCCGCCCGCGTGGGAGGTGCCGGCCCTGCCCGAGCACGGCCACGCCGACTGGACGACCTACGAGAAGCGCAGCTGGAAGATCCGGACCCACAACCAGGAGATGGCCGAGAACTCGGTCGACTCGGCGCACTTCCTCTACCTGCACGGCACGCAGGAGATGCCCGAGACCCACGCCGAGGCCAACGACCACGTCCTCCACGCGACCTCGACGACCGTGATGAAGACGCCGCAGGGCAAGGTCAAAGGATCGATCGAGGTCTTCGTGCACGGCTTCGGCTTCACGACCACGCGCTTCCGCGGCCTGGTCGAGACGCTGCTGGTCTCCAGCGCGACCACGATCGACGAGGACTTCGTCGAGCTGCGCTTCGCGTTCACCGTGAAGAAGCTGGTCAACGAGGGCGTGACCTCGACCGTCGGCGCCGCGTTCCAGCGCGAGATCGGCCGTCAGCTCGAGCAGGACATCCCGATCTGGGAGAACAAGGTCTACATCCACCCTCCCGTCCTGGTCGACGGCGACGGTCCGATCGGCCTGTTCCGCCGCTGGGCGAAGCAGTTCTACGCGGGCGCGGCGGATGCGTCGGACTCCGCTCCCGTGTCGACTTCGCACGCTGTGGCGGACACGCTCATGGGGTGAACCCCGACTGACGTCGTCGGTTCGCGCCGTTTTCGGTGGCACACCCGTTGCTCAACCGAAAAAGCGTGAACGAAATCGGCGGCGACAACAGCCACCGCGACGTGGTGGTGATCGGCACCTCGGCAGGAGGCGTCGACACCCTGCCTCGCCTCCTCGGTACGCTTCCCGCGGATTTCCCGGCCGCGGTGCTCATCGTGCAGCACCTGACGCCGAGGTCGTCGATGCACCTCGTCGACATCATCCGCCGCACGTGCCCGCTGCCCGTCGAGTGGGGCGAGCACGGCAACCGGATCCAGACCGGCGAGATCACGGTGGCGCCGCCGGGGATCCACATGGTCGTCGAGGGCGCGCAGGTCGCGCTCGCCGGCGGACCGCGCGAGAGCCACGCGCGCCCGTCGATCGACGTGCTGTTCCGTTCGGCCGCCGCGCATCACGCGGGCCGCGTGATCGGCGTGCTGCTCACCGGCATGCTCGACGACGGCGTCGCCGGGCTGCGCGCGATCCACGACGTCGGCGGCGTGGTGGTGGTCCAGGATCCCGACGACGCGACGTTCGCCGACATGCCGCGGGCCGCGCTCGCGTCCGTCGAGGTCGATCACATCGCGCCGATCGACGCGATGGGCACGCTCTTGTCCCAGCTGGCGCGCGAAGCGCCGCGGGAGGCCACGATCGCCGAGCCGGGCGAGCACGCGGCCGGCGTCGATCCGATGCTCGTCGAGGCCGATCCGGAGACCGAGCGCGCGCTGTGGGCCGCGGTGCGATCGCTCCAGCAGCAGGCCGCGACGCTCGCGAAGCTCGCGCGCGATCAACGCATGATCGGCAGCGCGCTGGCGGGGCAGTACGAGCGGCGCAGCGCCGCGGCCTACGACGACGCCAACCGCGCGCGCCGCTTCTTGCTCGAGCGGCAGCGGCGCCGCCATCATCGCCCCGGCGCTAGGGCGGCGCGTCGCGGTTCGGTTCTCCCAGCAGCTCACGCAAGGCCGAGAGGGCGGCGGGCTTGACCAGGTGATGATCGAAGCCGGCGGCCTGCGAGCGCGCGACGTCGGACGGTTGACCCCAGCCGCTGACCGCGATCAAGAGGAGCGCGCGGCCGTCGTCGCGGCCGCGCAGCGCGCGCGCGACGTCGAAGCCGTTCATGCCCGGCATGCCGATGTCGAGGAGCACCGCGTCGGGCGCGAACGCCTCGGCGATCGCGAGCGCGCTCTCGCCGTCGTCGGCGATGCGCACCTCGTGGCCGATCATCCGCACGAGCTCGCCGATCGTCTCGCTGACGTCGCGGTTGTCGTCGACGACCAGCACGCGGCGGCGCACGGCGCGAGACGACGTCGCGCGCGCGGGCGCGGGCGACGCCGCGATCGGGCGCGGCCCGATCGGCACGCGCACGACCATCTCCGCGCCGAGCCCCGCGCCGGCGCTGTGCGCCTCGATCGTCCCGCCGTGCAGCTGGACGAGGCGGCGTACGATGTTGAGGCCGATGCCGAGCCCGCTCGCGCTCGCGCCCTCCGCCTGCACGAACAGATCGAAGATGTGCGGCAGGAGCTCGGGCGCGATCCCGATGCCGCGGTCGCGCACGCGGATCACGAGCGTGTGGTCGTCGGCGTCGGCGGTCAGCGTGACGTGGCCGCCGCGCGGCGAGTACTTCGCCGCGTTCGCCAACAGGTTCGTCAGGACCTGCGTCATGCGGGTGTCGTCGCACTCGACCTCGAGCTCGGCGGGTACCTGCACCTCGATGCGATGGTTGGCGGCGTCGAACAGCGAGCGCGTCGCCTCGAGCGCGGCGTCGACGATCGTGCCGAGCCGGTGCCGCTCGAGGCGCAGCGCGATCTTGCCCTGCGTGATGCGCGCGACGTCGAGCAGATCGTCGACGAGCCGGATCAGCTGCGTCAGCTGGCGGCGCATGACCTCGCGCGCGCGCTGCGCGGCCTCGGCGTGGTCGGGCGCGATGCGCAGGACCTCGAGCGCGGCGACCAACGGCGCGAGCGGGTTGCGCAGCTCGTGCGCGAGCGTCGCGAGGAACTCGTCCTTGCGGCGATCGGCGTCGCGCAGCGCGAGCTCGGCCTGCTTCGCGGTCGTGACGTCGACCGCGGCGCAGGTCACGCCGACCACGCTCGCGCGCTCGCCGAGGATCGGCTCGATGTTGAAGTCGAAGTGGTGGGCCTGGCCGCCGAGCGTGAGCGCGACGTCGGCGCGGCGCCCGATCCCGGTCGCGAGCACGCCCTGCTTGAGCTCCGCGAGCCGCGCGGCCTCGTCGGGCGGGAACAGGTCCGCGTCGGTCTTGCCGATGAAGTCGATCGGCCCGCCCGCCATGTAGCCCCACGTGTAGCGGAGCTCGCGATCCTGGTTGAGCATCACGACCGGCGCGGTGCGCAGCGCGAGCCGGAAGCGCTCCTCGCTCTCGCGCAGCGCGGCCTCGGCGGCGCGGCGCTCGGTGACGTCGACGGTGATGCCGGCGAGCGTGCGCGGGCGGCCCGGCTCGTTCGAGATCTTGCCGAGCTTCCACATCCAGCGCACGCCCTTCTCGGGGTGATAGAGGCGATGCTCGAGGTTGAGATCCTCGCCCTCGAACGCGCGGCGGAACGCCTGCTGCACGCGCGTGCGATCGAGCTCGTGCACGCGCTCGAACATCTGCTCGAGGCGGATCGGCGCGGTCGGCGCGAACGCGTGGAGGCGCCGGTACTCGTCCGACATCGTCATCACGCCCGACTGCGCGTCGATCTCCCAGCTGCCCGCGCCGGCGGCGCGTTCGGCGAGGCGCAGCATCGTCTCGCGCGCGCGCAGCGCGTCCTGCGCGGCCTCGAGCTCGGTGACGTTCAGGAACGTCAACACGACGCCGTCGATGCGATCGTCGACGGAGCGATACGGGTGGATGCGCGCGAGGTAGCGGCGGCCGTCCTTCGCGCGCACCTCGCGCTCGATCGGGCGCAGCGTCTGCATCACCTGCGACGCGGTGTCGGCGAGATCGTCGATGTCGAGCTTGTGGGTGAGGTGCGCGAGCGGACGCCCGACGTCGGCGGCGATGATGTTGAAGAGATCCTGGGCGCGCGGCGTGAAGCGGTTGATGTCGAGGTGGCGATCGAGGAAGACGACCGCGATGTCCGTCGACGTCATCAGGTTCTGCAGGTCGGAGTTCGCGCGCGAGACCTCGTCGACCTTGTCCTTGAGCTCGGCGTTGAGCGTGGTCAGCTCCTCGTTGACCACCTGCAGCTCTTCCTTCGAGGTCTCGAGCTCCTCGGACGCCGAGCGCAGCTCCTCGTTGATCGCGTGCAGCTCCTCGTTCGAGGCCTTGAGCTCCTCGACCGAGGTCTCGTACTGCTCGATCGTGCCGCGCAGCTGATCGCGCGTGCGGTGCAGCTCGTCCTCGAGCTGGCGCACGACCGGCTCGATCGTCGCCTGCGTCGTCGCGTCGCCGGTGGTCGGCGCCTCGGTCTCGCGCTCCTCGAACATCACGAGCAGCATCCGGTTCGCGGCCTCGTTCAGCTCGAACGAGCGCACGGTCAGGCGCACGACGCGCTCGGCGCCGTCGAGCTCGACGCGCACCGAGCGCGACTCGCTCGGGCGCCCGGGTTGCCGCGCGTTGTAGATCGCGGCGCGCAGCTCGAGGCGCAGCCCCGCGTGCACGACGCGCAGGAGGTTGCGGCTCGGCTCGCCGCCGCCCATCGTGAGGTAGCGCCCGGCGCTCTCCGAGACATGCACGATGTCGAGCTCTTCGTTGACCAGGACGCTCGGCGGCGCGTACAGCTCGACCAGGCGGTGGTGGATCTCGCCGAAGCTCGTCCGCTCGGCGCCCGACGGCGCCGGCGGCGAACCCCAGCGCGCGATCGGGAAGACCGTCGCCATCGACACCGCGGACGACGACGTGCGCCGCGTGTAGATGCGGTGCTTGCCGTCGACGGGCGCGAACAACATCGAGGCGTGCTCGGCCGACTCCGACGAGCCCAGGTACAAGAAGCCGTCGGGGCGGAGCCCGAAGTGCAGGATGCCGAGCACGCGATCCTGCGCCTCGCGGTTCAAGTAGATGAGCAGGTTGCGGCACGAGATCAGATCGAGCTTCGAGAACGGCGGATCGCGCAGCACGTTGTGCGACGAGAACAGGACGGCGTCGCGCAGCTCCTTGCGCACGACGTACGTCGCGGCTTCCTTCGTGAACCAGCGCTCGAGCCGCTCGGGCGCCAGGTCGGCGGCGATCGTCGCGCGGTAGCGGCCGGCGCGCGCCTCGGCGAGCGCGTCCTCGTCGATGTCGGTCGCGAAGACCTGCACGTGCGGCGGATCCGGGTGGCGCGCGGCCTCCTCGCACGCGAGCATCGCGAGCGAGTACGCCTCTTCGCCGGTCGCGCAGCCGGGCACCCAGATGCGGACCTGCGAGTTGGCGTCCTTGCCCTCGAAGATCTTGGGCATGACGAGCTGCTCGAGCGCGCGGAACGCGTCCTGGTCGCGGAAGAAGTTGGTGACGCTGATCAGGAAGTCGCGCAGGAGCGCGCCGAGCTCGCTCGGGTGCTCGCGCACGACCTCGAGGTAGCTCGCCATGCTCTCGGTCTGCGCGACCTGCATCCGGCGCGAGATGCGCCGCAAGAGCGTCGCGCGCTTGTAGTTCGAGAAGTCGTGGCCGGTGCGCAGGCGCACCAGCGTGAGGATGTCGCGGAGCGCGTCGGCGAGCGATTCGCGCGGGCGCCGCTCGTCGGCGAGATCCTGATCCGACGCGATCGCGAGCACGCGCGCGAGCAGATCGCCGGCGGGCGCGACCAGATCGACGAGCCCGGTCGCGATCGCGGCGCGCGGCATCGCGTCGTACTCGGCGTCGTCGGGGTCCTGGGCGGCGGTGAGGCCGTCGTGCTCCTTGATGCGCTTGAGCCCGAGCCCGCCGTCGGCGCCGGTGCCGGACAGGATCACGCCGACCGCGTCCTTGCCGGCGGCGCCGGCCAGCGAGCGCAGGAAGCGATCGATCGGCGCGTGCTCCTCGCCTTCGGCGCCGCACGCGACCAAGCGGAGCTGGCCGTCCTCGATCACGACGTCGCGATCGGCGGGCGCGACGTAGACGTGATCGGGCACCGGCACGAGTCCGTCGACGATCGGCACCAGCGGCAGCGGCAGGTGCGGCCGCAGCGAATCGGCGCTCAGCTGCGCGACGACGACGTACGCGAGGCGCGTGTCGGGACGCAGGTTACGGAAGAAGGCGCGGACCGCGCCGAGCGCACCGCTCGACGCGCCGATGCCGACGATGCGGGAAGGTGATCGTTCCACCTCGTCGGATAGGAGCACGCACGTGGCGACGCATCAACCCGACGCGGCGAGCATCGCGCCGAGTCGTGCGTACTGTGCGCTGGCGCCACAGATCTGGAGCTCGATCCACTTCGAGAGCGGGTAGTAGCGCGCGAGCGGGTAGTCGAGATCGAAGCCGATGCCGCCGTGGAGGTGTTGCGCGGCGTAGACCACGCGCGCGCCGGCCTCGGCGGCGAAGGTCTTGGCGATCGCGACCTCGCGCGTGGCCGGCAGTCCGTTGGCGAGACGCCAGGCCGCTTCCCAGGTCGTGACGCGGAGCGTCTCTACATCTATATAGGCGTCCGCCGCGCGCTGGGCGACGGCCTGGAAGGTCGCGATCGGACGATCGAACTGCACGCGCTGCGAGGTGTAGGTCGCGGTCCGGCGTAAGACGCTTTCGCAGATGCCGAGCTCCATCGCGCACAGGCCGATCGCGGCGCGATCGAAGAGCCACGCGTTGTCGTCGGCGAGGAGCCGCGCGGGCGCGCGATCGAAGGTGAGCTGCTCGTGCGGCGCGCCGGTGGTCGCGATCTGCGGCTCGCGCTTCGCGTGCGCGGTGTCGACGAGGGCGAGGCCCTGCGCGGTCGTGACGATCACGCGATCTGCGTTTGCGGGCACGCACGTCTTCACGCCGGTGATCGTGCCGTCCGCGAAGGTCGTGACCGGCGCGTACGGATCGCGGCCGTCGGGCTCCTGGATCGCGAGGTGCGTGCGTCCCGCGGGCGCGACGCCGTAGCGCGCGAGCGCGAGCGCCGCGGTCGTCACGCTGTGGATCGGCGTCTTCGCGGCGGCGGCGCCGGCGGCGACCAGCAAGGCGCAGTGCGCGAGCAGGTCGTCGTTGGCCTCGAGCAGCCCCGCCTTGTCGAGCTGCGTCCACGCGTCTTCTTCGCGCTTCTCGCGCTCGAAGATCGAGGTCGCGAGCGCGATCACTTCCTTCTGCGTCTCGGTGAGATCGAAGTCCATCTTGGTTTCGCTCCTCAGCGCGGCGCGCGCGGCATGCCGAGCCCGAGCTGCGCGATCAGATCGCGCTGGATCTCGTTGGTGCCGCCGCCGAAGCTGAGCACCAAGGTCGTGCGGTAATAGGTCTCGATGCGGCCGCGCAGGAGCGCGCCGGCCGAGCCGGCCTTGAGCGCGCCGGCGGGGCCGAGCACCTCGAGCAGCCACTGATAGATCGCGACGAACGATTCGCTGCCGAACACCTTCACCGTCGAGGATTCGGCCGGATCGAGGCGATCGCGCCCGACGTTCCACGCCTGCCGCCACGCGAGCAGGCGCAGCGCCTCGATCTTCGCGGTCGCGCGCGCGAGGTTCTGCTGCACCCACGGCGTCGCGATCGCGCCGGTCTCGCGCGCCCACGCGGCCGTCTCCTCGACGAAGCGCGCGACCGGGCCCGGCGCGAGCAGCGCGACGCGCTCGTGGTTGAGCTGCGTCGTGATCAGGCGCCACCCCTCGTGCTCGCGACCCACGCGGCGCGTGATCGGCACGCGGACGTCCTCGAGGTACGTGACGTTCGTCCGGTTGCCGCCGAGCGTGTGGATCGGCGTGATCGACACGCCGGGCGCGTTGCGATCGACCATGATGATCGAGATGCCCTTGTGCTTCGGCGCGTCGGGATCGGTGCGGCACGCGAGCCAGATCACGTCCGCGTACTCGGCGAGGCTCGTGAAGACCTTCTGCCCGTTGATCACGTAGTGATCGCCGTCCTTGACCGCGCGCGTGGTGAGCGACGCGAGATCGGTGCCGGCGCCGGGCTCGCTGTAGCCGATCGCGAAGTGCAGCTCGCCGCGCAGGATCGGCGGCAGGAACTGCGCGCGCTGCTCGGGCGTGCCGAACTTCATCAAGGTCGGGCCGACGGTGCACAAGGTGAGGAACGGGATCGGGAAGCCCGCGCGCTGGACCTCGTCGAAGAACAAGAACTGCTCGATCGCGGGGCGCGCGCGGCCGCCGTACTCGACGGGCCAACCGACGCCCAACCATCCGTCGCGGCCGAGCTGCTTCAAGACCTGCGTGTAGCGCGGCCCGCCGCCGTCGGTGCCTTGGACTTCTGCCAAGACCGCGGGCGTGACGAGCTCGCTCAGGTACGCGCGCAGGTGATCGCGCACCGCGCGCTCTTCACTCGACAGATCGATGAACATCAGGGCTTCTCCCGTCCGACGATCCACATCGCGTAGAACTGCGAGCCACCGCCGTACGCGTGGCCCATCGCCTTCTTCGCGCCGGGGACCTGGTGCTCGCCCGCTTGATCGCGGACCTGCATCGCCGCTTCGGCGAAGCGCAGCATGCCCGACGCGCCGATCGGGTTCGACGTCATGACGCCACCGCTCGGGTTGATCGGCAGCGCGCCGCCGAGCGTGGTCGCGCCGCTCATCGTCATCTTCCAGCCTTCGCCCTCGGCGGCGAAGCCGAGGTTCTCGAGCCACATCGGCTCGAACCACGAGAACGGCACGTAGATCTCGGCGACGTCGATGTCGCGCTTCGGATCGCGCACGCGCGCCTGCTCGTAGACATCGCGCGCGCAGTCGCGGCCGGCTTGCGGGTTGACCTGATCGCGGCCGGCGAAGACGACGGGCTCGCTGCGCGTCGCGAGGCCGTGCACCCACGCGGGCGGTCTCGGCGCGTTCTTGGCGAGGTCTTCGCCGGTCATCACCATCGCGCACGCGCCGTCGGAGCTCGGGCACGTCTCGAGGTAGCGGATCGGATCCCAGAGCATCGGCGAGTCGCGCACCATCGCGGCGTCGATGCCCTTGATCTTGAGGTGCGCGTACGGATTCTTGAGCCCGTGCAGGCGATCCTTCACCGCGACGGTGATGCCGACGTCGTCGGGCGCCTTCGATCGCCGGATGTACGCGCGCACGAGCGGCGCGAAGTAGCCGCCCGCGCCGGCGGTGAGCTGCGGCTGGAACGGGATCTTCGGCGACAGCGCCCACATCGCGTCGGACTCGGACTGCTTCTCGAACGCGACGGTGAGCACGCGCTGGTGCACGCCGCTGATCACGCTCTGCGCGGCGACGATCGCGGTCGAGCCGCCGACCGAGCCCGCGGTGTGCACGCGCAGGATCGGCTTGCCGGTCGCGCCGAGCGCGTCGGCGAGATACAGCTCCGGCATCATCACGCCCTCGAACATGTCGGGCGCTTTGCCGATCACGACGGCGTCGATGTCGCGCCAGGTCAGCTCGGCGTCGGCGAGCGCGCGCAGCGCCGCTTCGCGGACGAGCCCGGCGATCGAGACGTCTTGGCGCTTGGCCTTGTGGTGCGTCTGGCCGATGCCGACGATCGCGCAGCGGTTCTTCGTCATGGCGCGGCCTCCAACACGGCGACGAGGTTCTGTTGCAGGCACGGCCCGCTGGTCGCGTGCGCGATCGCGCGCGTCGCGCCGTCGTGGATGCGCTTCGCGGCGCTCGCGAGGTTCGCGAGGCCGGCGACGATCACCGGATCGGCGGCGGCGTGGACCTCGGTCGTGTCTCGGAGCCCGAGACCGAGCGCGTCGCGGAGGATCGCCTCTTCGTGCGGGAACGCGGCGGTGAGGAACGCGACGTCGGCGGGCTTGGTCGTCGCGCCGGCGTGCTCGGCCGCGATGCGCGCCGACGCGCTGGTCGTGAGATCGCGCGCGCCGATCGCGTGCGCGTCGGTGCGGTGATCGATGCCCTTGATCCAGGCCGGTCGCTTGCACAGCTGTTGCGCGCGCGGCGCGGCGGCGAGCACGATCGCGGCGGCGCCGTCGGAGATCGCGCGGCCTTTTCTTGCCGCGGCGATCATCTGCGCGTCGCCTCGGCCGGCCTCGACCAGCGCGCGCGCCTGCAGCTGCGCGATCGCATCGGCGTCGACGCCGAGCGGCGCGAGGTAGTACGGATCGAGCTGCTGCCCGAGCACGCGCGGGAGATCGCCGAGCGATGACTTGCCGTACGCGTAGACGAGCGCGGTGTCGATCTCGCCGATCTGCAGGTGCACCCACGCCTCGTAGAGCGCCCACGCGCCGTCCATCTCGACGTGGCTCTCCTTGATCGGCGGCCACGGCGCGACGCCGTCGAGCGCGGCGACGAACGAGAACGGACGCCCGAGCAGGTAGTCGCAGCTGCCCGAGCACACGAAGCCGACCTCGCGGCGATCGAGCCCCGCCTGCGCGAGCGCGGCGGTGACGACCGGTTGCACGAGCTCGACCTCTTCGCGCTCGGTGTCGCGCGCGACTTTCGGCAGCATCGCGGCGCCGATGATCGCGATGTCTCTTCGTCCGGTCACAGGTGCCTCGCGATCTGCTCGAACGCGACGTCCGGCTCGCCGGACGGCTCGAACCAGCGAACGCTCGCGAGCGTCGGCGCGAGCTGCGCGTCGTCGACCCACACCGCGCGCACGCGCATGCCCATGCGCACGTCCTCCGGCGAGATGCCGCGCAGGAGATGGAAGATCGGCATGTCGGCGCCGTCGAGCAGCACCGCGACCGCCGCGTACGGCGGCGGGAACGGCGCGGCGTCGAACGGGATGCGGATGACGCAGAAGGTGGTGATCGTGCCGGTGTCCTTCACCTCGGCTTCGATCTCCGCCGGGATGCCGCAGGTCGGACACGATCCGCGCGGCGGCAGGTAGACCTTGTCGCAGCTCGGGCACCGCCCGCCGACGATGCGCTTGGTCGCGAGCGCGCGCAGGTACGTCGAGAGATGACGCCCGGCCGTGATCGTGTAGTCGAGCGCGACGGGCGACGGGACGACCGTCACGGGCTCGATCTCCTCGGTGCCCTGCGTCGCCTTCGCGGTCTCCGGCACGAAGCACTCCAGATCGCGGATCGATCCGGTCCGTTCTTCCCGCCACTTCGGCGTCACGCGCATCCCGGTCTTGATGTCCTTCTCGTCGCCGCCGACATCGACGGCATGGAGCATCCCGGTGTCGGCGCCGTCGAGCCGCACCAGCGCCCACGCGAACGGCCGCTGCACCGGATGGAACGGCTTCGGCTCGTCGACCCACGCCCACGTCGTCACGACGCCGCCGGGCCCGACGCCGATCGGTTCCTTGGTGGCGTCGCCGCTCGCCGGGTCGTACTCGAGCGGCGGCGCGATCACGGCGCCGCGCTCGGTCGTCACGCCCTCGAGCCGCTTCACGCGCAGCCCGCCGAGGAATCGCCCGATCACCGGCCCGGTCGATCGTTGATACGTGTACTCGAGCCGATACGGAGCCTCGAACTCGCCGCTCATGCCGCCGACTAGAACATGTTCTACTTCGCGAGTCCAGGCCTACCGGCTCGTCACGGCCGCGGATCGGGCCCGGGGACCTCGTCGGGCTCGACGGGCCCGGCGCGCTCGTAGCCGTCGCGCAGCAGCCACGTCGTGGGTCGCACGACGGGCAGACGATCTGGACGAGCCTCGACGTGCCACCCCGCGACCGCGTGGGCGCTCGAGTACGGGTCCGTACGCCACGAGCAGTAGCGATCACACCCGTGATGCCGCCAGTTGTTGACGATGTAGCTGACCGCGTTGCGCGCCTGCGTCGGGCTCGTGATCGCGGTCGCGTGGTAGCGATACGCGAAGACGTCGCCGCGCGCGCGGTGCAGCTCGCGGTTGAGCCGCTTGGCCGCGCTGACCGCGAAGCCCTGCATCCCGCGGGTGAGGGCTTCCTTGCTGTCGGCCTCGACGAGCAAGTGCACGTGGTTCGACTGGATGCTCATGTGCGCGATGCGGAAGTCGCTGCGTGCGCGGCAGCGATCGACCGCGCGACGAATCGCTCGGTATGCGTGTCGCGTACGCAGGCTCGACACGTCGCGCGTCACGCGCAGCACCACGTGCACCGGATGCTTCGGGTCGTGATCGGGGCGCGTGCGATG
>DATJIA010000306.1:0-9893 GCA_035493675.1 Kofleriaceae bacterium | reverse complement strand
AAGAGCGCGAGCGCTTCGCTCAGCGTTCGCGCGAGCGGAGTCAACGCACCCTCGGCCACGGCGCCCGAACACCGACGCCGTCGCCCGACTCCGCCCCCGGCCGTTCCGCGAGCCATGCGCCGAGGCGGGCCTCGATCTCTTCCGCCGACTCTTCTGGATAACGGCGCTGGAGGTTCTCTCGCATGATCATCACGCCGTCGTCGAACATCTCGAGCGCCATCTCGAGTCGCGCGGCGGTGGCGTCGCGATCCTCCATGTCCGAAGTCTACGCGCGCCCAACGCGAGGTCAATTCCGACGACTAGAGGCGCTGGATCGAGCTCGCGGCCGCGCGGGCGTCGAGCTTGGCGCCGGCCTTGTTCGCGGCGTCCTCGATCATCTTCTCCTGCTCGATCGGATCCATCCACCGCTTCTGCATCTCGGGCGACAGCGTGTCGATCGGATCGTAGTAGAGGAAGAACTTGCCCGGCTTGACCGACGGCGCCGTGAACACCGACACGCCGGTCTCGCGATCGTAGTGCTCGTACGAGTGGATCACGCGCTTGCCGCCGCCGCCGGGCGCGTCGCACACGAAGGTCGGCGTGTGGAAGCCCGCGGTCGTGCCGCGCACCGACTTCTCGATGTCGATCGAGGTCTGCAGCGTGGTGCGCAGATCCTCGACGCCCTTCACGAGATCGTGTTGGTACACGTAGTACGGGTGCACGTTGCAGTAGCCGAGGCGCTTCACGAGCAGCTGCATGGTCTCGACGGTGTCGTTGACCCCGCGCTGCAGCACCGCCTGGTTGCGCACGATGATGCCGCGCTCGAAGACGCGATCGAGCGCCTTCTTGGTGATCGCGGTGATCTCGTTCGGGTGGTTGAAGTGCGTGTGGAGGACGACCTCCTTGTGCAGCTTCCGCCCGCGATCGACGACGTTGGTCAGCGCGTCGAGCCACTCGTGATCGGTGAGCAGCTTCATCGGCATCACCGCCGGACCCTTGGTCGCGAAGCGGATGCGCTGGATGTTGGGCATCTCGAGCAGCGTGTTGCCGATCAGCGAGACCTGCCGCGCCTTGAGCTGGTACGAGTCACCGCCGGAGACGACGATGTCCTCGAGCTCGGGGCGCTCGCTGATGTACTGGAACGCGCGCGCCCAGCGGTCCTCGGTCGCCTTCAGCGAGACCTTGTCGACCGAGTCGGTGTCGACGCCGACCGCGTAGCTGCGCGTGCAGAAGCGGCAATAGACCGGGCAGGTGTCGAGCGCGAGGAAGAGCGCCTTGTCGGGATAGCGGTGCGTCAGCCCCGGCACCGGCGCGTCTTCTTGCTCGTGCAGCGAGTCGAGCGTCAGCTTCGGATGATCGGGGAGCAAGCGCGACGCGACCGGCACGAACTGCCGGCGCAGCGGATCCGTGTACGGGTTCGCCCAGTCGATCAGCGACAAGAGATACGGCGAGACGCGGATCGACATCGGCGCCTTCGCGAACCCCGACGCGACGTCGTCGTAGAAGTCCTGCGGCACCAGGTCCTGGAGCGCGAACAGGAGCTTCTGCGGGTTCGTGATCGTGTTCTTCGCCTGCCACGAGTGATCGAGGAAGGTCTGTTCGTCGACCGAGCGATAGGCGGGGATGCGGTGCCAGAACGCGCCGTCGAGCAGACGCTTGTGCGCGAGCGTCGTCTCGTCGACGGGGGGCTTCAGGTGCTGGATCGGTTCGTCGTGCGCGGGCGCGCGACCGATCTTGATCGGGGTATCCATCGTGTCCTCCAAGCGGCGCACCACACGATCAACGTGTCTCATGGCGCCGATGTTGCGGGTCAGGTCTGATACTGCTCAGACCGACGCGACATCGGGCATGTGAGGGACGGAACCGCCGAGGTACCACACGGTATCTCCTCTAATTACGGCGTCCCGCCATCGTTTGGCAAGCCTCGTTTGCGTCGCACGCCTGGTAGGCTCGGGAATATGCGTGAAGGAACGCCGAGCCGGACCGCCGCCTGGGTCGCCGCCGCCCGCTCGATGGGCACGCTGTTGCCCCCCGAGGCGCGGCTCGCCGACGATCCGTACGGGCTTCGCTTCGCGGCGCCGCTCGAGTCGCCGCCGCCGGGCGCCGGCCTCGCGGTGCGCTGGTTCCTGCCGATGCGCGTGTGGGTGATGTACATGCAGGTCCGCACGCGGATCCTCGACGACATCCTGCTCGCGTTCGTCGAGCGCGGCGGGCGGCAGGTCGTCTTGCTCGGCGCGGGCTACGACTGCCGCGCGCTGCGCTTCGCCGATCGATTGCGCGGCGCGACCGTGTTCGAGGTCGATCATCCCGCGACGCAGGGGCACAAGCGGCGCGTGGTCGGATCACCGCCGGGCGTGCAGTACCTCGCGTGGAACTTCGAGCAGCACCCGATGAGCGAGCTTCCTGCTGCGCTCGCGGGCGCGGGTCATGACGCGTCGAAGCCGACGCTCACGATCTGGGAAGGCGTGACGATGTACCTGACGCCCGAGGCGATCGACGCGAGCGTCCGCGCGGTGCGCTCGTTCTCGTCGACGGGAGAATCGGAGCTCGCGCTCACGTACTTCACGCGCGATCTGATCGATCGCCCCGACGTGGTCCGCAAGATCATGGCCGCGGTCGTGAAGTCGAGCGGCGAGCCGTTCCGGTTCGGCTGGGAGCCGCGCGAGCTGCCGTCGTGGTTCGCGTCGCGCGGCTTCGCGCTCGAGCGCGACGTCTCGATCGCCGACGAGGCGAAGCGCCTGTTGCCGAAGGCGTGGGCCCGCGGGGTCGGCGAAGGCGGGCAGCGCATCGCGCTCGTGCGCGCGGCGGCCGAATCGATCGCGGTCGCGTCCGCGAGGTGAGGTAGAGGATGGCGCGGCCCGAGCGCACGTCGTGGGCGATCGTCGCGGCGGTGGTGCTGCTCGCGGTCGGGACCGGCGGTGCGATCAAGGCGGCGCTGGTCGGCGCCGATTACATGTACGACCTCGAGCAGCCGCATCCGGCGCTCGCGAGCGTGACGCCGATCCTCGCGGTCGATCCGCCGCCGCGGCGCGCGCGGCGCGTGGTCGTCGTGATCATCGACGGCCTGCGCCTCGACGCGAGCTACGGGCTCCCGTACCTCGACGAGCTGCGGCGCGCCGGGGTCGACAGCCGCGCGACCACGCACTATCCGACCTACTCGCGCCCGAACTACGTGACGATCTTGACCGGCGTGCCGCCGATCGCGAGCGGCGTGCGGACCAACCTGTATTCGTCGACGGTCGCGCTCGACTCGATCATGGATCGCGCGCACGAGGCGAAGCTGACCAGCGCGTACGCGAGCGACTACGACGCGCTGCCGCGCTTGTTCTTGCGCGACGTCTCGACGAGACATTCGGAAGAAGACGACGAAGAAGAAGACACGCACGAAGAGGAGCGCGAGCGCACGCCGACCGCGGAGGCCGCGCGCAAGCGGATCGAGTCGCCGATGGTCGGCGCGTTCGACGACGCGCGCTACTCGCCGTGGCCGGGCGGCTTCGTGTCGGCGGCGCGCGGCGTGATCGCGGCGAACGATGATCTCGTCGTGATGTTGATCGGCGTCGTCGACGCGGCGGGGCATCGCTACGGCGGCGCGAGCGACGAGTATCGCGAAGCGGCGGCGTCGGCCGATCGCGCGCTGCGGCGCGCGCTCGCCGGGCTCGATCTCGAGCAGGACGCGGTGATCGTCGTCGCCGATCACGGCCACACCGATCGCGGCGGGCACGGCGGCCTCGAGCCCGACGTGTTGGAAGTGCCGCTGATCATCGCCGGCGCGGGCGTGAAGGTCGGCGCGGATCCGAAAGACGCGCGCTTGATCGACGTCGCGCCGACCGCGGCCGCGCTGCTCGGCGTGCCCCCGCCCGGGCACGGCGTCGGGCGCACGCTGACCGAGGCGCTCGCGTTCGAGGGCCCGGACCTCGCGCGCATCGAGGCCGCCGACGTCACGCGCATCGCGCGCAACGACGCGATCGTCGACGCGTCGATCAACACGTGGCGCGCCGACGTCCTCGAGGCGCGCGCGTGGCGGCTCGCGCTCGTGATCGTGCTCGCGGCGATCGCGATCGCGTCCGCGTGGTACCTGCGCAAGCTCGGCGGGCTGCGCCTCGATTGGCACGTGCTCACCGTCGGTGTGCCGGCGTTCTTCATCGTCTACTACACCGCGATCGGCGTGCTCGGTCAGCGCTTCTCGCCGTCGGCGATCCCGGCGCGCGGTCACATCAGCGCGGAGCTCGCGAAGTACGGCGCCGCCGGCGCGCTCGTCCACCTGCTCGCCGGGCTGCGCGCGCTGCGCGGGCGCAAGACGCTCGCCGAGCGGCTCGCCGCGGCGAACGGCATCGCGTGGACGGGCCTCTTGCTCGCGATGGTCGCGGCCGGCGTGATGTGGGCGTTCTTCCCGCCGCCGTACGTCGAGGTGCCCGGACCGAAGACGCTCGTCTTGATCCCCGCGGTCGAGATCGCGGTCGCGTGCTACGCGGGCGGCGTCGCGCTGACGCTCGTGGTCGAGGTGATCGTGTTCTTCGCGCGCTTGTGGCATCACGGCGCGCCGGTGCCGAAGTCATGAAGGTCCGGAAACCGCCAGCCAGGTCTTCGCGCGCGTGCGAGGGTGTGCGCGTGGATCTCCTCGACGAAGACGCCTGCTACCGCGCGCTGCAGTCGCGCGACACGCGCTTCGACGGCCGCTTGTTCGTCGGCGTCACGTCGACCGGGATCTACTGCCGGCCGATCTGCCCGGCGCGCACCGCGAAGCGCGAGAACGTGCGCTTCTACGCGAGCGCGGCCGCGGCGCAAGAGGCCGGCTTCCGTCCGTGCTTGCGGTGTCGTCCGGAGACGGCGCCCGAGCTCGGATCGTGGCGCGGCACGTCGAACACGGTGTCGCGAGCGCTCGCGCTGATCGCCGAGGGCGGGCTCGACGGCGAGGCCGGCGTCGACGCGCTCGCCGAGCGGCTCGGCGTGGGCGGGCGCCAGCTGCGCCGCTTGTTCCAGGAGCAGCTCGGCGCGTCGCCGATCGCGGTCGCGCAGACGCGTCGCGTGCTGTTCGCGAAGCAGCTGATCCAGGAGACGCACCTGCCGATGACGGAGATCGCGTTCGCCGCGGGCTTCGGCAGCGTGCGTCGCTTCAACGAGACGTTCCAGCAGCTGTTCAAGCGGCCGCCGAGCGCGTTGCGACGTCGCGATCTGCGCGCGGAGCCGGGCGTGGTCGTGCGCTTGCGCTATCAGCCGCCGTACGATTGGGACGCGATGATCGCGCACCTCGCGGCGCGCGCGATCCCCGGCGTCGAAGAGGTCGTCGACGGGATCTATCGCCGGATCATCGAGCACGGATCGATCGAGGTCGAGCACGAGCCCGCGCGGCACAACATGATCGTGCGCGTGCAGCTCGCGGACTTGCGGGCGCTGCCGTCGATCCTCGCGCGCGTGCGGCGCGTCTTCGATCTCGGCGCCGACATCGAGACGATCGGCGCCCACCTCGCGCGCGATCCGTTCCTCGCGCCGCTCGTCGCGACGCGCCCCGGGCTGCGCGCGCCCGGCGCGTGGGACGGCTTCGAGCTCGCGGTGCGCGCGATCCTCGGCCAGCAGATCAGCGTGACCGCGGCGCGCACGCTCGCCGGAAAGCTCGTCGAGATCTGCGGCGCGCGCATCGGATCCGGGCGCTTCGCGTTCCCGACGCCGGCTGCGCTCGCGCGCGCGGATCTCGGCGCGCTCGGCATGCCCGGCGCGCGCAAGCTCGCGCTGATCGAGCTCGCACGCGCTGCGGAGCAAGACGCGCAGCTCTTCCATCCGTTCGGGACCGTCGAGGAGGCGATCGCGCGGCTCAAGTCGATCCGCGGGATCGGCGAGTGGACCGCGCAGTACATCGCGCTGCGCGCGCTGCGCGAGCCCGACGCCTTCCCGGCCTCCGATCTCGGGTTGCTCCGCGGGGCGGCGCGGCGCGGCGCACGCCCGACCCCGAACCAGCTCCTCCGTCGCGCCGAATCCTGGCGGCCCTGGCGCGCGTATGCCGCGCAGCACCTGTGGGCCGTCTCCAGCTGAGGTGAACATGTCGTGGATCGATCGAGCGCGTGCATTCTCCGCGATGCACGCCGAGGGAACGTTCGTCTTGCCGAACGCGTGGGACGCGTGCGGCGCTTCACTCATGGCCGCGTGCGGCGCGCGCGCGATCGCGACGACGTCGAGCGGCGTGTCGTGGTCGCGCGGCGTGCCCGACGGCGAGCAGGTCACGCGCGACGAGATGATCGCGACGATCGCGCGCATCGCGCGCGCCGCCCCCGTGCCGGTCACCGCGGATCTCGAAGCGGGCTACGGCGATCCGGCCGCGTCAGTGCGCGCGGCGATCGACGCGGGCGCGGTCGGCGCGAACCTCGAGGACCGCGTCTTCGACGTCGACGCGATGTGCGGGTGCCTCGCGGCCGCGCGCGAGGCCGCGCCGCGTCCGTTCGTGATCAACGCGCGCACCGACGTCTTCCTCGCGAAGACCGGCGGCGAGGACGACGTGATCGCGCGCGCGCACGCGTACGCGCGCGCCGGCGCCGACTGCCTGTTCGTCCCCGGCGTGATCGATCGCGACGTGATCGCGCGGCTCGTGCGCGCGTCGCCGCTGCCGATCAACATCTTGCTCGCGCCGGGTCGCGGGCCGACGATCGCGGAGCTCCGCGGTCTCGGCGTCCGTCGCGTCACGGTCGGTCATCTGATCGCCGCGACCGCGTACGCGACGATCCGCCGCGCGACCACGGCCTTGCTCCACGATGACGACACGCCGCTGCGCGACGCGATCCCCGCCGCCGAGCTCAATCGGCTGAATCAGCGCAGCGCGCCGCTCAACCGATAACCGACGCCGTGCTTGCTCTCGATCAGCTCGCCGCACGCGAGCGTCGAGAGCTTCCTGCGCACGCGGCGCACCAGATCGCGCACGTTCTCGCTGTCGGCCTCGACGGAGTCGAACGCGAGCGCCTCCGCGATCTCGTGCCACGCGACGTAGCTGTGCTCGGGATCGGGCGCGATCCGCCGCCGCTCGGCGAGCAGCTGGATCAACCCGAACTCCATGCGCGCGAGCTCGACGACGTTCTCCGCCGAGCGCGCGAAGCCGCCGTCGGTGCGCTGCGACAGCTCGACCGTGCGGCCGTCGCGCGTCATCACCTGCGCGGCGAAGACGATCGAGTCGCGGCGGGTCGGCGCCGTGCGGCCGCGGCCGGTCGGGCGCTCGGGCACCGGCAGCGCCGGCGTCCAGAAGTAGAAGCGGATCTCGCCGAACCCGATCGCGACGCCCGGCGTGAGGCGCGCGCGCGGACCGGGCTTGCCGTCGACGGTCGTGCCGTTGCGGCTCTTCAGATCGACGAGCTCCCAGCCGTCGGCGTCTTGCTTCAGCTCCGCGTGGGTCGACGACACCGACGCGTGCATCACCGCGAACACGCCCGCGGGATCGCGACCGATCACCGTGCCCGTCGTGACCGGGTGAGGAAATCCCCACGCATCGACCAAGCTCGCGGTCGGTTTGTCGACGCGCGAGAGGATCTGCTCGCTCGTGAGACCGGCGCTCGCGATCGCGACGCCGTGACCCGTGCACAGCACGCCGATGGACGCGGGCTCACCGCAGATCAGACAGGTCCCCATCGCCCCTAGCATCCGGCCGCTTGCGTCCAGACGCAACTCTTGCGGGGCATTCACCTACATCTAGAAGCTGCCGCCGATCGCGGCGCCGAACCCATCACCCCTCACGATGGGCATCACCGAGACGGGAGGATTCGCAGCGGCGGGCTTCTGGTAACGCGGGTCGTATTTCGCGTCGGGCGCCATGTCGCGCGACATATAGATGCTCGCGCCGAAGCCGGCCCACGCGCCGACCAAGAGCGAGGTCGAGACGAAGTCGGGATCGAAGTCGGTCGAGGTCGTGCCGTCGGCGTTCTTCTGCTTCGGCGCGGCGAGGCCCGCGACCATGCCGCCGAGCAGCGTGCCCGCGAGCGTGCCCATGCCGACGACGCGCGCGCGCCGCTGCGACCAATCGACCTTGGGCGCGAGCGCGAGGCCGACGATCGCGCCGCCGTCGAGCCCGAGCGCGAGCGCGGTGAGCTCGCCGTTGTCGATCTGGTTGTTGTTGTCCATGATCGACGCGATCAACGCCGCGCTGCCGACGCCGAGGAAGGTCGTGTCGGTCGCGAACAGCGCCTGGCCCGGCGTGAGCTTCTCGCCGCGCGAGACCGCGAAGCCGCCGGCCGCGCCGACCGCCGACGACAGCGTGAGCACGCCCATCACCGACTCCGCGCTGTGGGTGTCGTTGAGCGGCTTGAGCAGGAGCGCGCCGTTCGCCATGCCGACGGTGAGCCCGAGGGTCGTGAGGTACGCGTCGCCGCGCGTCGCTTGGTACTTGTCGGCGAGCAGCCAGCCGACGGCGCCGCCGCCCGCGGTCGAGCCGAGGATCACCATCGTGCCGAGCGTGGAGTCGTGGACGCCGCGCACGTCGATCGTGATGCCGGTGAGGAGGCCGACGGTGCCGAAGTCCGCGATCATCTCGAGCTGACCGGGAGGATCCGGTGGCGGCCCGTTGGCGTAGACGTCCTGCGGCGGCGGCGGCGGATAGTTGGGCGGGTAGTAGCCGGGTTGACCGTAGCCGGGTTGGCCGTACGGATTCGGTTGCGCGTACGGATCCTGCGGCGGTGGCGGCGGCGGCGTGGTCGGCCCGTCGGTGGGCGCGCCCGGGCCCGCCGGTGGCGGCGGCTGCGGCGGGTTCGGGTCGGTGCCTTGCGCGAGCGCGGCGGTCGGGATCGCGAGCGCGACGAGCGTGGCGAGTGCGCGGATCATGTGCGGGCCTTTCGTCATTGCGCCGGCGGTTGCGGCTGCTGCGGCGGCGGTTGTTGCGGCGGTTGTTGCGGCGGCGGATAGGGATATGGATAGGGCTGCGGCTGCGGCGGCGGATATCCGTACGGGTAAGGCTGCGGGTACGGGTGATAGGCCGCGGCCGCGGCGTCCTCGAGCTCCTCGCAACGCGACACGCGGCTGAAGCCGACGTACGCGCCCGCGAGCAACCCGATCGCCGCGACCGACATCACCGGGATGCCGACCGCCTTGTTCGTGCTGTCGGTGTCGCTCGCGCCTCCGCCGACGATCGAGCTCACCGCGGCGACGCCGTACAGCGTGTCGATCCACGGGAAGATGCGCGAGTCGGTGCACGACACCGGCGCGCCGGGCGGCACGTTCGGCGGCGCCGGCTTCACGAACAAGAACGAGCACGCGTTGGCGTGCACGACCAGACACAGCGCTGCCATCGCGCGCCCCATTCGCATGCTTTCATCGTGCGTCGGAACGACTCGGAACGGAAGGTGAGCGGCAGTGAGACCGATGTGAACGAGTCGTGAGCGCGTGAGCGGCGCGTGAGGAGGGCGGTGTGTGCCATATACTCGCACCGTGCGCCTCGTCGGGGTTCTCGCGTTCTCGTTGGCCGGCTGCTCGATCGTTTTCAACACAAACGATCTCCCGCGCATCGCCGACGCGCCGGTCGATGCGGTGCCGCCGTCGGCGGACGCGCGCATCTTCGACGCGAACCCGGCCGGTCTCACGCTCGAGTCGCTCGACCCCGCGACGATCGACGAAGGCACCGGCACCTCGGGCGGGCGCCCCGCGGTGATCGCGATCAAGGGCGCGAACCTCGATCCCGGCGCGACGATCGAGATCGTCGATGGTACGGATTCCGTACCGAGCGGCCTCGTCATCGGCACGCACATGGTCGGCGGCGAGCACAACTACGCGGCGATCACGGTGACGGTGCCGGTGATCGGCACGCTCGCCGACGGGCAGTCGCTGAGCCTCAACGTGAAGGTGACGAACCCGGGCGGCACCGCGAAGATGTTGCCGCTCACGATCAAGGGGCTCGAGTCGTTCACCGCGACCGGCAACGTCGCGGTCGGATCGCTCAAGGCGAAGTACTC
>DATJIA010000305.1:0-3607 GCA_035493675.1 Kofleriaceae bacterium | reverse complement strand
CCGGCACCTTGTCGTTGCCGAGGATCGTGGCGGCCCGATCGATCGCGATCGGATCCGCGTCTGCCTCTGCCATCGCGGCCGAAGCCAGGGCCGCGATCACCAGCACGTGCGCACGCACGATCAGGAACGCTAGCAGAGGCGCGCGGCGATTCACGCGCTTTCGCGGTCATGAGCGACTCCCCCGTTCGCCCTGTCCTCCGTTCGCCCTGTCCCCCGTTCGCCCTGAGCGGAGCGCTCGCTGAGCGAAGCGAAGCGAGCGCGAAGTCGAAGGGCCGCGCGTTCGTGATCGAGATGTAGAGGACGGCTGCGCTCCTTGTTTGGGGTTCGCCCGCTGATCGCGCACGCCGCGTGCCCGCTCCGGCGCATGCGTTGATGGGTCGCGATGATCTGGCGCCGGAGCTGGGCACGCGGCCTGCGCGGGTTGGGGCGAAACCCCAAACAAGGAGCGCTGTCATGCCTTTCTACTGTCTCGAATACGCGCACGCAGCCGCCCTGCTCATCGGCCCGCTCATTCATCGCATTCGCAAGCACGATCGATCGCTCGCCGAGCAGATCCGGCGAGCGGCGGCGTGCGTGCCGTCGAACATCGACGAAGGCGCCGGCTTCGACGATGGCCGCCGCGAGAGCCACTACCGCGTCGCGCTCGGCAGCGCGCGCGAGGTCGCCACCCAGCTCCGCATCGCGATCGCGTGGGGCTACATCGACGATGCGACCGAGGTCCTCGACAAGCTCGATCGCGTGCGCGCGATGCTCTGGCGGCTCACGCACTGAGCGGCGCCGCCGCCGAGGCCGCCGCGGCGGCCTCGGTTTCGGTTTCGGTTTCGGTTTCGGTTTCGGTTTCGGTTTCGGTTTCGGTTTCGGTTTCGGTTTCGGTTTCGGCTACGGCTACGGCTACGGCTACGGCTACGGCTGCGGTTGCGGTTGCTGTTGCGGTTGCGGTTGCTGTTGCGGTTGCTGTTGCGGTTGCGGCTGCTCAGCGCGCGTTCTTGAGCGAATCGAGATCGATCCCGAAGCGGGTGGCGAGGCGGCGGACTTGGGAGCGAGAGGTGCCGAGCTCGCGGCCGATCGCGGAGACGTTGCCGCGCTGGGCTTTGGCGACCTCGACGAAGCGGGCGCGTTCGTCGACGACGCCGTCGGCGGCGAGGGCGGAGGGCGTGGAGCGGGCGGGAGAGAGGAGGATGTGTTTGGCGTCGATTTCGGCGCCGTTGGCGAGGAGCAGAGCGCGCTCGATCACGAGGCGGAGCTCGCGGACGTTGCCGGGCCAGTCGTGGGAGGCGAGCGCCGCTTGCGCGCGGGCGGTGAAGGTCGGCGCGGCGATGCCGGCGGACTTGGAGGCTTCGGCGAGGAAGCGGAGCGCGAGGCCGGGGATCTGCGAGCGGCGCTCGCGCAGCGGCGGGATCTCGAGCGTGATGCCGTTCAAGCGGAAGTAGAGATCTTGGCGGAAGCGGCCGGCGGCGACGTCGTCGGGGAGGTTGCGGTGCGTCGCGGCGATGAGGCGCAGGCTGAGATCGATCGGCTTCACGCCGCCGACGCGATAGACCTGGCGCGCTTCGAGCGCGCGGAGGAGCTTGCCCTGGAGCTCGAGCGGGAGGTCGCCGACCTCGTCGAGCATCGCGGTGCCGCTGCCGGCGATCTCGAGCAGGCCGGGCTTCGCGCGGGTCGCGCCGGTGAACGCGCCCTGCTCGTGGCCGAACAGCTCGGACTCGAGCAAAGGCCCGGTGAGCGCGGCGCAGTTGATCGCGACCAGCTCGCCGGTGCGACCGGACAGGACGTGGATCGTGCGCGCGAGCACTTCCTTGCCGGTGCCGGTCTCGCCGCTGATCAAGATGTTCACGCCGTGCTTCGCGACGCGCCGGAGCAGCTCGCTCGCGCCGTCGATCGTCGGATCGCGCACGGTGACCGCGGCGCGCGGCACGCCGTCGTCGGAGTGCGACATCGATCCGTCGGGCGATCCGGCGAGCACGATCGCGGTGTACGGCCCGATCCGCAGGCTCTCGCCGATCGGCAGCGGCGCGCGCTCGCCCTTGCCGAGCTTGCGGCCCGCGAGCTTCACGCCGTTCGTCGAGCCGAGATCTTCGACAACGACGTCGACGCCGAGGTGCAGGCGCACGTGACGTCGCGAGATCTTCTCGTGCGCGAGCGGGACGTCGCAGTCGCCGTCGCGACCGAGCACGACCTCGCCCTCGGCGGGCAGGGCGTGCGTGATCATCGAGTCGTCGCCGAGGACGAGCAGATAGCGGCCGGAGTCGTCGCCGCCCGCACGGGTACCGCGGCTCACCCGCGTGGTGTCGCTGGATCGGGCACTTGGCGCCACGCCCTACATTATATATAGGTACACTCTCAACATGTCCGGGGACCCGACGCGGACGACGACGCCGGAGCGCGAGGAGGGGCCGAGCACGGTCCCGGCCTCCGACGACGACGTCGAGGCGCCCCCCACCCTCGGGCACTTCGAGCTGGGCGCGCGCCTCGGCGGCGGCGGCATGGGCGTCGTGTTCCGCGCGCGCGACACCCTGCTCGATCGCACGGTCGCGCTGAAGCTGGTCCGCCCGGACGCGCGGCTCCGCGGCGACAAGGCGCGGCAGCGCTTGCTCCGCGAGGCGCAGGCGCTCGCGCGGCTCAAGCACACCAACATCGTGACGGTGTTCGAGGTCGGCGCCGCCGGCGACGAGATCTTCATCGCGATGGAGCTCGTCGAGGGCGAGACGCTGCGCGACTGGCTCAAGGAGAAGCGCGACTGGCGCGCGATCGTCGATCTGTTCCTCGCGGTCGGGCGCGGGCTCGCCGCCGCGCACGCGCTCGGGCTCGTCCATCGCGACGTGAAGCCGTCCAACGTCTTCCTCGATCGCGACGGCACGCCGAAGGTCGGCGATTTCGGCCTGGTCGCGTGGGCGGGCGCCCTCGACCTGGATCGCTCGACCGACAGCAGCGGGCCGGTCTCGTCGCCGCTCGATCGCACGCTGACCACCACGGGCAGCGTGATGGGCACGCCCGCGTACATGGCGCCCGAGCAGGTGCACGGCGAGCGCGCCGACGCGCGCGCGGATCAGTACGCGTTCGGCGTGTCGCTCTACGAGGCGCTCACCGGCAAGCTGCCCGGCGAGAAGCTCGATCCGCTGCCGCGCAAGCTCGCGCCGATCCTCGCGCGCGCGATCCACCCCGAGCCCGAGCGCCGCTATCCGACGATGGATCCGCTGCTCCACGACCTCGCGCGCGCGCGCCGCGGCAACGCGCCGATGTGGATCGCCGCGGGCGCGGCGGCCGGCGCGATCGCGATCGCCGCCGGCGCATGGACGCTCGCGCAGCACCGCGCCGCCGACGACGATCCGTGTCCGGCGCCGACCAACGTGATCGATCCGGTGTGGGGCGATGCGCGGCGCGGCGCGATCCGCGAGCACGTCCGCGCGATCGATCCGCAGCAGGGCGAAGCGCGCGCCGCCGCGATCACCGCGCGCATCGATCCGTACGTGCGCCGCTGGCGCGACATGCGCATCGACGCGTGCCGCGCGACCCGCACGCGCGGCGAGCAGTCCGACACGATGTTGGATCTGCGCATGCGCTGCCTCGATCGCCGCATCGACGAGCTCGACGACGCGATCGCGCTGGT
>DATJIA010000304.1:0-22022 GCA_035493675.1 Kofleriaceae bacterium | reverse complement strand
CGAGCTGCCCGGCGCCGCGCTCGAGTTCGCCGGCGGCGTCTATCACGAGATGGGTCACCTGCCCGCGATCGGCCCGGTGTTCGAGCGCGCGGGCAAGAGCTTCGACGATCTCGCCAAGGTCACCGACGACGCGATCGGCGTGAACGCCGACGACATCAAGGCCCGCAACGCGATCGCGAGCGGCGCGGGTCACGTCGCGGGCGCGATCGGCGTGTCGGGCGTCGGCGGCGAATTCGCGGAGGCGAAGCGCGCGTACGACGCGGGCAGCGCGGTCGACAAGGCGGCGTCGCTGGTGATGGAGGTGAAGGAGGGCTTCGACGCCGCGCAGGAGAAGTGGGAGACGGTCACCGGCATCTTCACCGAGGTCGCGGCCGGCGTCGTCGAGCTGGGCACCGACGAGCTCGCGGGCGATCAGGACAAGTGGAAGCACCTGATCGGCCATCTCGACGGCGTGCTCGATCTCGCGATCGAGAAGCTCGGCAAGATGGAGGGCGCCGCGCTCGGCGGCGACAGCGCGAAGGAGAAGAAGAAGAAGGACGATCGGATCCAGAAGAAGCACGACGCCGCGGTCGACAAGGCCGGCGAGGACGCGATGTCGCAAGAGCTGAAGGACGCGCACGCCGCCGCCGCGCGCTCGGCGCGGCTCGCCAAGAATCCGCAGGGCACGCCGGCGTCGCGCAGCCGCGCCGCCGCGCAGCTGAAGAAAGACGCCGCCAAGGTGCGCGAGCTCGGCGATCGCGACGCGCTCGCGATCGCGTCGGCGCGCGCGAAGGCGGATCAGGAGGAGGACAAGACCGACGATCAAGCGCGCGCGCTCGACGCCGACATGAAGAAGGCCGCCGATCGCGCGGGCTACTACAAGGAGCAGCTCGCCGACGTCGTGAAGGAGGTGATCGTCGGCTTCACGGTCGGCGCGCTGAAGGGCGCGAAGGAAGAGCTGGTCGAAGCGCTCGAGCGGCTCGCCGACGGCAAGGCCGCCAACCTCGACGGGCGCCAGATGCTGATCAAGGCGCTGACCAAGGGCGGCACCAACGCGATCATCGACGTCGTCGAGCCGCGCGTGAAGAAGAAGCTCGTGAAGTTCTTCGAGAACGCGATCGGCGATCTGCTCGCGCACATCGACGAGGAGCTGCGCGGCGCCGCGACGCTCGCCGAGAGCGCGATCGAAGAGGCGGTCGACTGGGGCCTCGAGCAGATCGGCGCGGAGGAGTGGCTCGAGGAGAAGATCGGTTGGTTGGTCGAGCAGGCGTTCGGCGGCAACGAGTCACTCGTGAAGGACGGCAGTGTTTCGGCGGAGTAACTGGTTCAACCATTCCGCGGACTTACTGCGAAGCGCGTTGCGCACTTCGCACCCTCGAACCGCGTAATCGGTTGTGCGAAACGACGCCTCTTCGCGCCTCGGCGAACGTGATTCCGCACGCTTGGGATGTGGCACGACGCGTGCTCGTTGAACGGCTCGTTCCGAGGATCATGATGACCAAGCCAGCTGCTGACCGCCAAGCGAAGATCAATGCCGTACGGATCCTCGCCAAGTCGATCTATCGCGATCTCGAAGCCCAGGGCTTCGACGAGAAGCAGATCGTCGCTCTCGCCACCGAGCTGATCAGCGAGGTGACCGCGCGCATCTCGCAGCGCGAGCCGGCGACGACGCACGTCGCCGCCGCGCGTTGAGCGAGTCTTTCTCTTTCTCGCTGATCGCCGCGCGGGGGCCCTTCCTGCGCTGGCCACGACCGCCGGTTTGGACTAGGGTCCCTCCGTCATTTCCCCGGAGGAACGCGTGTCCAAGGTTCGTATCGGCATCAACGGGTTCGGGCGCATCGGTCGCGGCTTCGTCCGCTGCATGGCGGATGCGCGCGACGTGTTCGATCTCGTCCTGATCAACGATCTCACCGACGTCAAGACGCTCGGGCACCTGCTCAAGCACGACTCGGTGCACGGCAAGTTCAACGGCACCGTGACGGTCGACGGCAACGCCCTCATCGTCAACGGCGACAAGGTCGAGATCAGCGCCGAGAAGGATCCGACGAAGCTCGGCTGGAAAGAGCGCGGCGTCGACGTCGTGATCGAGTCGACCGGCGTGTTCGTCGACAAGGCCGGCGCGTCGAAGCACCTCGCCGGCGGCGCCAAGAAGGTGATCATCTCGGCGCCGGCGAAGGAGCCGGACATCACGCTGTGCTGCGGGATCAACCTCGAGCAGTACAAGCCCGCCGATCACCACATCATCTCGAACGCGTCGTGCACGACCAACTGCCTCGCGCCGGTCGCCAAGGTCCTCCACGAGACCTTCGGCATCGCGAACGGCATCATGACGACGATCCACTCGTACACGAACGACCAGAACATCCTCGACCTGCCGCACAAGGATCTGCGCCGCGCGCGCGCCGCGGCGATGTCGATGATCCCGACGACGACCGGCGCCGCCAAGGCGCTCAAGGAAGTCCTCCCCGCGATGTCGGGCAAGCTCGACGGCTGGGCGATCCGCGTGCCGACGCCCGACGTGTCGATCGTCGATCTGACCGTGAAGATCGAGAAGAAGGCCGACGCGAAGGCGATCAACGACGCGTTCCGCGCGGCGGCCGCCGGACCGTTGAAGGGCATCCTCGCCGTGAGTGACGAGCCGCTCGTCTCGGTCGACTTCATCGGCGACCGCCACTCGTCGATCGTCGACTCGCAGCTGACGACCGTCGTCGGCGACACCGTCAAGGTGATGAGCTGGTACGACAACGAGATGGGCTACTCGCAGCGCCTGTTCGACCTCGCGCGCTTCGTCGCCGGGAAGCTCTGATCATGGCGCTCCCCTACGGCATCAAGCACGTCAGCGAGCTGCCGGTCGAGGGCAAGCGCGTGTTCGTGCGCGTCGACTTCAACGTGCCGCTCACCAAGGACAAGCGCGTGAGCGACGACACGCGCATCCGCGCGACGCTGCCCACGATCAAGCACTTGATCGAGCGCGACGCGCGCATCGTGCTCGGCTCGCACCTCGGGCGGCCCGACGGGCAGCACAAGCCCGAGTACTCGCTCGAGCCGGTCGCGGCGCGCTTGGCGGAGCTGCTCGATCAAGAGGTCTTCCTGACCGACGAGCCGGTCGGCGACGGCGCCCGCAAGGTCGTCGGCGATCTGCGCGACGGCCAGGTCGCGCTGCTCGAGAACCTCCGCTTCAACCCGGGCGAAGAGGAGAACGACGAGCAGCTCGCGCGCACGCTGGCGTCGTACTGCGACGTCTACATCAACGACGCGTTCGGCACCGCGCACCGCGCGCACGCGTCGACCGCGGGCATGGCGGCGTTCGTCGCCGACAAGGGCGCCGGCTTCGTGATGGCGAAGGAGATCGACGTCCTGTCGAAGCTCCTCGGCGACGTCGAGCGTCCGTACCTCGCGGTGGTCGGCGGCGCGAAGGTCTCCGACAAGATCGAGGTGCTCGACGCGCTGCTCGGGCGCGTCAACGCGATCGCGATCGGCGGCGCGATGGCGAACACGTTCCTCAAGGCGCAGGGCAAGGAGCTCCAGAAGTCGCGCGTCGAGGAGGACAAGCTCCCGGTCGCGCGTAACTTCTTGCGCAAGGCCGGTGAGCGCGGCGTCACGGTGCACCTGCCCGTCGACGTCGTGGTCGCGCCGAGCCTCGACGCGGCCGAGGGCCGCGCGGTGTCGATCGATCACATCCCGCCCGGCGAGATGGCGCTCGACATCGGCGCGCGCACGTTCGAGGCGTATCGCAAGGCCGTGAAGGAGGCGCGCACGATCTTCTGGAACGGCCCGATGGGCGTGTTCGAGAAGCCGCAGTTCGCCGCGGGCACCGTCGCGATCGCGAACGCGATGGCGGAGAACAAGCTCGCGCTGACGGTGGTCGGCGGCGGTGACTCGGCGGCGGCGGTCGCGCAGGCGGGCGTCGCCGACAAGGTCACGCACGTCTCGACCGGCGGCGGCGCGTCGCTCGAGTTCATCCAGGGCGTGGAGTTGCCGGGCATCAAAGCGCTCGCTACGTCGTGAGGCACGCGCGGCGCGAGGTCGCCGCTTCGCGCCCGTGCTTGCCTTCGGCGATCGCGCATCGCTCACCTAGCGTGGGTGCATGCGCAAACAACAAAGCCTAGCTCTCGCCTTGTTCATCGCGGCGTGCGGATCGAATCCGCCGACGCAGCCCGACGCGCCTCCCGGCGCGAACGACAACGCCGCGATCGTGATCAACGGCAAGGACGGCCCGATGAAGGACGTCCATGTCGTGTGGGTCAACCCCGACGGCAAGGTCGCGGCGGAGACCAAGACCGGCGCCGACGGCCGCGCGAGCGCGACGATCGTCGAGGGCGCGAGCGTCACCGCCGAGGTCGACGGCCTCACGACCGTGCTCGCGCTCGTGCCCGGCGAGCACGTCACGATCGCGCCGACCGAGGACGCCGATCCGGGCAAGGACAAGGGCGCGCTCGCGGTCAAGCTCTCTCCCGAGGCGGGCGCGACGCAGTACACGCTGGTCGCGTCGTGCTCGCAGGCCAAGGGCGCGACGACCTCGATCGATCTCCCGATCCACGGCGACTGCAGCGGCGCGGGCCTCTTGCTCGCGATCGCGAGCGACGCGAACGGCATGCTCGCCTACGCGCTCGATGAAGGCGTCGATCTCGAGAAGGGCGACTACACGCTGACCGGCAAGTGGAAGGACGCCGATCACCTCGCGGCGAGCTTGGCCGGCATCGACGCGGCGAAGGAAGGCGCGATCACGCTGTCGCTCGCGACCGAGGTCGGCTTCGTCACCGACGCGAAGACGATCGCGAACACCGCCGCGACCGCCGACGCCTCGCTCGCCGGCGCGTTCGGCGTCCGCAACGGCCTCGCGCTGTCGGTCGCCGACGCCGCGGGCGCGCACTCGCAGCTCCTGCTCGCGCCCGTCGACAAGGGCCAGACCAAGGCGAGCTTCGATCTCTCGAAGGATCTGCTCGCGTGGATCACGGGCGTGACCTACGACGCGAAGACGCGCACCGCGACGGTCGCGACCACCGCCGGTGATCAAGGCACGCTGCTCGCGGTCGATCTCGCGTACGGCCAGAAGGCGTGGCACGTCTTCGGCCCGTCGAACGGCAAGGTGACGCTGCCCACGCTCCCCGCGTCGTTCGACGCGCTCGCGCCCGCCGCCGCCGACACCGTCACCGCCAAGGCCGCGCTGATCGACGTCGAGGGCGACACCTACAAGACGCTCCAGACGATCGCGCCGTGGGCCGAGTACAACTACGCCGGCCATCCGCAGGTCGCGAGTACGCACAAGGTGCGGATCAGCAAGTAGCTCGCTCCATCGGGCCTCGGGCCTCGGGCCTCGGGCCTCGGCCCGGATTCAGACTGCGCGTCTTGCTGGGCCGAGGCCTGAGGCCCGAGGCCCGAGGCCCCAGCTCCAGACTTCGTATATGATCCGCTCGTGGCTTCGCGGCGAGCGGTGTTGCTCGAGCCGACGGGAAGGCGTGCGGCGGAGCTCGCCGCCGTCGCCGAGTCGGCGGGCGTGGTGCTCGAGCTGGTCACGGATCCGACCGATCCGGCGCTGGTCGATGCCGATGTCGTGATGGTCGCGGCGGGGGTCGCGGAGGCGCTCGGGCCGATGCCGCCCGGCGCGCCGCCGCGCTGGATCGTCGGCGACGCGAAGGAAGCGGGCCGGCTCGCCGGCGCGGCGGTCGCGTGCGGCGCGGTCGGCGTCTTGCTGACGCCGGTCGCCGCGGGCGCGATCGCGGCGATCACCGCGGCCGAGTCGACCGCGGTCGAGACCGACCTCGCGCGCGCGCGCAGCTTGGTCGCGGGATCCGCGATCCCGACCAACGAAGGCGACGGCCTGCCGTCGTTCGCGCAGGCGTTCGCCGCCGACGACGTGATCGTCTGGTGGCGCGACGGCGACGCGATGACGCCGCACGCGGCGCGCGACGCGCCCGACGACGGCTATCGCGCGAGCGTCGCGACCGCGGCGCGCATCGCCGCCGCCGCCGGCGCGACGACGATCACCGCGATGAGCGCGACCGCGACGCCGCGCAGCGTGATCGCCGCGCCGCTGCGTGCCGCGCCCGGCGAGGTCGCGGGCTTGATCGCGGTGATCACCGATCGACCGCGGCGCTTCGCCGGCCCCGAAAGATCCGATCTGCGCGCACTCGCGACGCGCCTCGGCCGCGAGCTCGGCTACATCGCGGGTCACCGCCGGCTCTTGGCGGAAGAGGAGCGCCTGCGCGCCGGCAGCTTCCACGATCCGCTCACCGGCGCGCTCACGCGCGCGGCGTTCGATCAGACCGTCGCGACCGCGGTCGCCGCCGCCGCGCGCCGCAGCGAGCCGCTCACGCTCTGCCTCCTCGACATCGTCGGGCTGCGCAAGATCAACCTCGCCCACGGGCACCGCACCGGCGACGAGGTCCTCGCGCAGTTCGCGGCGCGCGTGCGCGCGACCGTGCGCGGCAACGACTCGGTCGGACGCTTCGGCGGCGACGAGCTCGCGGTCCTGCTCGTCAATGCCGATCTCGACAACGGCAAGGGCGTCGCCGACAAGCTGATCCATCGCGTCACCGACGCGCCGTTCGTCGTCGAGGGCCAGCACCTCACGATTCCCTTGCGCGGCGTCGTCACGCCGGTGATCCAGGGCGAGCGCTCCGGCGAGGCCGCGTTCGCGCGCGCGATCGCGATGCTGCGCAACGTCGGCGCCGGCGAGGTCGGCGCGGCGATCGGCGATCAGCCCACCGTCGGCGGCGATGCCGACACGACCAGCGAGCAGGCCGCCGCCGTCACCGCCGGCAGCACGCTCGGCGGCGTGTACCTCGTGCGTCACGAGCTGTCGCGCGGCGCGATGGGCGTCGTCTATCGCGCCGAGGATCTCGGGCTCGGCCGCCAGGTCGCGATCAAGGTGCTGCGCTCGGATCTCGGCCAGGACAAGGAGCTGGTCTCGCGCTTCCGCGCCGAGGCCGCCATGCTCGCGTCGCTCCACCACAAGAACCTCGTGCAGGTCTACACGCTCGGCGAGCACGCCGGCGACGTGTACTTCGTGATGGAGCTCGTCGAGGGCCAACCGCTCGCCGACGTCCTGCGCAGCGAAGCGGAGCGCGGCGAGTGGCTGCCCAACGCGGTCGTCTCGCAGATCACGCTCGAGATCGCCGACGCGCTTGACGCGATGCACGCGGTCGGCCTGATCCATCGCGACGTCAAGCCGGCCAACATCTTGCTCGATCGCGAGCGCGATCGCGCGGTCCTGGTCGACGTCGGCGTCGCGATGCGCGCGGGCGATCGCCGCGAGGCCGCGGGCACGCCCGGTTACTCCGCGCCCGAGTCGTTCCTCGAGGCGGTCGAGTCGACCGAGACCGACGTCTACGGCCTCGCCGCGACGGTCTACTCGATGCTGTGCGCGGTGCCGCCGTTCGGATCCGGCGCGCTGATGGCGGTCTTGTCGAGGCAGCTGCACGAGAAGCTGAAGCCGCCGTCGACCCTGCGCCCGACCTTGTCGCCCGCCGTCGACGCCGTCCTCGCGAAGGCGCTCGATCCGCAGCCCAAGAAGCGCTGGGCGTCGGCCGGCACGTTCGCGATCGCGCTCGCCAGCGCGCTCGAGCGCCTGCCCAAGCGCCCCGATCCGACGCCGCCGCCCCTGCCCTTGCCGCACGACCGCGGCGACAGCGCGGCCAAAGTCGAAGAGGTCATGCAGCCGACCGCCTCGCTGGTCGAGCCCGCGGTGCTGCCGCCCGCGCAGCGCGCGACCACGCCGGGCCGCGTGCGCGCCGCGCACTTCCGGATCGCCGCGAAGCTGATCGAGCATCGCGCCGGCGGCGCCGCGATCCGCGCGATCGCCGACGCCGCGCCGTCGCTCGCCGGCGCGCTCGCGCGCACGCTGTCGCCGCTCGGCTGGGAATCGGCCGACCTGCTCGTCGAGCTGATCGAGCGCGCGGGCAAGGCCGGGCCCGCCGACGATCTCGCGCGCAACGTCGGGCGCGCGACGATCACCGCGACCTTCGCGCGCTTCTTCGGCGCGAACCCGTCGTCGCTCGCGGTCGAGACCGTCTTGCGCGCCGCGCCCGCGTTCTGGGGCCGATATCACGACTGGGCGCAGCTCGGCGTGATCAGCGCGGGCCCCGGCCTGGTCGAGCTCTCGCTCGACAAGCGGCCCGGCTCGCAGCTCATGTGCACGCTGGTCGCCGGCGAGCTCGAGAAGGTCGCCGAGCTGGCGGGCGCGCAGGAGGTCGCGGTCGAGCACCATCGGTGCGCGTGCCGCGGCGAAGGCGAGTGCGCGTACCGCGTGCAGTGGACGTCGTGATATGACCCGCGCATGCGGATCCCGTTCGTCGTCGGTAACTGGAAGCTGCACAAGTCGATCGCCGATGCGACGGCGCTCGTCACCGAGCTGAAGAACCAGCTCTCCAGCGTTCGCGACGTGCAGGTCGGCGTCGCGCCGGTCTTCACCGCGATCCACGCGGTCGCGAAGCGGCTCGAGGGCTCGACGATCGCGGTCGCCGGCCAGGACTGCTTCTATGAAGAGAAGGGCGCGTGGACCGGCGAGGTCGGGCCGTCGTTCTTGGCGGACGCGGGTGCGACCTGGGCGATCATCGGGCACAGCGAGCGGCGCCAGTTCTTCGGCGAGACCGACGACGCGGTCGGTAAGAAGGTGCGCGCCGCGTTGGCCGCCGGGCTCGGCGTGATCGCGTGCGTCGGCGAGACCGACGCGCAACGCGACGCCGGCGCGACCTTCGCGGTGGTCGACCAGCACCTCGGCGGCGCGCTCGCGCACGTCACCGCGGCGCAGGCCGATCGCGTCGTGATCGCGTACGAGCCGGTCTGGGCGATCGGCACCGGCCGCACCGCGACGCCGGCGCAGGCGCAGGAGGTCCACGCGCACATCCGCGCGCACCTGCGCGCGAAGCTCGGCAACGCGGCCGGCGACGCGATCCGCATCCAGTACGGCGGCTCGGTGAAGCCCGCGAACGCCGAGGCCTTGATGTCGCAGCCCGACATCGACGGCGCCCTGGTCGGCGGCGCGTCCCTCGAGGCGGCCGACTTCGTAGCCATCGTGAAGGCCGCGCGGCCCCGATAGATTTCGCGTGCTTGCGATCGGGACGCGGTTGGGCTAAGAACCCCAGCCTATGTCCACGCTGATCACGGTGCTCCACGTCATCGTGTGCTTGTTCCTCATGCTCACGGTGTTGCTCCAGGAGGGCAAAGGTGGCGGCATGGGTGGCGCGTTCGGCGGCGGCAACGCGGCGACGGTCTTCGGCGGCTCCGGCGCGTCGACGTTCCTCCGCCGGCTGACCGCGGCGGCCGCCACGATCTTCATGGTCACGTCGATGATCCTCGCGTTCTTCGCGAGCCGCGACGCCGGCGACTCGCTCGCCTCGTTCGGCAAGGATCAGGCGGCGCTCAAGGATCAGAAGGAGAAGGAAGAGACCGCGACGTTCGGTTCGGGCTCCGGCTCGGGCTCGGGCAGCGCGTCGGGCTCCGGCTCGGCGGTCGTTCCGAACGGCAGCGGCAGCGCGTCGGGCACCGGCTCCGCGTCGGGCTCCGCGTCGGGCGCGATCAATGATGGCGACGTCGAGGACGGCGATCACCCGGGGACCGGCGCGGTCGTCGTTCCGGCCGAGGTCGGCTCGGGCAGCGCGTCGGGTTCGGCGTCGGGCGCGGGATCGGCATCGGGTTCGGCATCGGGTTCGGGTTCGGCATCGGGTTCGGGATCGGCATCGGGTTCGGGTTCGGCGTCGGGCGCGGCGAAGGCCGCCGGCAGCGCGGCGACCGCGGGCACCGTGCATCCGGCTCGCCCGGGCCAGGCGATCGGCCCCGGCAACACGACGTCCACGGTCCCCGGCGCCACGACCACGACGCCGTCGACCACGCCGCCCAAGGCCGCGGGCTCGGGCAGCGCGTCGGGTGCGGGCAGCGCCTCTGGCTCGAGCGCGGGCTCGGGTCACTGATGTCGTCGATCGCGTTCGCGAAGTATCACGGCTGCGGTAACGATTTCCTCGTCGTCGATCTGCGCACGCTCGACGACGTGCGCGCGAACGCGGTGCAGGACACGGCGGTCGTGCGCGCGCTGTGCGATCGCCAGTTCGGCGTCGGCGGCGACGGCGTGCTCGCGATCCTGCCGCCGATCACCGCGGGCGCCGACGCGCGCATGCGCGTGCTCAACGCCGACGGCAGCGAAGCCGAGATGTGCGGCAACGGCATCCGCTGCGTCGTGCGCGAGCTGCACGATCGCGGCGGCGTCGCGAAGGACACGCTCGTGATCGACACCGGCGCCGGGCCGCTGACGTGCGGCTACAGCACGCGCACGCACCAGGTGACGGTCGACATGGGCCGCCCGCGCCTCACGCGCGGCGAGATCCCGATGACGGGCGCCTCCGGCGAGCGCGTGCTCGAGGTGCCGCTCGCGATCGAAGGCGAGTCGCTGAAGCTCACCGGCGTCTCGATGGGCAACCCGCACGCGGTCGCGTTCGTCGACACGCATTGGAGCGGGCTGCGCGCGCTGGCCGAGAAGGTCGGCCCGTCGATCGAGCACCACGCGTGGTTCCCGCGCCGCACCAACGTCGAGCTCGCGCACGTGCTGGGCGGCGAGCGCATCGAGCTCGTCGTGTGGGAGCGCGGCGTCGGCATCACGCTCGCGTGCGGCACCGGCGCGTGCGCGACCGCGGTCGCCGCGTGCCTCGCCGGGCGCGCGACCGCCGGCCACGAGATCGCGGTCCGCCTCCTCGGCGGCGAGCTGCGCATCAAGGTCGCCGCCGACTACTCGACCGTGCACATGCGCGGCCCCGCGGCGCACGTCTTCGACGGCGCGTTCGACGTCGCCCACGTGCTCGCGTCGGCGCGCCCCGACTGATCGCGATGCCGCTGCACCCGCTGATCGTGCACATCCCGCTCGTGCTCGCGGGCCTCGTGCCGATCGTCGCCGCGTACCTCGCGCGCGAGACCTGGCTCGGCCGCGGCTCGCGCCGCGCGTGGCTGGTGCCGCTCGCGCTCCAGGTCGTGATCGTCGCGACCGTGCTGATCGCGATCGACACCGGCGGCGACGAGGCCGGCGTCGTGCGCGCGGTCGTGCCGCGCGACGCGATCCACGATCACGCCGGCGCGGCGCACTGGTTCGAGTACGCGACGATCGCGACGCTCGCGATCCTCGCCGCCGCCGCCTGGCTCCGCGATCGCAGGGCCGCGATCGCCGGCTTCGTCGCGACCGCGGTCGCGCTCGTCACCGTCGTGATCGGCATCCGGGTCGGCCACCTCGGCGGCAAGCTCGTCTTCGAGCACGACGCCCCCGCCGCGTACCGCGCGAAGTAGGCCTCACACGAGCGGCGCGAGCAGACGGCCGACGTCGTCGCGCCAGCGGCGCGGCGCGACCGAGGTGTCGGTCTCCGACGAGAGCTCGCGGTAGAACCGCTCGATCGCGAGCGCGCTGTCGCCGTCGCGGGTGACGACGCACAGCTCGAAGTCGAGGAAGAGGCTGCGCATGTCGAGGTTCGCGCTGCCCGCGATCACGACGTCGTCGGCGAGCACGAGCTTCGCGTGCATCATGCCGCGCGCGTAGCGCATCACGGACACGCCGCGGCGGCCGAGCGACGCGAGGAAGCCGCGCGTCACCAGATCCGCGAGCGCGTGGTTCGAGCGCGAGGGCACGAGCAAGCGCACGTCGACGCCACGGCGCGCGGCGAGCTCGAGCCCGCGCTCGAGCGCCTGATCGGGCGCGAAGTACGGCGTCGCGATCCACAGCCGCTTCGATGCGGTGAAGCAGACATGGAGCAACGCCTCGTAGACCGGATCGCCGCGCACGTCGGGACCGCTCGGCACCACGTTGACCTGCTCGTCACCGCACGCCGCGGGCGCGGTGATCGGCGCGAGCTCGACGCCGGTCGCGTAGCGCCAGTCGGCGCGGAAGACCTCGTCGACGCGCACGACCGCCGGGCCCGCGAGCTCGAACGACAGATCGCGCCAGCGATCCGCGCGCGGGGTCGGCCCGAGGTACTCGCCGGCGAGGTTGCGCCCGCCGAGGATCGCGAGCGCGCCGTCGGCGATCACGATCTTGCGGTGGTTGCGCAGGTTCGAGCGGCCGCGCAGCGGCAGCTTGATCAGCGGCAGGAACACGGCGGTGCGCCCGCCTGCTTCGCGCAACGAAGCGAGCAGCCGGCGCGCGCGGCGCGCGAGCAGCCCGTCGACGAGCAGCGTGACCTCGACGCCGGCCTTCGCCCGCGCGGACAGGCGCGCGACGATCTCGCGCCCGACCTCGTCGGTGCCGAGCACGAACGTCGCGATCCGGATCGTGTGCTGCGCGCCGTCGATCGCCGCGATCAAGCGCGCGTACGCGTCTTCGCCGGTCGCGTGCCAGCGGAGCGCGTTGCCCGCGGTCGGCGGCCCGGCGCCGGCCCCGGCGAGGATCCGCGCGAGCGGATCGGTCGGGACGATCTCGCCGCTGGCGAACGAGAGCCCGGGCTTCTGCGCGGTGCGCTTGCGGATCTTGCGGCCGCCCAGCGCGAGGTAGAGCGGTACGCCGAGCCAAGGCGCGATCGCGACCGCGAGCAACCACGCCATCGCCGACGCCGGCGGCCTCCGCTCGCGGATGATCACGATCACGAAGAACGCCGCGAGCACGAAGCCCGCGATCGACGCGACGTGGAGCTCGATCCATTCCCACAACACGACCCACCCACCGTAGCAACAGTCAGAACAGTCGGCCCTGCGTGCCGCCCTGCCCGCCCGAGGGCGCGCGCGCGGGCGCGGTGAGGCCCATGTGCTGGTAGCCCGCCGCCGTCGCGACGCGGCCGCGCGGCGTGCGCGCGACGAAGCCGACCTGCAGGAGGAACGGCTCGACGACCTCTTCGAGGGTGCCGCGCTCCTCCGACAGCGACGCCGCGATCGCCTCGACGCCGACCGGGCCGCCGTCGAAGCGTTCGCACACGACCGAGAGGTACGCGCGATCGAGCGAATCGAGCCCGGCGTGATCGACCGCGAGGCGATCGAGCGCCGACGCCGCGATCGCGCCGTCGATCGATCCGTCGCCCTCGACCGCGGCGAAGTCGCGCACGCGGCGCAAGAGGCGGTTCGCGATGCGCGGCGTGCCGCGCGAGCGACGCGCGATCTCCTCGGCGCCCGCGGCGTCGATCGGCACGTCGATCAAGCGCGCGCTGCGCCGCACGATCGCGGTCATGTCGGCGGGCTCGTAGTAGCGGAGCTGCCAGTGGAAGCCGAAGCGATCGAGGAGCGGCGCCGACAGGAGGCCCATGCGCGTGGTCGCGCCGAGCAGCGTGAAGCGCGGCAGCTGCATCGTCACGGCCTTGGCGTGGGGGCCGTCGCCGATGAAGAGATCGAACTTGAAGTCCTCCATCGCCGGATAGAGGTTCTCCTCGACGATCGGCGCGAGCCGGTGGATCTCGTCGATGAAGAGCGCGTCGCGCTCGCCGAGCGACGTCAAGAGCGACGCGAGCATGCCCTTGTGATCGATCGCGGGCCCGCTCGTGACGTGCAGGTTGACGCCGAGCTCGTTGGCGATCACGTGCGCGAGCGTGGTCTTGCCGAGCCCCGGCGGCCCCGCGAACAGGAAGTGATCGAGCGGCCAGCCGTTCTCGCGCGCGGCGCGCACGCTGATGCGCAGGTTCTCGATCAGATCCTTCTGGCCGATGTACTCGTCGAACGTGCGCGGGCGCAGCGCCGCTTGCCACGCGCGCTCGCCCTGCTTCTCGATCGCCGCGATCTCGCGCGACGGCGAGTCGCTCACCGGCGTCGGCGCTGCATCATCGATATGCTTCTTGCGCGCCATGCGTCCTCATCTTGGCATGGCGCGCAGCGCCTGCCGCAAGAGTCCCTCGAGCGTCGCGCCCGGCCCGACCTCGAGCTCCGCGACCACCTTGTCGGCCTCGATCGGCCGCCAGCCCATCTGCGCGAGCGCGCCCGCGACCTCGTCGAGCATCGGATGGCGGGCCTTGCGGATCGCGCCGATCGGCGCCGCGACCTCGCGCACCTCGCCGCTCGCGTTCCACGTGAGCAGCAGCATCTCGCACTTCTCGCGCAGCTCGACGACCAACATCTCCGCGGTCTTCTTGCCGACGCCCTTGATGCGCGTGAGCCCGGCGACCTCCTCGCGCGCGATCAGCTGCGCGATGTCGCGCGGCGTCGAGCCGCCCGACAGGATCCCGATCGCCGTCGACGGCCCGACGTTCTTGACCGTGATCAACAGATCGAAGAGCGCGCGCTCCTGCTCGGTCAAAAAGCCGAACAGGACGATGTCGTTCTCGCGCGCCTGCGTGAAGATGCGCAGCGTCACCGGCTCGTCGTTGGCGGGCAAGGCGCCGAGCGTCCAGCCCGAGCACGTGATCTCGTAGCCGACCCCGCCGACGTCGACGATCACCTGCGCGCCCGCGCGCTCGACGATCGTGCCCTTCAAGCGCCCGATCATCGCGCCCTCACGATCGCGTCGAGCATCCGCGCCGAGCCGCGCGAGGTTCGCGCGTGCGTGATCGCGACCGCGAGCGCATCGGCGGCATCCGCGCGCGGCAGCGTGCGCAGGCCGATCAACACCTGCACCATGCGCGCGACCTGTTCCTTCTCGGCGCGCCCCGACCCGCACACCGTCTTCTTCACGATCGACGGCGCGTACGACGCGACCTCGAGCCCCGCGATCCCGACGACCGCGAGCGCCATCCCGCGCGCCTGCGCGAGCGCGAGCGCGCTGCGTGCGTTGACGTGCGAGAAGACGTCTTCGACCGCGACGAGCTTCGGCGCGAGCTCGCGGATCACGTCGCCGAGCAAGCGCGCGATCTCGCCGAGCCGCTTCTCCATCGGCCAGTCCTCGGGCGCGGTGAGCACACCGCACTCCACGTACGCGAGCTCGCCGCGGGCGGGAACGAGATCGATGACGCCGTAGCCGCACACGCGGCTGCCCGGATCGATACCGAGGATTCGCACAGCGTCGGGGACGGTAGCAGGAAGCTATGACTCGTCGGGGACGTCGTGGTTCGCGTAGACGTTTTGGACGTCGTCGAGATCTTCCAGCCCGTCGATCAGCCTCGTCATCGTCTCGGCCTTGTGGGCGTCGAGCGCGACCCGCGTCTCCGGCACGAAGTCGACGTCGGCGTGCTCGATCGCGATCCCGGCGGCGAGCAGCTGGTCCTGGACCGCGGCGAGCGACAGCGGCTCGACGTCGATCGTCCACGCGTCGCCGTCGTCGCGCACGTCGGTCGCGCCGGCGTCGAGCGCGACCTCCATCACCCGATCCTCGTCGGCGGCGCTCTTCGCGACCGCGATGATCCCGCGCTTCTTGAACATCCACGCGACCGAGCCGGTGGTGCCGAGGTTGCCGCCCAAGCGCTCGAACAGGTGCCGCAGATCGGCGACCGTGCGCGCGCGGTTGTCGGTCATCGCCTCGACGAGGATCGCGGCGCCGCCCGGCCCGTAGCCTTCGTACGTGATCTCCTCGTAGCTCTCGCCGCCCGCCGCACCGGTGCCCTGTTCGATCGCGGCCTTGATCCGATCCTTCGGCATGTTCACGGCGCGCGCCTTGTCGATCGCGAGGCGCAGGCGCGGGTTGCCCGCCGGATCGCCGCCGCCGATGCGCGACGCGATCTGGAGCTCCTTGAGGATCTTGGTCCAGACCTTCGACCGGCGGGCGTCGTCGACGGCTTTCCGTCGCTTCAGCTTCGCCCATCGGTTGTGGCCCGACATCGCCTGCTCTTAGCACGTACAATCGCGGCATGGGGGCGCCCTCGCGCTACGAGGTGCTGGGCGAGCTCGGCTCGGGCGGGATGGGTGTGGTCTACAAGGTCCGCGACCAGCGCAGCGGTGAAGTGCGCGCGATGAAGACGCTCGGCGTCTCGGATCCCGAGTACCTCTTGCGCTTGAAGGACGAGTTCCGCGCGGTCGTCGATCTGCGCCACGACAACCTCGTGCGGCTCGGCGAGCTCGCGCTCGAGGACGGCCGCTGGTTCTTCACGATGGAGCTCGTCGACGGCGTGCCGTTCACGCACTGGGTGCGCGGCACCGTCGAGGATCATCGCTCGTCGGATCCGAGCGCGGCGACGGTGCCCGACGTGCGCGTCAGGTCACCGCGCGGCGCCGAGCCCGCGATCGACGGCCACTGCGACGAGGCGCGCCTGCGCGCGGCGCTGCGCCAGCTCGCGATCGCGGTCGGCGTGTTGCACGACGCGGGGCGCGTGCACCGCGATCTCAAGCCGTCGAACGTGCTCGTCACGGATCTCGGGCGCGTCGTCGTGCTCGACTTCGGGCTCGCGACCGCGCCGGGCCGGCGGCAGGCGTCCGACGAAGCGGCGGGCACGGTCGAGTACATGGCGCCCGAGCAGGCGCGCGGCGAGATCGCGGGGCCGGCGGCCGATTGCTACGCGATCGGCGTCTTGCTCTACGAGTGCCTGACCGGGACGGTGCCGTTCGACGGCGCGCCGCTCGCGATCCTCGACGCGAAGACGCGCACGCCGCCGGTGCCGCCGTCGCAGCGCGCGCCGCACGTGCCGACCGATCTCGACGATCTGTGCCTCGATCTGCTCGCGACCGACGCGGCGAAGCGCCCGAACGCGAGCGCGATCGCGGAGCGGCTCGGCCGCGGGCTCGATCCGATCGCCGCGCCGCGCACGAGCGCGCCGCCGCCGTTCGTCGGTCGCGCGCGCGAGCTCGCCTCGCTCGAGGCGGCGTTCGATCAAGCCCGCCGCGGCCGCGCGAAGGTCGCGCTGCTCGAGGGCGAGTCCGGGATCGGCAAGACCTCGATCATGCGCGCGTTCGTCGCGGGCGTCGAAGCGCGCGGCGCGATCGTGCTCGCGGGTCGATGCCACGATCGCGAGGCGCTGCCGTTCCGCGCGTTCGACGGCGTCGTCGACGATCTGTCGCGGCTGTTGAAGGATCGCGAGCGCGCCGCGCTGTTGCCGCCGGGCGCCGCGCGGCTCGCGCGCTTGTTCCCGGTGCTCGGGCGCGTCGATGCGCTCGCGCAGGCGGAAGAATCGCGCGACGCGCCGACGCCGCGCGAATTGCGCGCGCGCGGCTTCGATCTCCTGCGCGAGCTGCTCGTGCGCCTCGGCCGCGCGCAGCCGCTCGTGATCGCGATCGACGATCTGCAGTGGATCGACGACGACAGCCTCGATCTCATGGTGCACGTGCTCGCCGAGCCCGACAGCCCGGCCGCGCTCTTGATCGGCACGCTGCGGCCCGGCGCGCAGGCGCTCGCCGATCGGCTGGTCGCGCGCGGGCTCGCCGCGCCCGCGATCATCCCGGTCCGCGCGCTCGACGACGACGACGCGCGCGCGCTGGCCCGCGCGTCGGGCGGCACCGACCTCCACGCGTCCGAGGCGCACGGCCACCCCGGCTACATCCGCGAGCTGGTGCGCGCGACCGGCACGCCGAGCGCGCGCGGCCTCGAGGAGCTGTTGTGGGCGCGCATCTCGATCTTGCCGCCGGCGCAGCAGCGCATCTTGGAGGCGCTGTGCGTCGCGACGCGCCGCATGCCGCCGGGCCTGCTCGCGCGCGCCGCGCGCGTCGACAGCACGCGCCTCGATCGCGACCTCGCCGCCCTGCGCGATCACGATCTCGCGAGCGCGCACGGCGAGCTGTTCGAGCCGTATCACGATCGGGTGCGCGCCGCGGTGCTCGGCCACCTGCCCGCCGAGGAGCTGCGCGCGGGGCACAAGCGGCTCGCGGTCGCGCTCGAGAAGACGCCGGGCGCGTCGCTCGAGGACCTCCATCACCATTGGCTCGAGGCGGGCCGGCGCAGCGCGGCCGCGTCGTACGCGAGCAAGGCCGCGGCGCAGGCGGCGGCCGCGCTGCAGTTCCACCGCGCGTCCGAGCTGTATCGCGCGGCGATCGAGCTCGGCGAGCCGCTCGAGCCGGCGACGCGCGCGACCCTGCAGATCCGCCTCGGCGACGCGCTCGCGCACGCCGGGCTCGGCGGCGACGCGGCCGATCAGCTGCTCGCCGCCGCGCAGGTCGTCGCGCCCGGGCTCGCGAGCGAGCTGCGCCGCACCGCCGCCGAGCAGCTGATCTCGATCGGCGACTACCGGCGCGGCATGGAGGTGCTGCGCGGCGTGCTCGCCGAAGCGGGGCTCGAGTATCACGAGCGCCGCGGCGCGCTGCTCTTCGCGATCGTGCGGGCGCGCGCGCGCCTGAAGCTGCGCGGGCTCGAGCCGCGCGCGCGATCGGAGGCGCCCGATCCGGCGCGCGACAAGCTGATCGCGGCCGCGCTGTCGGCGTCGCGCAGCCTCGGCATGGTCGACGTGATCCGCGGCTCGTATTATCAGTCGCGCTTCCTGCGCCTCGCGCTCGACGGCGGCGAGCCCGCGCAGCTCGCGCTCGGCTACGCGCTCGAGGCCGCGTACGTCGCGCTCGGCGGCGTGCGCGCCGAAGCCGCCGCCGAGGCGCTGGTCGCGCGCGCGCAGGCGGCCGCGCCCGACGACGCCGCGATGGCGCGGCTCGCGCTCGCGATCTCCCGCTTCATGTGCGGCCGCTTCGACGACGCGATCGCGCTCGGCGATCACGCGGCGGAGCTCGCGTCGACCGCGTGGGATCTGCGCACGGCGCGGATCGTCGCGTCGTGGTCGTGCTGGTTCGCGGGCCACCTGCGCCGCCTCGCGACCGGCGTGCGCGGCTTCCTGCGCGACTCCGACGCGGCCGGCGATCGCTACACGAGCCTGCAGCTGCGGCTCGGCGTCAACAACGGCGCGTGGCTGGTCGCCGACGATCCGGCGGGCGCGCTCCGCGCCGTCGACGACGCGCTCGCCGGCTGGCCCACCGAGGACGTGGCGAACACGAGCTACTACGCGACGATCGCGCGCGTGAACGCGATGCTCTACGCGGGCGACGACGAGGTCGCGCTCGCGTGCGTGACGCGCGAGTGGCCGACGATCGCGCGGTCGCTGATGCTGCGCGTGCCGTTCGCGGAGATCGCGATGCGCGAGCTGCGCGCGCGCGCGCACCTCGGCGTCGCGCGAGCCTCGTCCGGAAAGGCACGCGCGCGATCGATCGCGGCCGCGCGCGCCGACGCGACCGGGCTGCGCAAGACGCGCCAGCCGTGGGTCGCGTCCTCCGCCGATCTGATCGACGCCGGCGCCGCGCACCTCTCGGGGAGCGATCCGCGCCCGCACCTCGCGTCCGCGATCGACGCCGCCGATCGCTTCGGGCTCGCGCTGATCGCGACCTCCGCGCGCATGGCCCGCGCGACGCTCGACGGCGCCGACGCCTCGGAGCCGTTCGTCGACGAAGGCGTCGTCGCGCCGGCGAAGCTCGCCCGCGTCCTCTGCCCCGCGTTCTTCTAGCCGACGCGCTCGCCGAAGATCGCGGTGCCGATGCGCAGGTGCGTCGCGCCCTCGGCGATCGCCGCTTCGTAGTCGCCGCTCATCCCCATCGACAGGATCGGCAGCGGGCGATCCGCGTTGGCGAGCTGATCGCGCAGCTCGCGCAAGGACGCGAACGATCGCCGCGCGAGCTCGAGGTCGCCCGGCGGCGGCATCGTCATCAGGCCGTCGCAGCGCAGGTTCGCGAGCCCGCGCATCGCGCCGAGCAGCATGTGCGCGTTGGCCGGCGCGACGCCGCCCTTCGTGTCTTCGCCGGCGATGTTGACCTCGATCAGCACCGGCTGCACGACGCCGACCGCGGCCGCGCGCTTGTCGATCTCCTCGGCGAGCCGCACGCTGTCGACCGTGTGGATCAGCGCGACCTCGCCGACGACGAGCTTGCACTTGTTGCGCTGGAGCGAGCCGATGAAGTGCCACCACACGTGCGCCTTCACCTGCGCGGCCTTGTCGACGAGCTCCTGCGCGTAGTTCTCGCCGACGTCGGTGACGCCGGCGGCCGCGGCCTCTTCGACCGCGGCGGCGGTGTGCTTCTTCGCGACCGCGACGATCGTGATCTCCGACGGATCGCGGCCCGCGCGCGCGCACGCGGCGACGACCGTGTCGCGCACCTTCCACCAGCGATCGGCGACCGTCGTCACGCCGGCGCTCCCCGCGTGAAGTCGGGCGACGGCGCGCCGTTGCGCACGAGCGCGGCCGCGACCTCGGCGAGCGGCAAGCCGATCACGTTCGTGATCGATCCGTGCACCTCCGAGACGAGCGCGGCGGCGATGCCCTGCACGGCGTACGCGCCGGCCTTGCCGCGCCACTCGCCGCACGCGACGTACGCGTCGATCTCTCGATCAGACGCCGCGGTCATCACGACCTCGCTCGTCACGACGCCCTCGTCGCGCGCGCTCGGACCGCGCAGCACCCACGCGGTCGTCACGCGATGACGCCGGCCGCGCAGACGCTCGAGCATCGCGCGGGCCTCGCGCGCGTCGGCGGCCTTGCCGAGCACGTCGCCGTCGAGCTCGACGATCGTGTCGGCGGCGAGGACCCACGCTCCGCTCGCGGCATCGGCTTTCGCGCGTGCGACCCGCGTCACGTACGCGAGCGGCGCTTCGCCCGGGGCTTGCGTCTCGTCGACGTCGGCGGGGCGCACGTCGATCGGCACGCCGATGCGTTCGAGCATCTCCTTGCGGCGCGGCGACGCGGACGCGAGCACGAGCATCCGCCACGTATAGCATCGTGTACGATGATCGCGTGCGGGCCTCACTGCCGTTCGCGATCGCCGCAGGCCTCGCCGCGTGCGGCGACGGCAGCGCGCGCCCCGACGCCGGCGTGGGCCCCGACGCGTTCAACCCCGCCGACGGCGCGCACGGCACCGACGGCGCGCCGCTCGCGTGGGTCGATTTCACCGCGACCGGCTGCGCGCTCGCGGAAGCGCCCGCGACGATCGACGGCGGCGCGGCGACCGTGACGTGCAGCGGCGCGGCGCCGCTCACGGTGACCTTCGCGCCGATCGCGTCGGGCGCGATCGACACGTGGGCGTGGACGTTCGGCGACGGCGCGGCGTCGTCGGTCGCGACGCCGTCGCACACGTACGTCGCGCCCGGCACCTACGACGTCATGCTCGCGGCGGCGGGCCCGGGCGGCTCGGCGTCGCTCGCGCGGCCGGGCTTCTTGATCGTGACGCCGGCGCCGCTCGGCGCGTCGTGCGACGCCGGCGCGCAGTGCGCGAGCGGATCGTGCGCGCACGATCTATGTGTCGCGGCGTGCGGCGCGGGCTGCACCGGCGCGTGCGCGCAGCTGGGCGGCGCGTGGGATGCTACAGAATGTGTAGCGACCTGCGACGCGCCCGGCGATTGTCCGACGGGCCGCGCGTGCGAGCCGGTCGCCGCGGCGGGCGGCGGCTGGATCTCCGCGTGCGTGCCGCCGGGCGCGCTCGCGCCGATCGGCGCCGCGTGCACCGCGGCTTCGTCGTGCGCGACCGGCGATTGCCTCGCGATCGGCGCGCGCGGCGCGTGCACGGTCGCGTGCGGCGCGTGTCCCGCCGACACCGCGTGCGCGGTGTTCGGCAACGGGACGACCGCGTGCTTGCCGTCGTGCGATGCGCAGCACCCGTGCCGCGACGATCCGTGGATCGCGTGCGAGTCGTCGGGCGCGAGCGGCCCGTGGGGCTTCACCGCCTCGACCGACGTCTGCGCGCCGAAGTCGTGCAGCGCGCCGAGCGACAGCCCCGGCGGCACGTGCACCGCCGGGCACTGCGGGCCCTGAGATCGTCGTCCGTCGTCCGTCTCCCGTCGTCCGGATCAGATCCGGAATGGGGGTTTGGGGGAGCACCGCTCCCCCATCGGAGGAGGCCGAAGGCCTCCGGACGTTGCAGTAGAGCCGACTGAAGAGCGGCCGCCGAAAAACAGAATGCGCAGCGCGTGAGCGCTGCGCATGTCGTTCGCACGAACGTCGGCGAGTCTGGTCGATCTACTGCTGTGGCCAGCCGCCTCCGCCTGGCGGCGGGTAGCCTCCGCCCGGCGGCGGATAGCCTCCACCCGCTTGCGGCGGCTGCGCGCTGCCCGGCGTGAACATCTTCTTGAACTCGTCGTACGCGGCCGGCGCCGTCACCATCAGCACGCCGAAGTACGCGAACACCGGCAGCAGGCCGTGCACCATCAGTAGGATGCTGCCGACGAAGTCGTGGCCGTGCACGATGCCCGCGAGCCCGAACAGGACCCACAGCGCCGGCAGCCACACGATCAAGAGCGCCGTCACCGCGGGCACGAACGCGTCGAGCGCCGCGAG
>DATJIA010000303.1:0-3033 GCA_035493675.1 Kofleriaceae bacterium | reverse complement strand
CGACGACCTCCTCCGCCCGATCGCCGTCGAGATCGACGAGCGCGAAGCGCGGCGCGACCGTCGCGCAGGTGTCCTCGTGATCGTCGATGAACGCGCGCGTCGCGAAGCCGCTCGGCAACGCGAAGCTCGTCGCCGCCGAGAAGGCGCTGCCGGTGTTCGCGTACACGTTCCAGTGATCGGTGCCGAGCGAGCTCTGATCGCACGCCGAGGTGACGACGAGATCCGGACGGTGATCGCCGTCGAGATCTTCGAGCGCGAAGATCGGCGCCGCCGTCCCGCACGCGTCGCTGTGCGCGTGATCGAACGCGCGCGAGGCAAAGCCCGACGGCAGCGGCCACGAGATCGCCGTGCTCGCGAAGCCGGCGCCGGTGTTCGCGTACACGAGCCAGTGATCGCTGCCGACAGTGGATTGATCGCACGTCGAGGTCACGACCAGATCCGGACGCAGATCGCCGGTGAGATCGGCGAGCACGTAGCGCGGCCCCGCGTTGCAGTCGTCGTTCGACGTGCCCCAGAACGCGCGCGCGGCGAAGCCGGGCGGCAGCGCCCAGCTCGACGTTCCCACGCGCCACTCGCTCGTCCCCACCGCTCCGTCCGCGCACAGCGAGGTGACGACGACCTCCTCCGCCCGATCGCCGTCGAGATCGACGAGCGCGAAGCGCGGCGCGACCGTCGCGCAGGTGTCCTCGTGATCGTCGATGAACGCGCGCGTCGCGAAGCCGCTCGGCAACGCGAAGCTCGTCGCCGCCACCGCGAAGCCAGCGCCCGTGCAGGTCGCCGCCGGCCCCGCATCGGGCGCATTCGGTGCGCCGTCGATCGCGGCGTCTGCGCCGCCCGGCGCGGCGTCGATCGCGCCCGCGTTCGGGCCCGATCCGCACGCGCCCCAGAGGACGACGGCGATCGCGATCAGCCACTCCCTCACATCTATATGTGTATCATCCGATCCGATGTGCGGCATCGCCGGGGTGTTGTCCGTCGACGCGCCGCCGGTGTCGCGCGAGACGCTGGTCGCGATGGCGGGTGCGCTGCGTCACCGCGGCCCCGACGAGCACGGCCTCTACCGCGACGCGCGCTGCGGCCTCGCCCACGCGCGCCTCTCGATCATCGATCTCGCGAGCGGCCAGCAACCGATGACCGACGCCGCCGGCGACCTCGTCATCTCGTACAACGGCGAGGTCTTCGACTACGTCGAGCTGCGCGACGAGCTGCGCGCCCGCGGCGCGGTCTTCCGCACGAACAGCGACACCGAGGTCGTGCTCGAGGCGTATCGCGCGTGGGGGCTCGGCGCGCTCGAGCGGTTGAACGGGCAGTTCGCGTTCGCGATCTGGGACCGGCGCTCGCGCGAGCTCGTGATCGCGCGCGATCGCTTGGGCGTGCGGCCGATCTTCCTCTGCGCGCACGGCGGGCGGGTCTGGTTCGCGAGCGAGGTGAAGGCGATCTTCGCCGGTGATCGATCGATCCCGCGCGCGATCGATCCGATCGGCCTCGGCGAGACCTTCACGTTCTGGACGCCGATCGCGCCGCAGACGGTGTTCCGCGGCGTCGAGGAGCTGCGCCCCGGGCACGCGCGCGTCTACCGCGCCGACGGCACCTTCACCGAGACCGAGTGGTGGCGCCCGCGCTACGACGAGACCTTCCGCGGATCGATCGACGACGCGACCGACGCGCTCGGCGCCGCGCTCGACAAGGCGACCAAGCTCCGCATGCTGCGCGCCGACGTCACGGTCGGCTCGTACCTCTCCGGCGGCCTCGACTCGAGCGTGGTCGCCGCGCTCGCGAAGCGGGCGATCGGCGAGCAGCTCCGCACCTTCTCGCTCCGCTTCACCGACGCCGAATACGACGAGACGCCGTTCCAGCGCGAGATGGTCGCGCGCCTCGGCAGCGATCACCGCGAGGTCGTCGTCTCGCGCGAGGACATCGCGCGCGCGTTCCCCGACGTCGTGCGCCACGCGGAGCGCCCGATCCTCCGCACCGCGCCCGCCCCGCTCTTCCTGCTCGCGAAGCTCGTGCGCGAGCACGGCATCAAGGTCGTGCTCACCGGCGAAGGCGCCGACGAGATGCTCGGCGGCTACGATCTCTTCCGCGAGGCGCGCATCCGCCGCTTCTGGGCCCGCGCGCCGCAGTCGAAGGCGCGCCCGCTGCTGCTCGACAAGCTCTATCCGTACCTCGCGCGCGGTCCGGCACGGGCGCGCGCGATGGCGCGCGAGTTCTTCGCGCGCGATCTCGATCGACCCGACGCGCCCGAGTTCGCGCACCTGCCGCGCTGGCGCTCGGCGATGGCGCTGCACCGCTTGTTCGCGCCCGATGTGCGCGCCGCGGTAGGCGATCCGATCGCGCGCTTCGTCGCGACCGTGCCGTCCGATTTCGGATCGTGGGATCCGCTCGCGCGCGATCAGTACGTCGAGATCCGAACGCTGCTGTCGGGATATCTCCTGTCGGCGCAGGGCGACCGCATGGCGATGGGCCACTCGGTCGAAGGACGCTTCCCGTTCCTCGATCGCGACGTGGTCGCGCTCGCCAACAGCTTCCCGGCCGGCTTCAAGCTGCACGTCCTCGACGAGAAGCACGTCCTCAAGAAGGTCGCGGCGCCGCTCGTGCCGGCGTCGATCACGAAGCGCATGAAGCAGCCGTATCGCGCGCCCGACGCGCTCGCGCTCGCGCACGCCGACTGGCTCGACGACGCGCTCGCGATCGATTCGGGCCTCTTCGATCGCGCCGCAACGCTGGCGCTCGCGCGCAAGTGCCGCGCGGCCGCGGGCGAAGGTCAGCTCTCCAACGCCGACAACATGGCGCTCGTCGGCGTCGCGTCGTCGCAACTGCTGCATCGCGAGCTTGTCAGCGCCGAGCCTTCCGGCGATCCTCCGATCGTGGCTCGGACCGTGATCGAGCGGATGGCCTAGGGATGAGGGCCGTTCCGCTACTCCACGACTATCTCGTCGACTCGGCGCGCCGCGCGCCCGATCAGGTCGCGCTCGTCGCCAAGGGCGCGCGCGTCACCTATCGCGAGCTCGACGAGCGATCGAACGGGCTGGC
>DATJIA010000302.1:0-9992 GCA_035493675.1 Kofleriaceae bacterium | reverse complement strand
AGCGGCCGCGCTTGCGGCGGATGTCGCCGACGCGGAGCGTGAGCTTCTCGGCGTCGAAGAACTCGGCGAGCGGGATGCTGAACTTGCGCGAGGTGCCGCAGAGATCCTTCCACTGCTGCGGCGTGATCTCGGCGTGCGCGTCGAGGTGCGCGATCAAGCGCGCGCGGAGTGAGTCGAGCGCGCCGGTCTCGACGTAGAGGTCGGGCTTCACCTTCGTGACGAGCTTGGCGGCGAGGAGGCGATCGAGCGCCGCCGGCGCGCCGATCTCCTTGGGGCGGAGCGGCTCGAGCGCCCAGGCCTTGAAGCGATCGAGGAGCGCGAGCTCGTCCGGAGACAGCGACGCTTTCGGCGACGGCTTCGCGAGCTGATCGGCGGTCGCGATGATCGCGCCGCGGCGCGCGAGCGCGTCGACGATCGCGTCGTAGGCGGGGCGCGCGAGCGCGGGCGACAGCTTCGTGCGGAGCTCTTCGCGCGAAGAGCTCTCGGCGGCCTCGACCAACGCGCGCAGCTTGGCTTCGAGCGCGGCGACCACCGTCGCGTGCACGTGGATCGCGTGATCGCCGGCGCGGAGCAGCGTGCCCTCGGCGACCAGCGCGTCGACGATCGGCGCGACGTCGGCCGGCGTCTGCCCGGTGCGATGCGCGACCGCGGTGAGATCGATGCCGGCGGCGCCGGCGCTCTTGGCCTCGAGCGCGATGCGATCGGAGAGGCGCGCGTCGGCGAGGCGGCGCACGTGATCGGCGTGGGCGTCGCGCGCGGCGCCGCGCGCCTTCGACGCGAGCACGCGGACGATCTCGCCGCCGCCGAGCGTGGTGCCGTGGTGGGCGAGCGCGACGGTGCCGCGCACGATGAAGCGATCGCCGGGCAAGGCCGCGATCGGCGTGCGCGCGTCGACGCGCAGCTGCGCGATGGTCTCGCCGCCGGGCGCGAGCGTGTCGCGATCGACGAGCACGAGCGACGCCATCACCTGCGCGGTGCCGTGGTGGAGGATCACGCGGCTCCGCTTGCCGAGCGCGCGGGCGGCGGGCAGTAACCGGAAGCGCACGTCGAGGATGTGCGACGGCGCGATCGCGCCGGGATGCGCGAGGACGTCGCCGCGCACGAGCTCGTCGATCGACACGCCGCCGAGGTTGAGCGCGCAGCGGAAGCCGGCGCCCGCGTCGTCGACGGCGGCGCCGTGGATCTGGACGCCGCGCACGCGCGCGGCGAGGCCGCGCGGCAACGCGACCAGCTCGTCGCCGTTCTTGACGGATCCGGACGCGATCGTGCCGGTGACGACCGTGCCGAAGCCCTTGAGCGTGAAGACGCGATCGAGCGGGAGGCGGAACGCGCCGGCGGTGGGGCGCGGCGGCAAGGCGGCGAGCTCGCGCGCGATCGTCGCCTTCAGATCTGCGAGCCCGGCGCCCGTCTTCGCGGACACCGCGACGATCGGCGCGCCGGCGAGGAACGTGTGCGCGGTGAACGCGCGCAGCTCGTCGGTGACGAGCGCGAGCCAGTCGTCGTCGACGAGGTCGCGCTTGCTGATCACGACGATGCCGCGGCGCACGCCGAGCAATTGGCAGATGTCGAGGTGCTCGCGCGTCTGCGGCATCACGCCTTCGTCGGCGGCGATCACGAGCAACACGAGATCGATCCCGACCGCGCCCGCGACCATCGACTTGATGAAGCGCTCGTGGCCGGGGACGTCGACGACGGCGACTCGCCCCGCGACTTCGCTCGGGGCGAACGGAGGGAGCTCGAGGTGCGCGAAGCCGAGCTCGGTCGTGATGCCGCGCGCCTTCTCGACGGGCAGGCGATCGGTGTCGATGCCGGTCAGCGCGTGGACCAGCGCGGTCTTGCCGTGGTCGATGTGGCCGGCGGTGCCGACGACGAGCGGGTGCGCGGTCACGGTGGCGACAGCGTAGCGTCGATCGCGATCGCGTGGCCGTCCCAGCGCGCGGAGAGATCGAGCGCGCCCGCGAAGACCGCGAGCGGGGAGAGGAGCGCGAGCGCGGCGGGCGCGGCGTGGGCTTCGAAGACGAGATCTTTCGGCGGCGCGGGCGCGTGGCGCACGATCGCGAGGTACGCCGGGCCGCTGTCCTGGATCGCGACGCCGAGCGACGTGCCGCGCGCGAACGGGCGGATGCGTCCGTGATCGACGAGGCCGGGCGCGGCGCCCCAGACCTTGGTGATCAGCACGCGCAGCTCGTCGAACGCGGTGCGGTCGAGCGCGATCTCGAACGCGGCGCTCGTGTGATCGAGATCGTCGCCGATCGTCTGCACGACGAGCACGGCGTCGCGCAGGCCGTCGAAGATCGGCTTGGCGCGCGCATCCGCGCTGTTCACGTGCGCGATCGTCGCGCCGATCGAGTACGGCCACGCCATGATCTGCAGGAGCGGATAGAGCCCGCCGGCGGGGAAATACGGCGACGACGGCAGATCGAACGTCATGTGCGTGGGATCGAGCGCGGCGAGCTCGCGCGGGGCGACGTAGCTGTGCACGTGCAGCGCGGCGTCGGGCGTGTCGGCGGGGCGGGGCAGGCCGCTGTCGATCGTCGTCGCGAGCGCGCGCGAGAGGGCAGATTTCGGCGCGACCTCCCAGCGTGCGTGCACGGTGAGGATCGCGTTCCGGATCGAGATCGTCGCGGCGAGATCGCCGAGCGGGAAGCCGAGGATGCCGGCAACCGGCGCGAGCTCGGTCGGATCGCGGCCGCGCAGCCGCTGCATCGTCTCGGCGAGGCGCTGCGGCTTGATCAGGATCGCGATCGGCTCGGGGCCGAGGAGCGCGTCGAGCTTCTTGGGCGGCACGGGCGTGAACAGCGCCGACCCGTCGCCCGCGTCGCCCGCGTCCGTCGGCGCGACGAGATCGATCGTGAGCGTCTTCCCTCGGCCCGGCGCGCCGAAGCGGAGCGCGGGCGCGAGCGCCTGCGCGCGCACGATCGTCTGCGCGGCGCGCGCCGGATCCGCGACGGGCACGACCGCGCGGATGCCCGCCATGCTCGCGTTCGAGCGGCCGATCGCGATCACGACCGATCGTTTCGGATCGAGGCCGAGCTGCTTCCATCCGTCGGGCGTGAAGGGATCGCCGCCGAGCGACGCGCCGATCGACGCGACCTGATCGTCGAAGCCGCCGCGCAGGAACGACGGCACGCGCGAGCGCACGAGATCGACGAGCCCGCGCGCGCCCTCGACGTCGATCCGCACGACGATCGGCGCCTCGGCCGCGCCGGCTTCCTCGAGCTCCGCCATCAAGCCGCCGCGCGCGAGCGCAGCGACGACGAGCAATCCGTTCACTGCGCGCGCAGCTCCCGCTTCAGGACCTTGCCGGTCGGGTTGCGCGGCAGCTCGTCGACGAACACGACCGCGCGCGGGCGCTTGTAGTCGGCGAGGCCGTCGCGACACCACGCGACGACCTCTTCCGCGGTGAGCGAATGTCCGGCGCGACGGACGACAAAGGCCTTCAGCGACTCGCCCCACTCGGGATCGGGCACGCCGATCACCGCGGCCTCGAGCACCGCCGGGTGGTTGTGGATGTGATCTTCGATCTCGCGCGGGTAGATGTTCACGCCGCCGCTGATCACCATGTCGTGCTTGCGCGACTCCATGTAGAAGAAGCCGTCGGCGTCGCGTCGCGCGAGATCTCCGACGGAGAAGAAGCCTTCCTTCATCGACGAGCGGGTCGCGTCGTCGTTCTTGTGGTAGCCGGCGATCAACATCTTGTTGCGCGCGTAGAGCTCGCCGACCTGACCGGTCGGGACCTCGCGGCCGTCGTCGCCGAACAGGCGGATCTCGTTGCCGCGCACCATGCGCCCGACGGTGCCGGGCCGGCTCACGTGGTCCGCGGGCCCGGCGAGCGTGACGATGCCGGTCTCGGTCGCGCCGTAGAAGTTCCACAGCTTCGGCCCGAACTGATCCATGAAGCGCTTCGCGGTCTCGGTCGCGAGCGGCGCGGCGCCGCTCATCACCCAGCGCAAGCTCGACACGTCGTACTTGCGACGTGTCTCTTCGGGGAGCGCGCAGATGCGCACCAGCATCGTCGGCACGACCAGCGTGCACGTGATCTTCTCGCGCTCGATCAGCGCGAGCGCGCCTTCGGCGTCGAAGCTGTTCATCAAGACGACGGTGCCGCCGAGCGACATCATGACCGCGACGAACGCGGGCGCCGCCGAGTGATAGAGCGGGCACACGACGAGGTGGCGATCGTCGGTACGCATGCCGACCTGCACCATCATGTCGGCGACCGCGTCGAGGCCGGTCTGCTTCCAGTTGCGCGTGGCGCCCTTCGGCTTGCCGGTCGTTCCCGACGTGTAGACGATCACGCCGCCGCCGGTGTCCTCGGCGCCGATCACTTTCGGCGGACGATCCGAAGGCACGCCGACGATCGCGTCTTCCCATCGCTCGGCCGCGACGCCGGGCCCGCCGCCGACGACGAGCAGCGCGCCGCCGAGGTTGGTCTGCGCGCGCGCCTCCTGCATCGTCGCGAGGTAGTCGGCGTGCACGAGCGTCGCGCGCGGCTCCGCGTTCTGCAGGATGTAGACGACCTCGTTGGTCTTGAGGCGATAGCCGATCTGCACCGCGACGGCGCCGAGCCGCGCGAGCGCTTGCTGCGCGATGAGGTAGTCGGTGCCGTTCGGCAGCATGAGCGCGACGCGATCACCGCCGCGCACGTTGCGCGCGGCGAGCGCGTGGCAGAGCTTGTTGATCTCCGCGTCGAGCTGTCCCCACGTGAGGCGCCGCGTGACGCCGTTCGCGAGCGGCTCGACGATCGCTTCCTTGTCGGGGTTGTTGTGCGCGTGGAACATGACCGCGAGGTGCGGACCGAGGCGCGTGCCGCGCGCGGCGCGCACGAAGCCGGGCAAGCACGAGGCGTGGAACGCGCCGGCCATGCCGGTGCGGCGGAGCACCTGTGCGGCGAACGCCGCGTCCTTCGCGCGCTGGCGGATGCGGTCGACGATCACGCCGCGATGATACGCGGATCAGCCGACTCAATGGATTCCGAGGAGCATGTGCTGCACCTCGCTGACCTTGTTCTGGTCCTTGGGGCTGCGATCGAGGAACGCCTGCCCGGCGCGCTTCACGGTGCCGAGATCGTTGCGCGAGTTCGCGACCAGGATCTGCTCGTACAAGACATCGGTGAGCCAGTCGACGTGACCGCCCTTGTCCTCTTCGACCTTCGCCATCGCGACCGCGCGCGCGAGCGCATCGGCGGCAGGGCCGGCTTGATCGTTGTTCGCGTAGATCTCTCCGAGGAGCTTGTAGCCTTCCGCGCGGGGCTTCACCTGGTTCGCCTTGATCAGCCACGCGATCGCTTCGCGATCGCGACCCGCGCCGTGCAGCGCGACCCCGAGGTAATACGCGACCTCGCCGTCGTTGGGCTTGAGCTCGCGCGCGGCGTTCAGCGGTTCGAGCGCCTTCGCGTAGTCCGCGCGCTCGACCATCAAGCGACCGCGACCGAGCAACGGCGTGAACATCTTCGGATCGAGCTCGGTCGCGCGCGCGTACGCTCGAATCGCGTCTTCTTGGAAGCGCGTGTCGTCGTTCGAGCGCCACAGCGCCTCGTCGGCGCGGCCGAGCCCGTCGAGATATTGCGCCTGCGCGTCGTAGTCGCTCGCCTTCTGGAACGTGCGGCGCGCGAGATCGAGCTTGCCGTCGGCGAGGAGCCCCTCCGCTTGCAGATACAAGCCGGCCGCGTTTTCCGGATCGTCTTTCAACAAGAGCTCGCCCTGCGCGCCGGCTTTCTTCATGTCGCCGGTGCGCGCCCAGAAGCGGCCCGCGCGCTCGCGGATGTCGGCGGTGACGTCGGGGCTCGCGACGAGCTTGTCGTACATCTCGCCGGCCTTGTCGTCTTTGCCCGCGTCTTCGTAGTCGTGCGCGAGCGCGCCGCCGATGTCGAGGCGCGTCGGGTTCACGTCGAACGCGCGCTGGCGCGTCGCGAGCGACGCATCGCGCTTGCCTTGCTGCGCCTGCGCGGTCGCGAGCTGGAACAGCGCCTCGGGATCTTTCGGCCGCGCGTTGACCGCGGCCTGCAAGAACGGCTCGGCCTTGTCCGGCGCGCCGGACTGCATGTACGCGACGCCGAGCGTGACCGCCATCGCGGGATCGCTCTGCGCTTTGGCGGCGAGGGGCGCGAGCAGATCTTCGGCGGCCTGTCGGTACTTCGCGGCATCGGCCGCGTTCTTCGCCTTCTCCGCGTCCTTCACGCGACCGTTGAGCAGCTCGACCGCGGCGATCGTCGGACCGACGTCGCTGTCACCGGCGGCGGCGGCGGCGGCCTTGTACGCATCGAGCGCGTCGTCGAGCTTGCCCTGCTGCTCGAGGCCATTGCCGCGCAACAACAACATGCGCGCCTTCTGCGACGCGAGCTCGATCGGCGGCGTGCGCGCGGCGAGCTTGTCGAGGAGCTTCATCGCGTCGTCGGCCTGCTTCGTCGACAGCGCGATCTGCGCCGCGAGCAGGTTGGCGTCGACGTCGTCGGGATCCTTGCGGAGCGCGCGATCGATCAGATCCTTCGCGACATCCATGCGGCCGCCGCGCACGGCGAGATCGGCCTGTCCGATCAGCGCCTGCTGCAGCTGCGGATCGAGCTCGAGCGCGTGCTTGTAGCGATCGCCGGCGGCGTCGAGGCGGCCCGCGAGGCGCGCGTCGTCGCCCCACAAGGTCCACGCGAGCGCGACCGCGCGCGGATCCGCCTTGTCGATGTCCTTGCGGCCGAGCAGCGCGGCGAGCTGCGTGTCGCGCTGCTCGAACGAGGACGCCGGCGCGGCGGCGGCTTGCCCGACCTGCGCGCCGACATGATCGTGATCCTTCGCGAGGACCGCGTCGAAGTCGGCGCGCGCGCCGTCGCGATCGCCGAGCGCGAGCTTCGCCTGCGCGCGCCCGTAGAGCGCGGGGACGTCCCGCGCGGGCGACGCCTTGAGCGCGCGATCGAAGTCGGCGATCGCGTCCTTCCACGCGTGCGCGCCGAGGTGCGCCCAGCCGAGGAAGAGCAGCGCGTCGCCGTCGTTGGGCGCGTGCTCGACGAGCGCCGCGAGCCGCTGCGCCGCGCGATCGGCGCCGCCGTCGACGAGCAGCTTGAGCGCGAGCGCCTTGTCGACGTCGGGGCCGTTGGCGGCGGCTTCGATCAGCGTCTGCGCGCGCTGCGCGCCGGTGTCGCCGCGCGTCTTCGCGTTGGTGCCTTCGTCGAGGAGCCCGCCGTACCAAGCCTCCGCCGACAGCGCGAGCGCGTCGGTGTTCTTGGGATCGGCGGCGAGCGCGTTGTCGGCCTGCGTCGCCGCGCGCGCCCAGTGACCGGCGGCGCCGCTCGCGAGCTCGCTGCGCGCGGTCGCGAGCGATCCTTCGAGCTGCTGGCCGCGCGCCTTCCCCTTCTTGTAGTGCTTGTAATAGAAGAACGCGCCGGCGCCGGCCGCGGCCACGCCGAGCAGCGCCGCCAGCGCGATCGTCTTCCGGCGCTGCGAGGTCTCGGGCTTCGCGTCCTTGGCTTTCTCTTTCTTGTCGTCGCGCGCCGCGCGCGCGGGGATGGACGCGAGCTGCGTCGACGTCGGCGCGATGCCGCGCGCCTTCGCGGCGGCGGTCTCGATGTCGAGATCGAGCGAGGCGGTGTTCGCGGGCGGCGCGCTGATCACGACGGCTTCGTCGGATTTCGGCGCGGGCTTGAAGCTGACGACGCCGCCGCTCGACGGCGGTACGGCGTGCGCGGGTGCGTGCGGCGCGGTCTCGAGCGGCGAGTCTTCGTTCGGCGGCGGGAGATCGAGGCCGCCGTACGGATCGCCGCCGGCGTCGGGCAGCTCGAGCGCGGGGACGTTGCGTCCCGCGGGCGGTGGCACCGTGCCGGGCTTCGCGACGCGCGCGGGCGGCGGAGTCGGCATCGGCATCGGCGCGGGCATCGGCATCGGCTCGAGATCGAGCGGCGGCGCGGTCGGAAGCGGGCCGACCTGCGAGTGCGGCGCGAGCTCGAGATCGTCGAGATCGAGCGGCTTGCCGGGACGGATCGTGTCGCCCTTGATCGTCGCGGGTGGCGCGGGGATGTCGTCGAAGAAGCCCTTCGGCGCCGGCAGATCTTTCATCTTCGCGGCGTCGGACGCAGGCGCGTGCGAGGAAGGCTGCGGGAGATCGTCGAAGAAGCCTTTCGGCGCGAGCAGATCGTCTTTCGCCGGGCCGCGCGCGGACGCGGGCGCGTGCGAGGAAGGCTGCGGGAGATCGTCGAAGAAGCCTTTCGGCGCGGGCAGATCGGTGACGGCCGACGGCGTCGCGCCGACGGGCGCGGGCAGATCGTCGAAGAAGCCTTTCGGCGCGGGCAGATCGATCCCGCCGCCGAGATCCGCCGCCGGCTTCGGCGGCGGCGAGGACGCTGCGGGCGCCGCGGCACCTGACGCGCGCTTCGGCGCGGGCAGATCGGTGACGCCCGGGCCGCCGGGACGTTTCGGCGCGGGCAGATCGGTGAGGCCGAGACCGGCCGCGGTCGACGCGCTCGTCGGCACGCCGGCCGCGGGCGTGGCGGAGCGTTTCGGCGCGGGCAGATCGGTGACGCCCGGGCCGCCGACGCCGGCGGGCACACCGGCCGCGGGCGTGGCGGAGCGTTTCGGCGCGGGCAGATCGGTGACGCCCGGGCGCATGCCGGGACCCATGCCCGTCTTCGTCGCCGGGCCGATCGGCGGGATCTTCGGCACCGCCGGCGCGCCGATCGGCGGGATCTTCGGGATCGCGGGCGTCGCACCGGCGGGCTTCGCGGGCGTCGCGGCCTTGGTCGGCGACGGACCGACCGGCGCGGGCAGGTCGGTCTCGCCCGGCGGAACGAGATCGAGGCCGAGGTTGATGTCGCCGAGATCGAGCGCGCTCCCCGGCGTCGAGGCGGCGCCGCGGAGCGGATCATTGACACGGGGCGGCGGCGCGGCCTTCGACGGCGCGGCGCCCGACAGCGCGGATTTCGGCGCGGGCTTCGATCCTGCGCCGGCGGCGCCCGCGAGCGGCGACGCGCGCTTCGGCGCGGGCAGCTCGGCGAGATCGATGATGTCGCCGGTGCCGCCCGCCGCTTCCGGCGCGTCGAAGGCGGCGAGCGACGGTCCCGCGCCGAGCGGCTTCTTCGCGCCGAGCGCGGGCACGACGATCTTCGCCTTGCATGCCGTGCACGTCTGCGTGCGACCGGCGTCGGACTCGGCGAAGCGATGCACGGTCCCGCACGCCCCGCAGGTCACCTCGATCATCGCCGGTGATGATACCGCGCCGCGCGCGAGGAATCACGGTTGCGACGGATCGTCGGGTAGGTCGGGGATATCGTCTTCCGACGGCTCGTCGCCGCCACCGCCGCGCCTGCGCCGCCGGCCCGCGCCGCCGCCGCCCAGCGCTCTTCGCAGCTGGTTCTGGATCCGCCGATCGATCTGCGGCAACACGACGAAGATCCGCGCCGCCTGCTGCGGCGTCAGCACCTTCCTGACGTCCTTGAAGCGCGCCTCCTCGAGATCCCACCGCGCGCGCTGGTTCGCGACGACCTTGTCGATCAGATCGTTGAGCGCCTTGTCGTCGCCGCGCTGGTAGGCGTCCTGCGCCTGCTTGCGCAGATCGACGCTCTCGCGCAAGAGCTTCGCGAACTGGTCGTCGTACCTGCCGAGCACGGGGAAGAGCTTCGCGGCGGTCTGCTCGTCGAGGTTGAGCTCGGTGGTGAGCAGCGCGGCGCGCATCGCGAGGATGCGCTGCTTGATCTTCTCGCGCTTCGCCTGCTGGCCCGCGGGCGGGGTCTCACCCGGCGCTTGCGCGCGCGCGGGCGCGGCCGCGCCGAGGACGACGATCACGAGGAGGATGCGCCAGGTCATGTCGGGCTCCGATGCGTGGCTTGCGTGTCGAGGTAGGTGTCGAGCGAGTCGACGTCGGCGGGCGAGAGCTCGTCGACCCACTCGAGATCGGGTTGCGGGAGGAGGCCGTCGTCGGCGGCGGTCGGCGCGTCGGGATCGAGATCGTCGAGATCCGCGGCGAGCCGATCGATCGCGTGATCGTCGAGCGTCTCGAGATCGGGCAGCTCG
>DATJIA010000301.1:0-27656 GCA_035493675.1 Kofleriaceae bacterium | reverse complement strand
CCGCGATCGCCTGCTCGAACGGCGCGCCACCGATCCACGCCTCGCGCGGGATCCCGCGCCCGTCGAAATACCGGATCGCGCCGATGTCGACGATGTTCATCACCAGCGTCGGCAACGCCGCCTTGCACCGCCCGCACTTCGCGACCCCCACCGGCGCCGGCTGCGGCACGCGATTCCTCGCCCCACAGGCGTTGCAGATGACCACCGCCACGCGCGCATCATAGTCGCGGTCTCGTCAGCGCGCGGCGCGCCCGCGAGCGCGTCCCCTTCGGAGAGCGACCGAAGGCGCGGGGGGGTCCCCCAGCGCGCGGCCGCGCGTAGCGCGGACCGCGCGCGGGGCTCACCGGTGGTGGAAGCACCAACGCGCGTGTTCTCGCCGGTGACAACTGCGAAGCAGAGTAGCCCGGGGGCCCGCGCCGAGGAGCGGGTCCGAAGGGGACCGCTCGCGAGGCAGCCGCGCGCGCTCGCGTTCTCCCGGAGCGTTCGCGCGGGAGTCCTTCGACTCCGCGCTCGCTCTTCGAGCGAGCGCTCCGCTCAGGAGGAACGGGCGGAAGACCTCAGCCGATCGTCAACCCCATCTGCGCGCGCACCGCGAAGTAGTCCTCCGAGATGCTGAACAGGACGAGCTCCTTGATCTTGTCCTTCACCTGCGGCCCGCCCATCGTCACCGGCTCGGTCGACACCATGCGCGCCGCGACTTCCAAGTCGCCGCTCACGACGAACCCCGCGCGGTACGCGGTCGCGTCGATCGCATGGCCCCACTTCACCAGGAACGCCGGATCCGCCGGCGCGTTCTGCACGAACTTCGACACCACGACCGCGAGGTGCTCCAGCATCTGCGGCTGCAACCGCGCGCGCACCTCGGGCAGGTACGCCTGCACGTTCTGCACGTCCTGCGCCGGCACCGGGAACTTCGGGTTCACCATGGCGATCGCCGACGACAAGGCGACGCGCAGCTCCGTGTTCGTCGGCAACAGCATCTTCAGGTAGTACTCGGGCCGCATGAACGTGAGCCGCCGCGCGCTGAGGAACGCGACCTCGCGGTCGCTCTTCCCCTGCATCAGGTGCGGACGCACGATGAACGCCGGGCACAGCTGACCCTTGTCGACGAAGTTCGCCAGCTGGATGTCGGCCTGCTTGTTGTCCTCGACGATGAACACCTCGGGGAGCGGCACGTTCAGCACCTGCCCCACGTAGTAGAACAGCTTCGAGAACATCAGCGGATCGCCCGCGAGCTGCCTCGCGTCCTTCCGCTTCAAGCCGAGATCCTTGTGCGGGTACGCCTTCATCGCGGCGACGCCCTGCCAAACGGCGGCGAAGATCGCGCTGACGTACCGATTCTCGTCGGGGTGGATCAGCTTGGCCCATGACTCGTTGGTCATCATGGCCTTCGCCTTCGGCATCGAGCGCGGCTTGTACTGTTCGTAGAACTGCAGCTCGTCCGGATCCGCCTTCTTCAAGAACGCGAGCGTGTTACAGAGGCACCACGTCTTGTCGTACTGGTGCGTGTCCATGTAGATGCGACGCAGCGCCTTGTACGAGTCGTACTTGAACGGCTCGACGCGCAGCATCTTCATGTGCTGCTCGATCGCCTTGTCGGCGTACTCGGGCCCCGCGACCAGGTAGAGCTCCGCCATCTTCTCGGCGCGCTCCTGGTTCTCGGGATCGAGCTGCGCGGCGAGCTCGTACGCCGCCACCGACGACTGGTACTGCTTCAGGCGCGAGCGATAGATCTCGCCGAGCGCGTCGAGCAGCGAGACGCGCAGCTTCGCCAGCTGCTCGTTGTTCGCCTGCGGCTTGTCGAGGCGCTTGATCATCGCGCGGTACGCGCGCTGCTGCGTGTTCCAGTCGCGCTTGGTCGTCGTGATCTTGTCGATCGCCTCGAACGCCTTCAGCGCGCGGGTCAGCATCGCCTGCGGCAGCCGCGACGGATCGGCGAAGAAGCTGTCGAGCGCGTGGTTGTAGAACTCCATCGCCTCGTCGAGGCCCTTCAGCTCGTCGCGCGAGATCGTGCCGGCCGCGTAGTAGTACGCGCCCTTTCGCACCGGATCGCTCTCGAGCTCGATGAAGCGCTGGATGTTCTCGACGACCTTCCGCCACTGCTTGGTCTCGGCGTAGAGGTCCTGCACCTTCTGCAGGATCTGGTGATCGTCGGGCGCGACCTCGAGCGCCTCGAGGTACGCCCCGATCGCCTTCTGCGGGTTCTGCAGCTGCTGGTGGTAGATCCCGCCGATCTCGTCGAGGAGCGCGGTCTTCTCCTTGTCGTCGGCGGTCGCCATCAGCGACCGCTTCGCGTGGACGACCGCTTCCCAGTCGCCCTGCTGCTGCTGCAGCGCGATCACCGCGCCCAACGTGTCCCGGTGCGTCGGATCGATCTCCAACGCCTTCTCGAACATGTTGAGCGCCTTCTTCCGCTCGCCCAGGTTCTGGCGAACCATGCCGAGGCGGAAGTAGATGCCGACGACCGCGGCCTCGTCCTGACTGTCGCGGTGCTGGACGAGGATGGTCTGGTAGATTTTCCCCGCCGCGTCCCAGTCGCCCATCTTGAACAACAGATCGGCGCGGCCGAGCAAGACCGGCAGGTACGTCGAGTCGATGTTGTAGGCGGCTTCGTAGTAATGGAGCGCGGTCTCGGCGTCGCCGAGCTCGCCGGCGGTCTTCGCCGCGCGGTAGTAGAGCTCGTTCAGCTCCTTCGGATCCGGGCGCGCCTGCGCGACCTTGCGGACGAGCATGCCGATCACCGGCGACAGCGGCGCCCACTCCTCGTTGTCGAAGTAGATCTGCGCGAGCGGACGGCCGGCGTCGACGTGCTCGGGATCGAGCGCGATGACCGACGCGTACAGCTGCTTGGCCTGCTCCGGGTTGCGGAGCTTGGTCTCGTAGATGCGCGCGGCGTCGTAGAGGAGCCGGACCTTGTCGAGCACGACCGGCGTGTACTGCTCGGCGCGCACCATCATCTGCGCGGCCTTCAGCCAGTCGCCGCGATCCGAGTACAGCTTGACCAACGTCTCCATCGTGGCGACGTGGCCCGGATCGATCGCGAGCGCGCGGAGCAGGTTCGCCTCGGCGCCCTCGGGATCGCGCAGCTCGCTGTGGTGAATGCGGCCGATGCGCGAGTACAGCTCGACCTGCTTGCGCGCGTCGTCGGTGAGGCGCACGAGCGACGTCATCGCGTCGATCGCGCGGTCCCACTCGCCGATCTTCTCGTACAGGCGGCCGAGCGCGTCGAGCGCGCGCGGCTCGTCGGTGTCGAACGTGAGCACGTCCGAGTACGCCTCGATCGCGCGGTCGTTGTCGCCGAGCTGCTGCTCGTAGATCTGGCCCATCGCGCAGTACAGATCCACGCGCGTGGCGACGTCGGTCGTCGCCATGATGTGGTTGCGATAGGTGTCGACCAGCGACTCCCACTTGCCCGCTTGGAAGTACAAGCGCGCGAGCTCGCGGAAGGCGCCGAAGTTGCGCGGATCGAGCGCGACGATCTTCTCGAGCGCCTCGGCGGCGCGATCGAGCTTGCCGAAGCGCTCCTCCCACGCCGCGGCCATGCGCTCGTAGAGCGACACGCGCTCGGCGTCGGTCGGCGACGCGTCGAGCTGCGCCTCCAGGACCTCGAGGTACTTCTCGGGCTGCGACGTCTTGTCGTAGAGCTGCTCGAGGGCGCGGAGCGCGGCGAGGTTCGACGCGTCGACCTCGAGCACCTGGTTGTACGCGCCGATCGCCTGGCCCGCGTCGTAGAGGCGCAGGTCCCAGATCTGACCGATCTCCAACCTGAGCCGCACGACCTCGCGGTCCTCGGTCTCGAGCGCCGCGCGGCGGGTCAAGACGTCGATCAACGCGTCCCACTGCTCGGTGCGGCGGTACAGCCGCTCGAGCGAGACCAGCGCCGGCTTCGACTCCGGGTTCGCCGCGACCGCTTGCTGATACGACGCGATCGCCGCGTTGGAGTCCTGGACCTGGTTCTCGTACAGATCGGCGAGGTTCAGGTACAGGTCGGTCCGCTTCTGCGGATCGTTCTCGACGGCGGCGTGCTTCGACAGGGTCTCGATCAGCTCGCCCCACGAGCCGCGCTTGCGCTGCAGCTCGGCGACCGCCGCGAGCGCGCCGGTGTGCGACGGATCGATGCGCAGCGCCTGCTGCACGGAGTGGATCGCGTACTCGATGTGCGCGAGGTGCTCGCCGTACCAGCGGCCGATCTTCACCCACAGATCCGCCGCGGAGTTGCGATCGTTCTGCTCGAGGTCGGCGACCTGGTGGCTGTACTCCTCGAGGAGCTCGGCCCACCGGTTGGTCGCGGTCGCGAGGCGCTCGAGCTCCTTCGCGGTCTCCTCGTGCGAGAAGTCGCGCTTGAACGCGGCCTGCAAGACGACGAACGCGGCGTCCTGATCGCCGATCTCGGTCTCGTAGATCTTTGCGACCTGGTTGAGGATCGAGATCTGCTCCTGCACGTCGGCGCGTTGGTCGACGCGCTCGAGCAAGACCTCGGACAGCTCGGGCCACTTGTACTGCGCGCGGTAGATCGCCTCGAGGCGCTCCGACGCGGTGACGTTGGCGGCGTCCATCGAGCGCACGCGCTCGTAGATCTCCGACGCGGCGGTGAGGTTCTCGACCTTCTCCTCCCACGTCGCGGCCGCCTGCAAGAGCGTCTCGATGCGCGAGTGCTCGTCGTCTTGCACGAGCGCGCGCTTCTCCATGACCTCGATCGCCTCTTCCCAGCGCGCCTCGCGCGTGAAGAGCTGCTCGAGGGCGCCGAGCGCGCGGAAGTCGCTCGGATCGAGCGCGAGCACCTTGCGCCAGGCATCGACGGCGTCGTCGACGCGGCCGAGGATGTCGCCCTCCAGCTGACCGAGCTGCGCGTACAGCTCGATGGTCTGGTCCTCGTTGATCTGACCGGTGTCGACGCCGACGTCGATGATCCGGTTCAAGGTCTGCGAGAGCTCGTCCCACGACTGCGTGCTCTGGTAGAGGGCCGAGAGCGCGCGCAGCGTCTCGAGATCGCGCGGGTCGAGGCGGTCGGCGCACAGCCACGCGTCGAGCGCGCTGCGCTCGCGGCCGAGCTTCTCGCTCCACACGCGACCGAGCCGCTTGTACAGCGCGATCTGCTCCTGATCGGAGCTCGTCGCGGCGACCTGCCGCTCGATGACCTCGACCAGGTCCTCCCACTTCTCCTTGCGCGTGTAGAGGTCCGACAGCGCGGCGAGCGCCGCCGGGTCCTCGCCGCGGATGTCGAGGACGCGGCCGAGGAGGTCCATCGCCTTCTCGTCCTGGCCGAGCGCGTCCGACGCGATGCGCGCCATGCGCGCGTACAGGTCGGCCATCTCGTCGTCGCCGTCCGCGGTGTCGATCAACTTCTCGTAGGTCTCGCTGAGCTTGGTCCAGTCCTCGCGGCGGAAGTAGATGCCTTCCTGCGCTTCGAGGGCGCGACGATTGCGGCTCTCCTGATCGAGGACCGCCTGGTAGCACTTGAGCGACGCGTCGAGATCGCCGAGCGCGTCGGAGAAGATCGCGCCGCGGCGGAACTGCAGCTCGATCGTCTCGTCGGGATCCTGCGAGATCTCGATGCGACGGCGCAGGATCTCGACGAGCTCGTCGTACATCCCGGCGCCGAGGTAGAGGCGATCGAGCGCGGCGAGCGCTTCCGGATCGCGCGGATCGATCTCGAGCACGCGCAGGTGCGTCTCGACGGCGCGGTGCGCGTCGCGGAGCTCCGCTTCGTACACGCGCGCGAGCCGCAAGAGCGTGCGCTTCTGCTGATCCTTCTCCTTCGCGCCGGCGCCCGGATGGCGCTCGAGCGCGCGCGTGTACACCGCGACGAGCTCGTCCCACGCGGCGGTCGCGCGCGCGAGGCGCTCCACTTCTTCGATCGCCTGATCCCAGGTCGGATCCTCGACGACCGCCTCGCCCCACCACGCGAACGCGCGGCCCTGATCGTAGAGGCGCGTCTCGGCGAGCTCGGCGAGCCGTTGGTACATCGACTGCCGCTCGGCGCCGGTGAGCTTGCCGAGCTGCACCTCGTAGATGCGGTGCAGCTTCTCGAACTCGCCCGCGGTCTCGTAGAGCGGCTCGAGGATCGAGCCGATCTCCGCCTGGTGCTTGCCCTCGAGGAAGAGCTCCTCCAAGGCGGCCAAGGTCGGCGCGTGGGTCGGGTGCGTGGTCAGGATCTCGCGATAGACGTCGACCGCGGCCTTGGTGTCGCCGAGCGATTGCTCGAGCGTCTGGCCGAGGCGGAACTGCAGCGCGACGATCTCCTCGTCGTTGTCGGCGAGCTGGATCTCGCGGCGCAGGATCTCGGAGAGCTCGCGCCAGCGCGCCGTCTGCGTGTAGAGCCGATCGAGCGCGAGCACGGCCGGCTTGTTGTCGAACTCCGCCTCGAGGATGCGGCGGTAGGTCGCGATCGACTTGTCGACGTCCTGCAGCTCCTCCTCGTGCACGCGCGCGAGGCGGGTGAGGAGGTCGACCTGGCGCGGGACATCGATCGTCTTGTCGCCCTCGGTCTGGTACAGCCCGGCGAGGTCGCGCCAGGACTGCGTCAGATCGGCGAGCCGCTCGAGGTGACCGAGCGTGAGCGCGTTGCCCGGATCGTCCTTGAGGGCGCGACCGAGCGCGTTGAACGCGGCCTTCGGGTTGTCGAGGCGCTGCTCGTGCAGCGCGGTCAGGCGATGGAGCAGCTCGACGCGTCCGAGCGGATCGTCGTGGTACTGCGTCATCACCTCCAAGACATCGACGAGCTTGCCGTGCTCGCCGCCGGCCTCGTAGATCGGCTCGAGGACGCGCGCGGCCATGACCGGCTCGGTCTTGCCGTGCAAGAGGCCGTCGAGGGCGGCGAGCGTCTCCGCGTGCTGCGGATCCATCTCGAGCGCCTCGCGGTAGCTCTCGATCGCGCGCGCGACGTCGCCCAGGCGCGTCTGCCAAAGGTGGCCGATGCGGTACTTGAGCGCGACCATCTCGCCGGTCGACTCCGCGAGCTCGACCTGACGCTCGAGGTTGCCGAGCAGGTCGTACCAACGCTCGGCCTGACCGTAGAGACGATCGAGGGCCTGGATCGCCGGCAGCTCGTCGGCGTCGAGATCGAGGATCGCTTGATAGGTCTCGATCGACTTCGCGACGTCGCCGAGCTCGCGGTCGTAGACCTGACCGAGCACGTAGAGCATCTGCTTCTTGTCGGCGGGATCCTCGGCCAGGTCGGCCTTCTTCGCGTAGATGTCCTTGAGCGGCTCCCACCGCTCGAGGCGGATGTAGAGGCGCTCCAGGGCGTCCATCGCGACCTGATCGATCTCGTCGGCGTCGAGCACCGAGCGGTACGTCGCGATCGCGGCGTCGGCGTCGGTGAGGACCTCTTCCTCGATCTGCGCCGCGCGATAGAGCAGCTGCTTCTTCGCGGGGACGTCGAGGAGGATCTCGGCCTTCTTCTTGAGCGCACCGACGAGCGCGGGCCAATCACCGTTGCGCTCGTGGATCGCCTGGATCGCGGAGGCGGCGTCGACCGAGCCGGGCGCGGCGGTCAGCACGCGCTGATAGGTCGCGACCGCGGCCTTGTCGTCGCCGAGCTCGAGCTCGTGGATCTGCGCGAGCTTGGTGAGGAGCTGGACCTTGAGGTCGTCGTCGTTCGCTTCCTTGGCGACCTGATCGTAGAGGGAGACGAGATCCTTCCACTTCTCGAGGACGCGCGCGAGGCGATCGAGCTGGCCCTGCGTGCCTTCGTTGCGCGGATCCTCGCGCAGCGCGCGCGAATAGGTGGCGAACGCCTCTTCGGTCGCGTCGCCGCCGACCTCGTGCAATTCCGAGATCTGGTGGAGCAGCTCGATCTTCCGCTGCGGATCGAACGCGTGCCGCACCATGATCTCGTAGACGCCGATCTGCTTCTTCCAGTCCCCGTTCGCCTTGTAGATCGGCTCGAGGATGTTCGCGATCGCGAGCTCTTGATCGGGCAGCGCGACCAACCGCTCGAGGGCGGCGATCGCGTGGTGGTTGGTCGGATCGAGATCGAGGACCTGGCGGTAGGTCTCGACGCCGGCGGCGACCTCGTTCAGGTGCGTCTCGCGCAGCTGCGCGAGGCGATAGAGGAGCCCGACGCGCTCGTTGTCTTCCTCGACGAGCGTCAGCTGGCGCGTGAGGTTGTCGCCGAGATCGCGCCACCGCTTCGACTGCGTGTACAGACGATCCAACGCGCGCAGGCCCTGCAGGTTGTCGGCGTCCTGGCCGAGCACTTCCTGATAGGCGCTGATCGCCTCCTCGGGCGAGCCGAGCATCTCTTCGTGGATCGAGGCGATCTTGAAGAGGATGCCGAGCCGCTCGTCGGGATCCGACGCGATGTCGGCCTTGCGGCGATAGACCTCGAGCAGCTCGGGGTACTTCTCGTCGCGCGCGAAGATGCCTTCGAGCGATCCGAGCGCGCCGAGATCATCGGGCTCGATCGCGAGCGCCTTCTTGTAGAACGAGACCGCCTTGGCGGAGTCGCCGAGCCGCTCCTCGTAGGCGTCGGCGACCTTGATCGCGAGCTCGTGCGCGAGGCGCGAGTCGAGCCCGGAGCTCCGATCGGACTCGCTGCGCTCGAGCGCGCCCTCGAACAGCTTCACCAGGCGCGTCCAGCCGTCGTCGATCAGGCCGGCGAGATCCTCGAGCTGCGCCTTGGCGCCCTCGACGGACGGATCGACCGCGAAGCAGCGGGCATAGGCGTCGAACGCCTTGTCCGCGGCGCCCAGCCGCGTCCGGTGCAGCTCGCCGATCCGCATGAGCAGACCGACCTTGCGGAGCTTGTCCTTCTCGGCGGCGAGCTGGATCTCGTGGACCTCGACGAGCTTCGACCATTCGCCGAGCTGCTCGTAGATCGGCTCGAGAATGCCGGCGGCGGCGAGCTTGTGCTTGTCGTCGCCGAGGCGGGCCTCGAGCGCGGCGCGCGCGCGACCGTGCGCGGGATCGAGATCGAGGATGTCGCGGTACGCGTCGATCGCGCCGGCGACGTCGGACAGGTGCTGCTCGCGCACCTGGCCGAGCCGGTACTTGAGCTCGAGGTGCGCGGCCTTGTCGTTGGCCGGATCGATGATCACGAGCTCGCGACCCAAGACGTCGGCGAGCTCCTTCCACTTGCCGTTGCGCAGGTAGATGCGATCGAGGGCGCCCAGCGCGATCGGCTCGTCGCCGGCGGCGTCGAGGATCGCCATGTACGCCGAGATCGCCTTGGCGTCGTCCTTGATCTCGTCTTCGTAGAGCTGGCCGATCTTCGACTGGATCTGGATGCGCAGCTCGCCGTCGGCGGTGAGCTCGAGCTTCTTGGCGTAGACGCCGAGCAGCTCCTGATAGCGGCCCTTACCGAGGTAGAGCCGCTCGAGCGCGTCGAGCGCCTGCTCGTTGGCGTCGTCGATCTCGAGGATCGCGCGGTTCATGTCGAGCGCGCGATCGATCTCGCCGAGCTCCTGCTCCTGGACGCGCGCGATGACGAGCATCAGCGGCAGCGCGTCGGCCTTCGCCTTGAATTTCGGCAGCGACTGCGAGTACGCGTCGACGAGCTCCTGCCACGCGCCGGTCTCCTGCGCGAGGCGCTCGAGCTCGGTGCGGATCGACTCGGACTCGTGCTCCTCGCGGTGCGCTTCGAGCCACCACTTGAAGGCCGCGGCCTTGTCCTTGAGCTTGTCCTCGTTGTACTCGGCGAGCTTCTCGAGGCGCTCGCGGCGCTGCGACTTGTCGCGCGTCGCCTTGAGCTGGATCTCGAGCACGCCGACGAGCTTCCGCGGATCGCGGCTCGACTCGTACAGCGGGATCAACGCCTCGGCGGCGGCGAGGTTCTCCGGATCGAGCTGGAGCACCTTCTCGAACGCGCGCATCGCGCGATCGGCCTTCTGGATCTCGTCGCGATAGAGGACCGCGATCTTCATCGCGAGCTCGAGGCGGTGCTGCTCGGGGCCGGCTTCGACCTCGCGCTCGAGCACGCGCACGTACTCCTCGGTCTTGCCGCGCGAGCGGTAGAACTCTTCGAGCTCGTCCCAGCGCGCCTCGGTGACGTAGAGCTTCTTCAGCGCGTCTTGCGCGCGGCGGTTCTCCTTGTCGACGGCGAGCAGGCGCTGCCACGCGTCGATCGCCTTGCGCGAGTCTTCGACCTTCTCCGTATAGAGGAGGCCGAGCCGCTGGAGCGCGTCGACCTTCGCCTTGTCGTCCTTCGCGGCTTCCGCCTGGCGCGACGAGATGTCGGCGAGCTTGTCCCACTCCTTGTTGCGCTCGTAGAGCTTGTAGAGCTCGGCGAGGGCTTCCTCGTGGTGCGGCTCGACGTCGAGGACCTTCTCCCACCAGAAGGTGCAGATCTCCGGCTTCTTCACCTTCTGCGCGGCCATCTGCGCGACCGCGATCGTCTTGGCGGCGCGCTCGTTCGCGGGCGAACGATCGATCTCCGCTTCCTTCAGCTTGATCAGCTTCTCCCAGTCGCGGCGCTTCTCGTACACCGCGAGCAGGTGATCGACCGCTTGCGCGTTCTGCGGATCGAGCTCGAGCACGCGCTCGAAGGCCTTGATCGCTTCCGCCTGGTTCGAGAAGCGCTCGAGGTAGAGGTTCGCGATCTGGAGATAGATCGCCGTCTTGGCGGGACCGTCGGTGCGCTCGGCCTTCTCGCCCAAGACCTTGACGAGATCGGGCCAGCGCTTCTTGTTCTCGTAGATGCCGGCGAGCTGATCGTAGATCGCGAGCTGCGAGCCGTCCTGCGCGAGCGAGGCGGTGAGCGACGCGACGACCTGGTTCTCGTTGTTCAGCTTGCCGTACGCCTCGGCGAGCTCGCGGAACGCCTGCGCCTTCTCGGCGGGCGTCTGCGCAGCCTTGGACTCTTCGTCCTTCAGCGCGTCCACGAGCTGCGCCCACGCGCCGGCGGCGCGCAAGACACGTGCGAGCTCGCGGCGCGGCGCGAGCTTGTTCGGGTGCGCGCCGACGACGGCCTTCCACGCGGCGGCGCCCTTGTCGGCGCCCCCTTCGGCGGCCTTCGCCTTCGCCATCGCCTCTTCGAGATCTCCAGAGATCTCCTCGACGCGCGCGGGCGGCGGAACGACCGCGGCCTTCGGTGCGGGCGCTGCAGCTGCAGGCGCGGGCGCGGGAGCCGCCGGCGGCGGCGCGACCGCGGCCGGCTGCGTCTTCACGTCCGCCGCGGCGACCGGGATCGGTCCCGACGCCGCGGGCGATTGGCTCGCGGGCATCGGCGCCGGAGCCGGTGACACCGGCGGCGGCGGCCACGCGGGCGCGGTCACCGAATCGGCGACCTGCGCGGGCGCCGCGGCGTCCGCGAACCCGACCTCTTTCTTGAAGTCCTCGACGTCGGGGTTCGACGCCTCGATCTCCGACGCGACGCGGAAGTAGCGGCGCGCGCGCGGGAGGTCGTTGACGTTCTTCCACGCGACGAGGCCGGCCTGCACCGCGATGAAGAGCTTGTCCTCACCGCTGACGCGATCGATCACCGCGTCGGCGAGATCGAGCACCACGGGCCACTCGTTCTTGTCGCCGTGGACCTGCTTGATCATCGTGAACGCCGCGACCACCGAGCGCAGCTGCGACGCGCCGTTCGACGCGACCGTGCGCAGCGCGCGCGCGAAGAACGCGGTGCCGCGATCGCGATCCTTGAAGCGCTGGATCCACTCGAGCGCGAAGCCGCGCGCGGCCTCGGCCTTGAGATCCGTCGTCGGCTTCGCCTCGATGCGGCGCTCGTGCAGCCGGGTCAGATCGTCCCAGCGCTGCGCGCCGGCGAGCAGCGATTCGTAGAGGAAGTTCGCGCTCGGCTCGTCGATGTCGAGCGCGATGATGCGCTTGACGATCTCTTCGAGCCGCGGATCCTCGGGCGCCTCGAGGCGGAGGATGCGCGCCGCGCGCAAGAGCATGCGCGCGCCCATCTGGCCGTCGGCCTTGCCCGCTTGCTCGGCGAGACGATCGACCTCGTCGGCCCAGAACTCGGGGTCGTAGTTGAGGGCCGCGATCGCTTCCTTCACGCGCCACGAATCGGGCGTGCGTTGGATGGCGCGCTCGAGCACCTGCTCGGCCTTCTCCTTCTGGCCGCTGTCGAGCAGCGCTTCGCCGACGATGCCGGCGAGCTCCGCGTCGGCGGCGGGGCTCTTCAGCTCCATCTCGCCGAGCTTCGCGACCATCTCGAAGCGCCCGAGCTCGCCGTAGACCTGACGCGCTCGCGAGAGCGCTTTCAGGTTGTCCGGGTGGAGCTTCCACGCGCGCTGATACAGCGCGAGCGCGCGCTCGCGTTCGGGGATCACGTCCTCGACGACGCGTGCGAGCTCGAACAGCCGCTCGGACTGTTCGGGCTTCGAGCCGGATGCCTCCAGCTCCTTCTCCAGCTCATCGATCGCCGCTGACCAGTCGCGAGACCGGCGCAGGCGCTCCCTTAGCAGCGTGCGCGTTTCCATCTGCGGTTTATCCTCCCGCATTCGCAGGGAAAAGTGGTGCCATCCCCTGAGCACGCCAGTTGTATCACGGCTGCTCCCGCAATCGCACCACAGACCTGTATCGATTTCGCGCGGATGCGCGAGATTCCTAGCTCCCGCGCCCTCGCCCTCACCGAGCGCTCAGCTCAGTTCTGCTTCGAGGCGATGTCCATGAGGACCTTGTTCGCCATCGACTTGTTGAACTCTTCCTTGGCGCCCGCGACCTTGGAGTACTCCTCCAGATCCTTCTTGGCCGCCTTGGTGTCGCCCTTGGCCGCATAGGTGAGACCGCGCTCGAAGAGCGCGCTGTGGTCGGCCTTCTTCGAGTCCTCGATCGACTTCGTGAAGGACTCGATCGCGGCGTCGAGGTTCTTCTTGTCGAGGTAGGCCATGCCGAGGACGAAGTCGATCTTCTCGCGCTCGGTGTCGCCGGGGACGTTCGCCTGCCCTTGCGACGCGACCTGGATCGCCTGATCCGTGTAGTCCCACTTGCGGTAGAGCTCACCGAGCGCGATGTACGGCGCGGGCTCGAACGGGTTGTTCTGGATCGCGGCGGTGAACTCCTGCGCGGCGAGCTGCGGCTTGTCCTGGTCGCGGTAGATCACGCCGACGTAGTAGTGCGCGCGCCAGAGCTCGTTGTTGAGCTTGAGCGCGGCCTGCAGCTGTTGCAACGAGGGGTCGAGGTTGACGCCCTTGAGATCGACGTCGACCTCTTCCGGCTTCTTGTTCTCGTTCTTCGCCTGCTGCTGCTTGCGCTGCTCGAGCGCGTCCTTGTAGAGCGCGATGCCGTACCACATGTGGTACATCGGCTCGTCGTCCTTGATGCGCACGGCGTTGCCGAACGCGTCGGACGCTTCCTTCCACTGGTTCCCGCGATCGATGTACGTCGCGCCGAGGCCGTAGTACGCGGAGTGGTTCTCCGGGTAGATGCGGACGGCTTCCTTGTACTCGATGACCGCGGACTCGATCTGCTTGTTGTGCTTCGCCTCGGCGGCCTTGTTCATGTGCTCGATCGAGTCGTTCCTCGCTTGGTTCGGACACGCAGCGAGGAGCGCGCACAACAACACAGCAGCAGCGGTTCGGATCATGGTGTGCCCTCGACGCGAAACGTAGAACGAAGACACGCGGCCCTCAAGCCGCCACGTGATCTTCGTTGCTGACTTCCGTCGTCCGTCGTCCGTCGTCCGTCGTCCGTAGAGATCCCGAAAAGAACGAAGCCCAGATCCCGCAGAGGATCTGGGCACGGACGACGGACGACGGACGACGGGTCTCAGCCGCCGGTCGGGTGGAACGTGAACGGGTAGTTCACCTGAACGCCACCGCCGCCCTTCGGCTTCGGGAACTCGATCCCCTTGAGCACGTCGGCGACGCACGAGGAGACCGTGCCGTCGACGCCCGACGCGTTCGCCGAAGCGACCGTGCCGTTGGGCGAGATGAAGAACTGCGTCGCGACGGTGCCCTCGAGGCCCGGCTTCGCGAGGAGCTCCTTCTCGTAGCAGTAGGTGATCTTGTTGATGTTGCGCTTGATGTATCGACGGATGATCGCCTTGTCGAGATCGCCGACCGCGGTCGGCTGACCGATGCGGACCTGCGGCACCGCCGCGGTGCGGCCGTGCATGCCGCCGCGACCACCGCCGATGCCGTAGCCGGTGCCGGTGCCCGAGCCGTGGCCGATCGTGCCGTAGCGACCCGTGCCGATCGTGCCCCAGCCGGTGCCGCCGCCGCCGGGACCGAAGCCCGAGCGACCGAAGCCGAAGCCACCGTTCATCTCGCCGGCCTCGTCACCGAGCAAGCCGCCGTAGATGTCCTGGTCCTCGAGGCCTGAGCTGATGTCGCCGGTGCCGGTCAGCGAAGCGAACGCGCCGCCCTGCTGCAGGGCCGTCGAGCCCAAGATGCCGGCGTTGCGGGCGGCGTCGATCGCCTGCTGGCGCGCGAGCTGCTCGTTGTCGGCGTTCTTCTTCATGTTGTACTGGCCCTCGGCGCGGTCCGAGTCCTTCTTGCCCATCTTGCCTTCGTCGAGCGCCATCGCGGTGCCGGTGCCGCCGGACTCGTCCTCGCCGTCGTCCTTCTCGTCGGGCGGCGGCGGCGGCGGATCCTCGATCGAGGTCGCGGTCGCCTTGGTCGCGGCGTTCTCGTCCGGGTTGTAGTCGGCGATCGAGTTCTCCGGATCGGGCGGAATGGTCCGCAACAGCAACCAGAGCCCGATGTGGACCGCGGCCGACGCGGCGAAGTACGTGAGCACGCGGCTCTCGAGCGACGCGAACAGCGGCGCGACCTGGCGGCGCGGCTGCGGCACCGACGAGACGAGGAAGGTCGCCTGCCCCGCCTTCACGCGGATGCGCGCCTTCTGCGGGATCATCAGCTCCATCGCGCCCGGCTGCGTCGACGACGGCGACGCCTGCACCTGCGAGAGCGGCGTCGAGTTGCCGTCGACGATCATCTCGCCGTCCATGCCCTGCGCGTAGTTGAAGACGAAGTCGTCACCGCGCGGCGCGACCAGCGCGAAGCTCGTCGAAGGCGACACCGCCGTCGTGAACTCGACGCTCGGATCCTGGCCGATGCGGAAGTACGGCGAGCGCTTCTCCTCGCGGAAGCGGACCAAGCCCCACGACATGCCGAGCAGGCCCATGAACAGGCCGCCGAAAGCCATCCAGTCGTAGCCGAGCGAGAGCGGCGCGGGATCGCGCTTGCAGTAGTAGTCGGGACGCGCCTGGATGCCGTGCGCGGGGTCGCCCTTCACGCAGATGTCGAAGCGCTCCTGATCCACCGTCGCGTGGTGGACCGAGAGCACGAACGACATGACCGCCATGACCAGCATCGCGGCGCCCCCGGCGAACATCGCGTAGGTCGCGGTGGTCACCTTGCCGCTCTTCGGGTTCATGCAGTGCTTCACCGCGACGACCGAGTCGCCGAGCATCGCGGCGATCTCGACCGCGCGCGCGCCGGGCTCTTCGGCTTCGGCGGCCATCGCCGACGCGAACGCGGCGGGCGCGCCCGTCGACGGCTGCTGCATGCCGTACGGCGCCGGCATGCCCGGCGGCGGACGGAGCCCCGCGGGCGGCGGCGCCGACGCCATCATCGGCGGCGACGGCGGCGGAACGTTCGGCATCGGCGGCGGCGGCGCGGCCTGCATCGTCGGCATCGACGAGATCGGCGGCGCGGGCGGCGTGCCCATCATCGTCGGCGCGGACGGCGCGCTCGCCGACATCATCGGGGCGGGCGGAAGCGGCGCGGCCGGGCGCGGGGTCGAGGCGATCACGCCCGAGTCGACCGGCGGTCCCGCCTGCACGCGGGTCGGGATGTCCTCTTCGTCCTCGGCCCCGCCGATCGTCACTTCGATCCGCGTGTCGCCGACGACGACGGTGTCGCCCGACTGCAGCTTGGCCTTGTTGACCTTCTGGCCGTTGACGAAGGTGCCCTTCGTCGAGCCGAGGTCGATGATGCTCACGTCACCGGGGCCCGTGACCTCGATGACCGCGTGCATGCGGCTGACGCTCTCGTCGTCGAGCCGCAGGTGCGACGACGACAGCTTTCCGACCTTGATGACAGGGAGCGCGAGCTTCTCCTCGCGGAGGAACTGATCGCCCTTGTACAAACGGAACGTCAGGGGGACTTTGGCACCGGCCATAGCGCGTCTCCAGGTCAGCGGTCGTTACGTACGTGCGCGCTCGAGCCAGTGCCGGGGTCTCACAAGTCTTCAGCCGACTTCAGAATCTCGGCGATGAAGTCCTTGCGGATCCGGATCAGGCTCGAGTGCTTCGAGAAATCGCGAGCGTCGACGGTCGTTCCCTCCGGCTTGATCAGGTCGCCCTCGATCGTGTCGCCGGAGAAGTCGTAGACCTTGACCTTGGCGTTCGCGTTCCCACCGTTGCCCGCGGCCTTGCCCTTCGGCTGAGCCAGCGCGGCGGTGGACAGGATTGCCAGGGTCCCAATGATCGTGGCGAGCGTGCGCATCGACGTCCCATCCTTTCGGGGGCGGAGATGGACGGCGCTCATCACGACCGTTCCGACACCGCCTCGCTCATTCGGTTCCAAAAAAGATTCGAGCCCTTAGTTCGTGACGATAGATCGCGCTGTGGAGGCGCGCCATCGAGATTTCAGCTAATGATCACGGAGTCTTCGGCGCGTCAGCGCCCGAGCCCGAACCCGAGCCCGCGCCCGACCCACCCGCAGATCCCGCCCCCGACCCGCTGCCCGCGGGGGCCGGCGGCGGAGGCGGCGGCTGGTTGGCCATGTTCTTCATGAAGTCGTCGAGCTGCTTGATGACCTTGTCGCAGTCCGCGATGTTGTCCTTCGCCTCGGCCTTGTCGGCGTCGGATCCGGTCTTGTCGAGGAACTGCTTGAAGTAGTCGCGCGCCGTCATGTACGCCTGCTGCGACGCCTTCAGGTCCGACTGCTTGGCCGCCCGGAAGTCCTTGTAGAGGACGCCCAGGTTGTAGAACGACTCACCGCGCTTCGAGTCGACCTTCATCGCCTGCTTGTAGCTCGCCTCCGCGCCGTCGAGATCGCCGAGGCCGCGCTGCGCGATGCCGAGGCCGATCGTCGCGTCGAACTCGTCGTCCTTCGACTTGAGATCGAGGACGTGCTGGAACTGATCCTTCGCGACGTCGTACTTGCGGAAGCCGAGCGTGATGAGCCCGACGTTCATGCGCGCTTCGGCGAAGTTCGGGTCGAGCTCGACCGCCTTGCCGAAGTGCTGGAGCGCCTCGGTCAGGTTGTTGCGGAACAGGAAGTACAAGCCGCGCGCGTTCTCGAGCGGCGCGTACTTCTCGTTGCGCTTCGCGCCCTCGTCGAGGAGCAGCTTGGCGAGGTCGAGGCGGTTCTTGTTCTTCTGCCGGCCCTCGAGATAGACGAGCCCGTAGAGGACGTACGCCTTGACGTTGTCGTTGTCGACGGCGAGCACCGACGACAGGTTGTTGCGCGCGTCGGCCTCGAGATCCTTCCAGTGCGGATCGTTGGGGCCGACCTTGCGCATCTCCTCGAGGTCGAGCGACGCGATGTCGTTGCGCGCGCCGACCAGCTTCGGGTTCGCCTTGATCGCGTTCTGCCAGTAGTCCTTGGCGGCGTCGACCTTGCCGTCCTCGTAGTAGAGCTCGCCGAGCGCCGACATCGCGGCGCCGTAGTTCGACTTCATCGCGAGCGCGGCTTGGTAGGCGCGCTCGGCGTCGCCCTTCATGTTGCAGTTGTGATAGCTGCGGCCGACCATGTAGCGCGCCTCGACGAGCTTGTGCTCGTTCGCGACGCTGTCGAACTTGTCCGCCGCGGTCTTGCACGACGACTCGTTCCAGCCGGCCTTGTCCTGCTGCGTGTAGTAGTCGACCGCGTCCTGGAAGTCGCTCTTCGCGTCCTTCGACAGCTCGCGCTTCGGCTCCGCGGCCTCGCTCTTCACCTCACCGCCGAACGCGGTGGGCGGCGGCGGCGCCTTGTTGCCGCCGAGCCCCGTCTCCGCGACGCGCTTCTGGCCGGAGCCGCACGCCGCGAGCATCAAGACACTGATGATGATGTTCTTGGTGGTCGTCATGGGCGTTACTCCAGCTTCGTCACGGGCGCTTCGATGTCCGTGATCGTCGAGACGTTGTCGGGGTTCCCGCGCAGCTCGGACGCCGTCGGGAACTCCTCGGGCTTGATCTGACCGAGCTCGTGCTCGCACAGCTTCGACCACTCGCTGAACCAGCCGAGGTCGGTCGAGACCTTGAGGCACGCGCCGAACGCCTCGAGGCTCTTCGCCTCGAGCGGCTCGGCCTTCTCGGTGAGCGCGTCGCAGTACGCCTCGGTCGCGTCTTCCGCGTACGGCCCCGTGCGCACGTTCGACGGGATCTCGGCGGTGAACAGCTGATCGCTGAAGTGCTGCTGGATCTGACCGATGCGCGCGGCCGCGGCGATCGAGTTCGCCGCGTCCTTGACCTTGAAGATCAGGTTCTCGTACTGCTCGCGCGCCTTGGCGGCCGCCTTCGACTTGCCGTCGACCCACGTGTTGAACTTCTTCAGCGAGGCCGCCGCGACCGCCTTCTTCTCCGGGTTGAAGTCGAGGCCGGTCGGGAACTTGATGTCGAGGAACGCCTCGTAGTCCTTGTCCGCGATGCGGAACTTGGCGAGCGCGTAGTAGTAGAGCGCGGCCTTCTCGTTGTCGCCCATCTTGCCCTGGGCCTTCTCGAACGCCGCGATCGCCTTGCCGTAGGCCTGGAGCGCTTCCTTCATCTTGCGCTCGTCGCGCTTCACGACGACCGTCTTGATCTTCGTCTCGGGGCCGCACTGCGTGGGCAGATCCGAGCCGCCCTTCTTGCGCTTCTTGGCGCCCTTCGACGAGACGGCGCGCTCGCGGACTTCCTTCACGCACGAGCCGTTGACCGTCTTCACCGGGCACGACTGCGCCCACAGGATCTCGCCGATCTTCGCCCACGCGACGACGACGCGATCAGCGCCGCCGACCGAGCCGTACTGGTTGATGTACGCGTGGAGGTGCGAGACGACCTTGTCCTGGTCGGGCTGCTTCTCGATGATCGCGGTCTCGCCGTAGAACGCGTTCGCCGCGTCGGCCTTGTTCTTCGAGCCGAACGTCTTGATGAAGTACGCGGTGTCGGCCTGCGCCTTCTCGTCGTCGCCGATGCCCTTGCGGTAGAAGACCGCGTCGGACATCGCGTCGTACGCGTCCTTCATGCCGGCGTACTTCTTCGCGTACTCCTCGTACATGTCCGAGGCCTTGTCGTAGTAGGCGACGTCGGAGTAGTTCTTGCCGAGCCGCGCGAGCGCCTTCGAGGCGGACGGCGAGTTCGGGTACTGCTTGCGCAGGTTCTGGAACATCGTGATCGCGGCGCCGATCGAGTGGCCCTGCTCGAAGCAGACGCCGGCGTTGTAGAGGACCTCGTCGCCCTTCTCGCCCTGCGGATCGCGGTTGTAGATGTCGATGTACGCCTGGCCGCACGCGACGTACTTGGCGAAGTTGCCGCTCTTCTTGGCGTCGGCCTCGAGCTGCTCGGCGTGCTTGCGCAGCGACTGGCGCTTGATCTTCTCGAGCGTCTCGGCGAGGTCCTGCTTGTCCTCGAGCCACTTCTTGTCGTCCATCAGCTTGTCGACCCACGTCAGCAGCTCGTCGTAGCGCTGCAGGCGGTTGAGCGAGTCGAGCAGCAGGTTGGCCGAGTACAGCGCGGTCTCGTGATCCTTGTGGTGCTCGATGATGTCCTCGAACATCGGGATCGCTTCGTCGAAGTGGTTGTGGCGGCGGTAGATGTTCGCCTTCAGGAACTTCATCCCGACCAGCTCGGGGTCCTTCGGGTCCTTGATGTAGTTGATGTAGATGTCGAAGGCCGCGATCATCTTCTGCTCGCGATCCGGAATCGGCTCCGGCGCCGGGACCTTCTCGTCACCCTTGGTCTCGTCCATCGGCGGCGGCGCCTTGACGCGCGGATCGACGTCGAGCGCGTTCTTCCAGCCGAGCACCGCGGCGTACGCCGACTCCTTCATCAGCTTCGCGTCGACCTTCTTGGTCTTCACGACGTCGGTGAACGCGACCGCGGCGTCTTCCCAGAGCTGGGTCGCCATGCGCGGGTTCTTCTCCGCGTCGGCGCGCGCCCACAGGAGCTCCGCGTAGTAGTACTGCGTCTCGCCGAAGTCCTCGGCGTCGGGGAAGGTGTCGAGATAGACGTGATAGAGCTTGTCCGCGTAGGCGAGCGTCTCCGGGTTCAGCGTCTTCATCGACTCGTTGTGGTACGCGCGCGCCATCTCGCCGGCCATCGCGGCGGCGTTGTCGTGGCACTCCTGCGCTTCCGAGTCGGGCAGGATCTTCTTGCCCTTGAGCGCTCCGTAGAGCTTCACGAGCTTCTCGATCTCGTCGACCTTCTGCGCGTTCGAGCCCGCGGTCAGCATCGCGTGCGCGACGTTGTACTGCCACAGGCACACGTTCTTGTTCTTCGGGTCGATGCCGATCATCTCGCGGAAGACGTAGATCGACTTCTCCGCCTTGCCCTGATCGAGGAACAGGTCGCCGAGGATCTGCTCCATGTCGAACGCGAAGCTCGAGTCGACCTTCTGGAAGTACTTGAACGCGGTGCGGACGTTGCCGACCTCCGCGTAGGCGCGCACGAGGTCCTTCTTCGCGGCGCGATTGAGGACCTGCTCCTTCTTGTCGTTCTGCGTCGCCGACGCGACCTTGTAGAACGCCTCGAGCGCCTCGTTGAACTTCTGCAGGTTGAGATCGACCCAACCCATCTTGTAGTACGCGTACCAGTAGACCGACGACTTCGGGAACTGGAGCACCTTGTTGTAGAAGCTCTCGGCGTCGGCGAGGTCGTTCTGCTCGAAGTAGTAGTCGGCGAACGAGACCAGCGCCTCGGGCACGTACTGCGAGTTCGGGTACTCCTTGAGGAGGCGCTGGTAGATCACGCGCGCGTCCTTCATGTACTTGCCCTGCGCGAGCGTGTACCCGTAGTAGAAGAGCGCCTTGTCCATGTTCGAGTACGACTTCATGCGGTCGTCCTCGACGAGCTTCTTGTAGGCCTTGATCGCGTCGATCATCTCCTGCTTGGCCTGCTTCGCGGCTTGCTCCGCTTGCGGCTTCAGCTTCGGATTCTTGTCCGACTTGATCGTCAGCTCGGTCGCCTTCAAGCGCCAGTAGCGCTGGGCGAGCGCGTGGAGGTCGGCGAGGCGGTAGTAGAGATCCGCCTTCTCGTTGACCTTGTCGTCCGGCGTGTCGTCGATCAGCGACTCGAGGAGCTGCACCTGCTCCTTGCGGATCGCGCCGACCTCGCCTTCGACCTGCAGCACCTGATCAGACGTCAGCTCGGGCATCTGTTGCCCGGCCGGCTGATCCTTCGGTGCGATCGCCCGCGTCTTGTCGGACTGCTTGACGTTGACCTTCACGGATACGCTGCGCGAGTACCTTCCACCCGCGAGCGCGCTCGCGGGCAGCGCGGTCGCTGCGGCGAGCACCAGGGCTACGGCTCTAGCTCTCGATTGCATGGGTCACTCCTCTGTTCCGGCAGACGCTGGCGAGGCAATGGCCACTCGGAATCAAAACGCACGAAGCCCCCGACGACACGAATGCGTGTCGTCCAGGGGCACCTGAGCTTCGGTTCCTAACAGCCGTCATTGTCGGTGGGCGAGACGATGCGCCGGCTGTTGTGGTCCTAGTTGTAGATCACTTCTTGGGGCACTTCGAGCGAATTTTGAATCGGTAGTAACCGAGCTCGTCTTTCCAGTACTCACCGTTGAACTTCCACATGAAGTGCTCGTCATCGATGATGATGGGCTCCTCCTGGTGGTCGGTGGAGATGCTGTCCTTGCGCGCCTTCGCCGAGATGCCCTCGGCCTGCGCGTTCAAGATCTCGATCTTGATCTTGATGCCGTCGCGGCCGAGCTCCTGGAGCTCGCCGATCAGGCGGTTGATGCGCTCCTTGGCGAGCTTGCCGGCGTCGGCTTCGGCGAGCGACTTCTGGAGCGTCAGCTCGGCGAGCACCTCGGCGGCGATCTGCGTCGTCTGCCACGCCTTGTCGCTCTTCGCGAGCATGTCGAGCTCCTTCTGCAGCTCGTCGACCCACGTGAACGTCTTGCGCAGCGTCTTGTCGACGAGCACCGACATGACGAGGCGCTGGGTCACGTCGTCGAGGCCCGCCTTCCCCGCCATCACCTTCTTGATGTACGCGTAGAACTCGGCGTTGTCCTCGAACTTGCCGACGACGTCCTGGAGGTTCTTGCGCAGCGGGCGGAACTTCTGGTCGTACTCGCCGATCGCTTCGATCGCGCGGTCGTAGAGGCAGTACTTGTAATAGATGACGGCCTTGAGGAGCACCGACTCCGGCCAGAACTCGTCTTCGAAGTACGGCGCGTTCAGCGTGTGGATGTTGCCGAGCGCCTTCGAGTTGTTCGTGATCATGAAGTACGCCCACGACGCCTCGAAGAGCGACGCGGTCCAGTCCGGCGAGTCCTGGTCGAGCTTCTCGTAGTAGCGGATCGACTTCTCGAAGTCCTGCGCCGAGTAGAAGACGCGCGCCATCTGGAGGATCGCGAGCTTCGTGTACTCGTCGAGCTCGGCCGCGGAGTAGTGGTGCGACGCGCGCTCCTTGTCGAGCACGAGGATCGCCTTGAACGACTCGAGCGCGTTCTTGCCGTCGAGCTTGCGGACGTAGGTCACGCCCTCGAAGAACTTGGCCTTGATGTAGAAGTCGCTCTCCGCGCGCACCTTCTCGAACAGGCCGATCGCGGTGTCGAAGTCACCGTCGCCGCCCTTGCGATAGAAGTGACGGCCGAGCAGGTAGTAGAGCTCGTCGCGGACGTCGTCGAAGGTCGGATCCTCGAGCGCGCTCGCGTCGTAGGTGCCGATCTTCTCGAGGATGCCCGAGGTCTCGGGCAAGACGCGCGACAGCGCGGCGAGCCACTTGAGCGTGGCGCCGTGATACGCGTGCTTGTCGCCGGCTTGGACGATCTTGTCGAAGTAGGCCAACGCGCCGGCGTAGTAGCCCATCTGGTAGAGCGTCTTGCCCATGAAGAACTCGGCGCGCTGCTTGTTGTCCGCCGAGTCCTGGGTCTCGCCGTCGAGCACCTTCTTCAGCTCGATCGACGCCGAGTAGTAGTCGCCCTTGTCGTAGAGCTTGGTCGCGCGCTGCAGCGTCGCCGACGGTGGCGAACCGCTCTCCGGTTCGGCGGCGGTGGCCGCGCCCTTCCCTTTGCCGTTGCCGGCAGTGGCGGCGCCAGCCGTGCACACGAGCACCGCGCCGACGAGCAGGGCGAACAAGCTTGGACGTCGCATCAGCGTTCCTCCAAAGTTGCCGAAATCCGAGGCGACAACGGTCCCCTCGATCGCGGCGATAGCATCGGTGGCAGCGTGTCGCATTGTCAAGGCGCCTGGGCCTAACTGTCAGTCGTTGTGTGGGGCGATCGTTCGCGATCCGTCAGACGCGTCTCCTCGATCTCTCCTCCGCGATCGATCTCGCGACACAACAACTGTCATCGAGTTGCACGGCGATCTCGCAGGTCGAAGGGTTGACTTCGATACCCCTGCTTCTATTATCGCTTCCGCCTCGGAGGGTCCATGGCCGCGAAGACAGCGTTGCTTAGACTGCTCACTGCGTCTGCGTTCGGTTTGCTCGTCGCTGCGTGCGGCGGAGACCCCGTGGGCCGCATCTGCGATCTCGGCTTAACGCCAGGTATGAGCGAAGCCGTCGTCGCTTCGCCTTCTCTCGACTGCGTGTCGCGCACCTGCTTGAAGGTCCCGCTCGAGGTGCCGGAGAAGGATCTGCCCGCGGGCAGCCGCTATCCGACGGGCAACCTCGGCCTCTGCACCGATCGGTGCGAGCAGGACAGCGACTGCGAGCGCGTCCCCGAATCGCCGTGTCAGTCGGGCTTCACCTGCGGCATCGCCGTCGAGGTCGGTCCGTTCTGCTGTGAGAAGTTCTGCATCTGCAAGGACTACATCGTGATCCCCGAAGGCGGACGTCCGACGCCCGCCGCGTGCGATCCCGACAACGTCGCGAACGCCTGCTGCAACCTCGCCGGTCGACGCGGGAACGCTCAATATCCGTCCTGCCAGTGACGTTGGTGCTTGAACGATCGCGCCTGCTGCGGGCCTCGTCTGCGGCGTTGCCGGTCCCCCCCGCCGTCCTCGCGTACTGACCGTACGCTCCGGCGTCGGGGCCCCACCGTCGCCTTGCATCCGAGGCTCCTCGCGACGGCGCCGACGATCGCGTCAGAGGCGAAAGGCGTCTTTGACGAGGACGAGCTCGTCGCCGGTGATGCCGACGACGTCGAAGCGGCACGCGCGGGCGCGCGGACGCTTGGTCGCGAGGTACGCGGAGGCGACCTGCGCGAGCTTGCGCTGCTTGGCGCTGCGGATCGTCTCGAGCGCGGTGCCGCGCTGCGCGTCGGCGCGCGAGCGGACCTCGACGAAGGCGAGCGTGTCGCCGTCGCGCGCGACGAGATCGAGCTCGCCGACCTTGCAGCGCCAGTTGCGCTCGACGATCGCGTAGCCGCGATCGATCAAGAACGCGACGGCGCGTGCTTCGTTCGATCGGCCGACCTCATTCGTCGTTGATCTCATCCCCGCCGCTCCAGCGCGGGTGCTACCCCGCGGCGCCACCCCACTTCGCGTCCGCTCAGCGGGGACCCCGGCGAGCGCTGCCCCGCGCTTCCGCGGCTCAGGCCCCACCCCTCGCACGCGAAATCACTCCGCGGCGCCGGCCGCGGCTTCCTTCTTGCGCTTGCGCTTGCCGCGACCCTTGATCTTCTCGCCGGCGGCGGCAGGGGCCTTCGGCTCGCCCGTCGCGGCGGCGTCGTCGCCACCCTCGGTGGCGCCCTCGGCGGCCTCTTGCGCGGCGGGGGCGTGCTCGTTCGAGCCCTCGCGCTCCTTGATGCGCGCCGCCTTGCCGGTCAGGTCGCGCAGGTAGAACAGCTTCGCCTGCCGAACGCGGCCACGCGCGGTGACCTCGACGCGATCGATGTTCGGCGAGTTGTCGGGGAACTTCCTCTCGACGCCGACGCCGTAGGAGATCTTGCGGACCGTGAAGGTCGAACGCGAGCCCTTCGCGACGCGGCTGATGCACACGCCCTCGAAGGCCTGGAGGCGCGTCTTCTCGCCTTCGCGAATCTTCGCCCAGACCTTGATGCTGTCACCCGGACGGAAGTCGGGGAGCGGGGACTGGCGGCGGGAAGCCTTGTCGATCGAAGTGAGGATCCGGTGGGCGCTCATCGCATGCCTCGGCGTTAGAAGCCGTGTGTGGACGCGGGGTTTTGCCAGAGAAACGGGGTGGTCGTCAAGTCGCTAAACCGAAGAGGCGATCCAGTAGCACGGCCACCGCGCTCCGCACGCTGAGATGATTCCACGGCGTCGCGGCGCGGATCGGTAGAAGCACGCGTTCTGCCTCGGGAATGAGCGTATCGGCGAGACCCCAGCCGGTGCCGAACAAGATCAAGAGCGGTCGGCCGGGTGAATCCTGGATCGATCCCACCAGCTCGCGCGGCGACTGCCGCGGCAGGCTCGTGAAGCGCGCGTTGCTCGCGGTCGTGACCACGACGAGCGGCGCCGCGCCGTAGCGCGCGGTCAGCTCCGCGATGACATCGGCGATCGCGGGGACGGCGCGCACGCGCGCGAGCGCGTCGGCGCGGTGCTCCCCGCCCTCCTCCTGCCAGAGCCTCGCGATGTGATCCGCCTTCTCGCGCTGCGCGGCGACCGGCGTGACGATCCAGTAGCCGCCGAGCCCGTAGGTCTGTGCGCTGCGCGCGATGTCGTGGACGTCGAAGTTCGTCAGCGCCGTCGTGACGACCGCGCCGGTGCGATCGACGATCGGATGGTGCACGAGCGCGATGTGCGTGCGCGACGCGACGTCGAGCTCGGGCGCATCGATCGGATCTTTCGGCTCGCGCGGCGCGCGCGCGAACAGATCCGGACGCCGGCGCGCGGTGCGGCGCAGCGCTTCGCGTCGCCGCCACTTCCGGATCGCCGCGTGGTTTCCGCCGGCGAGGATCTCCGGAACGATCTTCCCGCGGAAGTCCCACGGCCGCGTGTACTGCGGATACTCGAGCAGGCCGGCGCCGAAGCTCTCCTCGTCGGCGGAGGTCGGCTCGCCGAGCACGCCCGGGCGCAGGCGCGCGACCGCGTCGACGATCGCGACCGCCGCGATCTCGCCGCCCGACAAGACGAAGTCGCCGAGCGAGATCGACTCGTCGATCGCGAGCTCGGCGACGCGCTCGTCGATGCCTTCGTAGCGTCCGCACACGAGCACGAGGTGCGCTTCGTTCGCGAGCCGTCGCACGATCGCCTGATCGAGCGGCGCGCCGGTCGGCGTCAAGAGGATGCGCCGCGACGCCGGCGTCGCGACCGACTCGATCGCGGCGACCAGCGGCTCGCACTTCATCACCATGCCGGGGCCGCCGCCGTACGGCGTGTCGTCGACGGTGCGGTGCTTGTCGTGCGTGAAGTCGCGCGGGTTGACCGTGTCGACGGCGATGACGCCGCCCGCGATCGCGCGCCCGACGACGCCGGCGGACAAGGCGGGCGTGACGAGCTCGGGCAGGATCGTGACGACGGTGAAGCGCACGGCGTTTCTTACCTCGAACAGAGGGCGGCGTACTCGGCGGGCGTGCGTCCGACCTGCGCTTTGAAGTCGTGGATGAAGTGCGATTGATCGGCGTAGCCGAGCTCGTCGGCGAGCGCCGACCAGTCGATGCCGGCGCCGGTCGCGGCGCGCGCGGCCGCCTCGTGGACGCGGAAGCGGCGCAGGACCCACTTGGGCGACACGCCGACGTACGCCTTGAACAAGCGCTCGAGCGTGCGCACGGGGATCTCGGCCTTCGCGGCGAGATCGTCGACGCGCGCGAGGCGCGGATCGGTTTCGGCGAGCTCGACCGCGCGCGCGACCTGATCGATCCGCGGGTCGGCCGCCGGCTCGCACGCGCGCAGGAACGCCTCGATGCGGACGAGCCGCTCGTCGTGATCGCGTGCGTCGTGGACCGCGCGATCGATCGCGACGCCGCGCGCGCCGAAGACGTCCTCGATCGACAGGGCGCGATCGGTGAGCTCGGAGACGTCGCGGCGCCAGAGCGGATGGAAGCCGCCGGGCCGGAACTTCACGCCCACGACCCAGCCTTCTCCGTCGAGGTGCGCGACGAAGCGCGCGCTCGCGACGCCGAACACGCCGGGCCGATGCGTGCCGAACACGACGTTCACGCACGGCATCGGCAAGGTCTCCTGCGCGTACGGCGGCTGGCCGCGCAGATCCCAGCGCACGATCCAGTAGCGCTCGACGAACGGCGCGAGCCGGTGGCCTGGCGCGCGACGCTCGAGCGTGAAGCGCTCCGCGCCGGCGCGCGGGTTCAGGATCGCGTTCGTGCGGTGCGGATCCATGTCGCGTTTCTACAATACGCGCGGCGGGCGCGGCGCTACCGTACGCGCATGAAGACGTACGAAGGAAGCTGTCACTGCGGCGCGATCCGCTACCAGGTCACGATGGAGCCGCCGACGAAGGCGATGTCGTGCAACTGCTCGATCTGCCGGCGCACCGGCGCGCTGCTCGTCTTCGCGCCGCGGAGCGCCTTCACCCTCGTCTCCGGCGAGGGCGCGCTCGGCGACTACCAGTTCGGCAAGAAGCGCATCCATCACCAGTTCTGCCGCACCTGCGGCCTGCGTCCGTTCGCGCACGGCTCCGACGGCAAGGGCAACGAGATGGTCGCGATCAACCTGCGCTGCGTGCACGATTTCGACCTCGATGGGCTCACGGTCGAGAAGTTCGACGGCGCGAGCATCTAGCCGTCGTCCGTCGTCCGTCTTCCGTCTTCCGT
>DATJIA010000300.1:0-8776 GCA_035493675.1 Kofleriaceae bacterium | reverse complement strand
CTTCGTCGCAGCGAAGCTACGACGGCGCGAGCCGGAAGCCGACGCCGCGCACCGTCTCGATCACGTTGGGGCGCGACAGCTTGCGGCGGAGGCGCAGGATCACGTTGTCGACCGCGCGCTCCGAGATCTCGAGGTCGGCGTCGCCCCACGCCGCGTCGAGGAGATCGTCGCGCGTCAGCGTGCGCCCGTGCGCGCGGACGAGCGCGCGCATCACCGCGAGCTCGAGCATCGTCAGCGTGTGCTCCTCGCCGTCGACCCACATCGTGAAGGTGTCGGCGTCGAGCGCGACCGGTCCGTAGCGGAGGCGGCCCGAGCGATCGGCCTGCCGGATGCGGCGATGGATCGCGCGCACGCGCGCCGCGATCTCGCGCGCGCTGATCCCGACGACGACGGCGTCGTCGAAGCCGGCGGCCAGGGCGGGCTCGGGCGTGCCGGTCGCGGTGCACGCGAGCAGGCCGACGCGATGTCCGGCCCACGCGACGATCTCGGCGAGGAACGTCTCGGGCTCGTCACCGCGCAAGCGCACGAGCAGCACGCCCGCGGCCGGCGGCGGCGCGCCCAGATCGAGCGGCAGCACGATCGTCCCCGGCAGCTCGCCGATCAACCCGTCCACGAGCTCGCCGGCCACGCCTTGGTCGCCCACGATCTTGAGGAGCGGGCTGGGCCAGGGCATGCGCTCGTCGACCGCCATGAACCTCCAGGTTCAGGCGGTCGTGTGACCGATTCGTCGCAGCCAGACGGCGCGCCCGCGAAATCGCGGTTACGGCGCGACGCGCTCCCACGAGAACGGGCCGAAGGTCTCGACCCCGGCCGCGGGGTCGCCGTCGATGGTCAAGCGCAGGTACTCGAGCGGCAGCGTGCTGCCGTGGACGACGATGCGGTGGAAGTTGGGGACGTCGTAGCCGGGGTGCATCGCCGCGAGCGGATCCGACGGCGACAGCGGGTTGTCGGAGAGGAACGCGTGCGAGTCGCCGTTCAGCATCAGCACCGGCGCGCCGAGCTGCGTCGCGCCGTTCGCCACGGTCGCGACGATCGGCTCGTAGCCGGTCTGGTGCGCGGCGCCCTTCTCGGGATCCCAGACGTCGGCCTGCGCGACGATCACGACGCCGCGCGCGCGGATCACGCGCGCGAACGCGAACGCCGTCTCGAGCCAGCGCTGGTCGGCGCCGGTGCGCGCGGTGCGCTCGGCGGCCTGCGCGGGCGACTCGGTCGCCGCGCCGTACCAGACGTCCTGGTCGTTGTTCGAGCCGCCGGGCAGGTCGATCGTGACGAACACGATCCCGCGCTGCTCGAAGATCACGTTCTCGACGTAGTCGGCGTCGTCGGGGTGCCTCGGATCGTAGAACCAGGACTGCGTCGCGACCGGCATCACGCCGCCGCCGAGCGCGAGGCCGGCGCGCGCGAAGAAGATCTGGCGGACGAGCTCGAGGTTCGCGATCGGATCGCCGTTCGCGTAGTCGACCGGGTTGCCCGACGTGTCGACGACGTCGCCGCCCTCGGCCTTCTTGTGGCAGTCCGCCCACTCGTTGTCGCCCGGCGTGTAGACGAGCGGCACCGCGAGCTGCGTCCACAGATCGAAGATCGATCGGTCGTACGCCTCGGTGCAGTACTGCTTGCCCGAGTGGATGTCGCCGACGTGGATCGCGAACGAGACCGCTCGGTCCGCGTTGATCGCGTCGAGGAACGCCGGCGACGCGTCGAATTGCGCCGTGTCGGTCGGCGAGGTGCCGTAGGGCATGTCGCCGATCACGGCGATCGAGAGCGGCGCGCGGTGGTGGGGATGGCCTGCGAGCGCGGCGTGCGCGGACAGCGCGAGGCCCGAGGCGACGATCAGGGGAACGTGCGTCTTCATCGATCGCGGTATCGGAGATGCGCGTCGCGTTCGGCGCGCAGCGCGGTGACATTCGCGCTACGCGCCCGCGAGCCAGACCTCGACGCGGCGGTTGCGCTGGCGATCCGCTTCGGTGGCGTTCGGGGCGACCGGCATCGCGGCGCCGAAACCGTCGACGACGGCGGCGTGGACGCCGCGGCGCGCGAGCTCGGCGGCGATCGTCTGGGCGCGGGCGCGGGACAGCGCGAGGTTGCGCGCGGGATCGCCGGCGCCGTCGGAGAAGCCGAGCAGCACGAGCTTCGCGCCGGCGTGCGCGCCGAGGAACTGCACGACGCGATCGAGATCGCGCGTCGCGCGGCTGTCGATCGAATCGCTGCCCGAGCGGAAGCGGAAGTCGAGCGAGGCGCGCTGCGCGTGCGCGACCAGCTGCGCGTAGCGGCGCGGGCAGCGCAGATCGCAACGGGGCGCGTCGGCGATGCCGACGGTGAGATCGACGAAGCCCGCGCGCTGCACGACCGCCTGGCCGCGCGACGACAGCGCGAAGCTGACGAGCTCCGCGGTCAACGGCGACGTCGGCCGCGTCGGCGTGTACCAGTACAAGCGGCGCGCGAGCATGTAGTCCTCGGTCGTCACCGTGAACGACGTCGGCAGCATCGGCGGCGCGCCGCGATCGCCGACCGCGAGCGCCTTCGCGCTGCGCACGTAGGCGAGGCCGATGAAGCCGATCGCCGACGGATCGCTCGCGACCGCGTCGGCCAACGCATCGGAGGCGGCGTAGCGGCGCGCGGTCGCCGCGAGCGGATCCTTGCCGAGCACGAGGTGCTTGAACGTGTCGTAGGTTCCGGACTTGTCGTCGCGCGCGAGCACGGTGATCGCGCCGGGCGCGCCGCCGAGCTGCGACCAGTCGGTGATCGCGCCGGTGAAGACGTCGTGCAGCTGCGCGCGATCGAGCGAGGCGAGCGGGTTGTTCGGGTTGACGATCACCGCGATGCCGTCGAGCGCGATCACGTGCTCGGTCGCGGGCGAGCGCAGGTCGCCGAGCGCGGCGACCTCCTGGTCGTCGATCGTGCGCGACGCCATGCCGACGTCGCACGCGCCCGCGCGCAGGCCCTCGAACGCGGTCGCCGAGCCGCGCGCGTGGATGTCGATCGCGATCGGCGCGCGATCGATCGTCGCGGTGATGATCTTCTCGTCGGGCTCTGCGCCGTTCGCGCGCGCGATCGAGGTCGCGCCGCGATCGGCGAGGAACGCCTCGACCAAGGCCGGCGCGAGCTCGGCGCCGATCGTGTTCGACCCGCACAGGCGGAGCGCGGGCGGCGGCGGGGCAGGGGCCGCGGACGGCGGCGGCGCGGCGGCCGCGAGCGACGCGGGCGCGGGCGCGGATCGATCGTGCATCGCGAACGCCGCGCCGATCGATCCGCCGATCACGACCAAGGTCGCGATCGCGAGCCAATTGCGCGAGCGCGCCGGCGGCAGCGCCGACGGCAGCGGCGTCGTCGTCGGCGGTCGCGCGCGCGCGGTGCGGCCGGTCGTGCGGGTCGGGATCAGATCCGAGGTCGCGCTCGGCAGATCGATCAAGACGTCGTCGCCCGCGGCCTGCGCCGCGATCGCGTCCTTGATCCGCACGGCGACCGCGCGCCGCTCCTCGACGAAGAGGGGCTGGACGTACGCCGCCAGATCCTCGCGGCGCGGCGCGCGCATGCCGAGCACGTGCTCGATGTCCGAGCGCATCGCGGCCGCGCTCGCGTATCTCAGCTCGACGTCGCGCTCGAGCGCGCGCGCGCAGATCTCGGCGAGGCGCGGATCGACGTCGGGGCGCACCGCCTCGAGCGCGGGCAGCGGCTCGAAGAGCAGCTTGTGCAGCGACTGCGCCTCGGTCTCCGCGCGCAACAAGCGGCGGCCGCTGAGCAGCTCCCACAACAGGATGCCCGCCGCGAAGACGTCGGCGCGCCGATCGACCGACGCGCCGCGCGCCTGCTCCGGCGCCATGTACGCGAGCTTGCCCTTGATCGTGCCGGCCTCGGTCGCGGCGCGGCCGCGCGCGAGCTTCGCGACGCCGAAATCCATCAGCTTGATCTCGCCCGCGTAGGTCCAGAAGACGTTCTGCGGCGAGACGTCGCGGTGCACGACGCCGAGCGGCGCGCCGTCGTAGTCACACAGCTCGTGCGCGTAGTCGAGCGCGTCGAGGACGTCGGCGATCACGCGCAGCGCGATCGCGTCGGGCATGCGCTTCTTCGCGCGATGGAGCACGGCCATGACCTGCGAGAGCGGTTGGCCCTCGAGGTACTCCATGAACAGGTGCGGCACGCCTTCGACCTCGTCGACCTCGAACGTCTGCACGATGTGCGGATGGCGCAGGCGCGCGCACAGCCGCGCCTCGTCGAGGAGGAGCGCGCGGTACCGATCCGCGTCGGCGTGATCGTCGAGATCGGCGCGCAGGCGCTTGATCACGATCAGCTTGGTGAACCCGGGCAAGCCGCGTCGCGCGGCGAGGAAGACCTCGGCCATGCCCCCTCGGCCGAGCGTCGCGATGAGCCGATCGTCCCGCATCGCGTGCGAGTCTCCGATCGCGATGACGCGCGCGCGTGACACGCACGTATCAACGCTGCGACTCAGCGTGAGTACCACTCGTCGTACGCCTCGCGCTCGAAGCGCGCGCGCGAACGATCGTCGCGCGGCACCCACGACGCGGCGGAGCACACCGCGCGATGCAAGAGCTCGAACAGCGGGAGATGGCGGCGCAGCGTGCGGCGCAGCCGGTGCGGCACCGTCGGGTTGAACGGCCCGAGCCGCGACAGCGCCTGCAGCGGGTTCTTCCGCACCCACGCCCACGATCCCATCTCGAGGGTCAGCGGCAGCAACACGCGTCCGCGCGCGCACGATCGATCGTAGAGGTGATCCCAGAGATCGCCGCGGATCGCGTAGACGCGCGCGGTCGGCTCGACGCGATAGACGTGGTTGGGCAGCGTGCGATCGAGCAGGCGGCGCAGCGCGACGATCTCGGCGACGTGCTGGATCGGGCGCCGCGATCGCGCGTACGGGAACCAGATCCGATCGATCGTGCCGAAGCCGGAGTGCAGATCGATCGCGATCGCGATCCGCGACGCGCCGGCCTCGCGCTCGACCAGCTCGCACAAGACGCGCGCCTCGAGCTGCATCGGCGCGCCGATCGGGCCCATGTACCAGGGCAGGCGCGGCGAGATCCGGTGACCGCCGACCAGCGGCATCGCGGGCTCCTCGTCGTGCGACGGCGCGTTGCGCATGAGATCGATGCCGTGCGGGTTCGCGCGCGTGCGCGCCGCCATGCCGCCGGGGTTGACGAGCGGCAGCACGACGATGCGCGAGTCGTCGAGCGAGCGGCGCAAGACCTCGTCCCAGGCGAGCTGCGCGATCAAGGTCTGCAGGAACGCGATCGCGACGTGCGTGCCGACGCGCTCGAGGCCGTGCACGCCCGCGGTGATGATCAGGCAAGACGCCGCGGGATCCTTCGATCCGAAGGCGAGCGCGTGGATCGGCAGGTCCCCGACGCGCGCGATCACCTCCGCGCGCGCGAGCGGCGACGACGCGAGGACGGCGATCGCGTCGAGCTCGAGCAGGCTCATGCGCGCGGCGTGAAGACGACGCGATAGCCGGTCGGCTCTTCGATCACATGCGCGTTGGTCGCATCGAAGCCGTCGCCGGCGACGAGCGCGCGCACGCCGGGGATCGGCGCGTCGATCATCGGCACGCCGAGCACGCGCAGGACCGTGCGCACCGACCACGGCAGCGCGTCGGCGACCGGCAAGGCCGGCGCGGCGGCGAGCACCGCGAGCACGCGCGGCGCGTCCGCCTCGGCGACGCAGATGATCGATCCGGCGGCGCTGCCGTCGATCGCGCGGACCCACAGGCCGCACGCCGCCAGCGCCTCGCCGGCGATCCACGACGCGTGCCGCGCGCGCGACTCCAGGTCCTCCGCGCGCGAGGCGCGGCTCTCGATCGCGATCGCTCCCAACGCTCCCAACATCAGAACCTCCTCGCGTGGACGGCCAGCCCTTCGTAGACGAGGTGCGCGGCCAGGTGACACGTGATGTCCGCGTGATCGAGCGCAGGCGCGACCTCGACGACGTCCATGCCGACGAGCCGGCACCCTCCGAGCTCGCGGACCAAGCGCAGCGCCTCGCGCGACGTGATCCCGCCCGGCACCGGCGTGCCCGTGCCGGGCGCGAACGCCGGATCGATCGCGTCGATGTCGAAGCTGACGTAGACCGGGCGCTCGCCGATGCGCGCGTGCAGATCCGCGACGAGATCGGTCGCGCCGATCTCGCCGAGATCGTCGGCGGTGACGCGCACGCCGCCGTGCGCGGTCGCGAGCTCGCCCGAGGCGTGATCCTTCCACGGTCCGCGCAGCGCGATCTGGTGCAGCTGCCGCGGCGCGATCAGCCCCTCCGCGATCGCGTGGCGGATCGGCGTGCCGTGATGCAGGTCGTCGCCCCACGTCTCCGCCGTCGACGTGTCGAGGTGCGCGTCGACGTGGATCAACGCGACCGGCCCGTGGACCTTCGCGATCGCGCGCAGGATCGGCAGCGTGATCGAATGATCGCCGCCGACGACGAACGGCGCCGCGCCGGAGGCCGCGATCGCGACGATCTCCTGCTGCACCGCCTCGCGCATCGCGCCGCGATCGAACGGCGGGAACACGACGTTGCCGCCGTCCGCGACGCGGATGGTCCCGAACACGTCGAGCCCGTGGCCCGGGTGATAGCTCTCGACCAGCGCCGACACGCGCCGCACGTGATACGGCCCGAGCCGCGCGCCCGGCAGGTACGTCGTGCCGCCGTCGTGCGGCACGCCGAGGACGATCGCGTCGAACGCGCGGTAGCGCTCGCGCTCAGGCGACGCGAAGTCGATGCTCGGCAAGCGGAAGAACGGCGTCTGGCCGTGGCGGAGGTATGACGAAGCGCTCGCTTGGGACATGGGGATCCTCGGGTTCGGGTCGCAGGAGATCGATCACCGCGCGGCGCGCGTGCGCGGCGAGCGTGTGCGCGGAGGCGAACGAGTACGGATCGATCGCGCGGCCGACGCGGATCACCGCGGACAACGACGACCGCGACGCCGTCCGCGCGTAGTGGGGGAGGAACGTCTCGCCGCCGATCCACGCCGCGCGCGGCGTCCCGTACGTGATCGCGATCGGCACGACCGGCACGGCGGCGATCCGCGCCGCGCCGAAGATGCCCGGCGCGAACGGAAGCAGGGCGCGGCCGTCGGTGGTCGTGCCCTCGGGGAAGTTCAAGACCGGCACGCCCGCGCGCAAGGCGCGGATCGATCCGAGCAAGGCGGCCGCGCGGCTGTGCACGCAGGCCCGGTCGACGAAGATCGCGCCGAGCTGCGACGCGGCCGGGCCGATCACCGGCCAGCTCGCGACCTCGCGCTTCGCCAAGGCGAAGCAGCCGAGCTGCGCGCCGACGACGATCGGATCGAGGTAGCTCAGGTGATTCGCGACGAGCACGCACGGCTCGTCGGGCAGCGCGCCGATCACCGCGACGCGCAGGCCGTGGATCGACGCGACCTCCGCGCACAGCGCGTGCATGCGTCGCGCCCGCGCGCGCGGCGTCGGCGCGACGCGCAGGCGCACCTCTCCGATCGCGGCGAACAGCGCGAAGCCAGTCCGCGCCGCTCGGCCCGCGATCCTCGAGACCTTCACGCGGCCTCCGCCAGCGACTCGAGCCGCTGGTAGCGCGCGCGCAGCTTCTCGAACGCCTCGCGATCGATCCGCGACACGATCCGGTCGTCGCCCGGACCGTAGAAGTCGCGACGGCGTTCGACCTCGCGCGCGCCCAGCATCTGATGGAGCAGCCGCGCCGCGAGGTTGTCGTCTTTCACCGTGAACCAGCACGCGTCGACGCGCGGCGCGATCGCGCGCACGTACGCGCCGATCAGGAGCGCGGTCGCGCGTCCGCGCTGGTACTCCTCGCGCACCGCGAGCGTCGTGCAGTACGCCTCGCGGGTATCGTCGCGCACGAACGACAAGAGGTAGCCCACCGCCAGCTCGCCGTCGAAGACGAGGAACGACGAGTCGGGGAAGAACTCGGTGCACAGCCGCAGGTAGTGCGGGCAGAGCACGGCTTCACCGGCGGCGCCGAACACCTCGCGCTCGAGCGCCTCGAGCGTCGCGAAGTCGGCGGACCTGAGACTGCGGACCTGGTATCGCGCCATCTTCGACCTCCCTCGCGATCCACGTTGCGGCGGGAGCGTGGCGCGATCGCGAATGCCGTGCGGCGCGATCGCAACGGCTCTGCAAACGATCGGTCGCAGATCTCGCGACGAGACGGCCACACACGCGGCACCGAGTCGTTGCATTCACGCGCCGCGATGGCGATCGACGCGCGCGTAATCCACATCGCATGAATCGATCCGTCTCGATCGTCTGCGCCGTGCTCGCGTTCGTCGCGGCGTGCGGCGACAACCCGAAGCCGCCCGAGGAGGGCCCGCCCGATGCGCACGTCCAGCCGCCGGCGCCCGACGCGCCCGTGCAAGCCGCGCCGCCCACCCGCGTGATCTTCTTCCTCGGCGACGGCATGGGCGTCGCGACGATCACCGCCGCGCGCATCTACAGCGAGGGCGAGGACGGCGATCTCACGATGGACACGCTGCCGTACACCGGCTGGGTCAGGACGTACTCGAAGAACGCGCTCGTCACCGACAGCGCGCCGTCGATGTCCGCGTACATGACCGGCGTGAAGATGGACAACGACGTGATCGCGATGAGCGCCGAGACCAAGGCGATCCCGCCGGGCGCGAACAACACCGTCGACAACTGCGCGATGAACGGCGCCAACGGCACGCCGGTGCCGACCCTCCTCGAGCAGGCGAAGGCGCTCGGCTGGGCGACCGGCGTCGTCACGACCACGCGCGTGACCCACGCGACGCCGGCCGCGACCTACGCGCACATCTGTCATCGCGATCTCG